>CAYZPG010000073.1:0-1526 GCA_964480605.1 uncultured Candidatus Saccharibacteria bacterium | reverse complement strand
CCTGTCTGTGCACCTGTGAAATTTGCGAACACATTATTCTTTATCTGGAAATTTTCACCGTATGCAACAATGGCCAAACAAGTGGAAGACGCATTGAGGAATGTGCTTCCATCAAGGCTAACGCTATTATTGTAAAGTTCTGTGGTAACATTGCCGGTATTGTCCTGAAAGTAAATACCCACTATGGCTGCTGTAATCGTAACAGCACCTGTGTAAGAAGACAACAGGTTGCTGATGCTGTTATTAAAAATTTTATAACTCATCGCTTGATTATCCCACCTAAACCGGAGCCCTGCTACAAAATGCAGAGAGCTTATGCCTGCATTGTTACGTCTTAATGTATGAATAATGTTATTGCTTACTTCATTAGCTCCCAATGAGTTGGCAACTACAATTCCATCCACATCACCGGATGTTGTAGTGCCTGTTATGTTTTGGATTTTGCAGTTGCGTACCGTAAAACCGTTTTGTCCGCTTATGTAAACGCCATAGGCGCCACTTCCGATTATATCATCAGGTGTACCGGGGTCTCCAATAATATTGTAGGTGCTGCATGATGAGGCAAGAATCTGGTTTCCATTATCTGCAGGTCCCGTTGCAGTATTTACACCAACAAGCGCAATTCCACGCGAGCAATCTTTTATATTCAAATCGCGGTAAGTATTGTAGGAGTTGGTGCCTGCTGTTCCACCAGGAGCAGTTGTGTTGAATGAATAAATTCCTACTGAATTGGTGTTGGTGCGATTCAGGTCAACTGAGATTTTATCGAAGAAATTGTATTGCGCACCTTTATTGCCAAACAATTCGCATACAGCAAGCCCTATGTCCACATTCTGTTGATTGCTTGTACCATGAGCAATAAGATTTAGATTGCTTAGGGTGTTGTGTGATGATAAAACACATAGTATCGGCTCATTACTTTCATTAAAAACGCCTGTGCTTACTCCTGTGCCTGATTCATTAGCATTTACAGTTGTTCCGCGAAATGCCAGTGTAGCTGCGGCACCAGATTTGATTATGGTAAGCTTATTAGTGGTATCGGCATTTGGTGTTGCAATGAAGATCGGGAAAATATTACTTCCATTTGCTGCAGTTGTATCGTACTGTGCATCGGTTAAGTTTAAAGTTACCGCTCCTGTAATTCCACGATGATTAACATCAGCAACTGCCTGTGTTAAACTGTTGTAAGTTTGACCAACGCCAACGTTGTAAGTTCCTGCAGGTATTGTTGTTGGAGTACCGGGTGTAAAACGGAAATTGTATGAAGGCCATCCGCTTGATGGTACCAACATACGGTTATTCACTATGGATGAGCCGGTAACAGCATCAATATATTTTCCGCTTCCACCCGTTCCCCATTCCAAACCTATCATGGCTCCGTAGGACAAAGCCTGATTACCTGTAACATTCAGGGAACCATATCTGAATTCAATCACATTGGTAGTTTCATAGAGTATCACCTGGCAGTTCATTCGTACATTACTGCCCGCTGTGCCAATAAAGGTAGGATAGTTGGTATATTGTAT
>CAYZPG010000072.1:0-1556 GCA_964480605.1 uncultured Candidatus Saccharibacteria bacterium | reverse complement strand
CAGCTGCCACACCACTCGAGACCTCGAACGCTGCTCCAGCTAGCCCGAAAGCTGCCCCAAGGGCCGCCGCACCAAAACAAGCAGTGCAAAAACAAGAGAGTGGTGTGACGGTGACCGTGCGATCGAAGGGTAGTCCCACTGCCCAAGAGGTTGCTACGTTTAACCCGTATGGCAACGTCGGCCGCAACGATCCCTGCCCCTGCGGATCGGGGAAGAAGTTCAAGAAGTGCCACGGGGCGCAGTAGTGGGTGTCGGAGGGATGAATGACTGATACGATAAAAGATCTCTACGTGAAGATTGCCAATTTTGTCTACGAGACAGGCATTCATAGTAAAACGCCGCGGTCTGGTTTTTGGTTTCTGGGTAGTGGTAGCCAGTCTGTAGCTGAACACTTATTCCATACCGCAATGATTGCGTATTCGCTGGCGAAGCTTGAACCAGCGGCGGACGCTCGCAAAGTTGCGCTCATGGCATTGTTTCACGACATTGGCGAAGGCAGAACCTCGGATCATAATTACGTCCATCAGCGGTATGGACGACTCGCGGAGTCACGGGCTGTATCGGATATTGCAAGCAGCGTGCCATTCGGTGACGAAATAACGTCGCTATATGAAGAGGAGCAAGCTCGTGAAACGTTGGAAGCTCAAATCGTAAAGGACGCGGATTCGCTTGAATGGATCTCGACGCTGCGCGCCGAAGAAGAGAAAGGTAATGCCAAGGCAAAGGAGTGGATACAAATCGCTCTGAAGCGCCTGAAGACTGCGAATGCAAAAAAGCTAGGAGAAACGCTCGTTGAGCTCCATCCGGATTCCTGGTGGTACGATGCGGACGATGCCTGGTTTGTCGATCGAAAGGCAGAGGATAAGAAGTGGAAGAAGGGCTAACCATGCTGCTTTATCGAGCGGCGCTTCGCGATACGTATAACCGGATTGCTGATGACTGGTTGACGGATCATCAGCAGGATGACTGGTCGCAGGGCGGAAGTGACGCGTTTGTTTCGCTACTTGCACCCGGGGCGCTGGTTCTCGATGGCGGGTGCGGACCAGGTATCAAGTCGGCGTATCTGCTGCGGCGTGGACTTCGGGTAGTCGGCATTGATTTTGCACCACGCATGATTGAGATTGCCCGAGAGCAGGCGCCGAGCGGCGACTTTCGCGTTCTTGATCTGTCGGAGATCCATCACTTGCCAGAAACCTTCGATGGTATTTACCTGCAAGCCGCACTCCTGCACATTCCTCGTCAGGAAGTGCCGGGTATACTGGATGCCTGTACGGCAAAACTGCATCCAGGTGGCGTACTCTACATAGCAGTCAAGGAAAAGAAGGTGGATCGGCCGGACGAAGAGATTCGGCAGGAAGACGACTACGGTAGCCCGTACGAACGGTTCTTCAGCTACTTTACGGCTGATGAGCTCAAAGCCGGGCTCGTTGAACGAGGGTACCAGATTCGGTATGAGACAATTCACCAGGCGGGTAAAACCCGTTGGATTCAACTCATCGGACAACGCATAGGGTAAGTAGAGCGAAGCTGGAGATATAGTATGGCGCAATTACTGT
>CAYZPG010000071.1:0-1574 GCA_964480605.1 uncultured Candidatus Saccharibacteria bacterium | reverse complement strand
TGGGCGATACGTACCACTTGTCGATTGGCCAGGGCTATTTTTTGGCAACGCCCTTACAGGTAACCGCCTCGATCGCCGCCGTTGCGAATGGCGGGACGGTTGTGACGCCGTACCTGGCGGTTGCCCAGACGCCAGCGCCGAAGGCATCTGCAATTGTGGACGATGCATGGTTGTCGATTGCTCGGTCTGGTATGCGTCAGGCAGTCGAGAACGGTTCGGCGCGACAGCTCCAGGCGCTGCCCGTAACCTCGGCTGGGAAAACAGGCACCGCCCAATTTGGCATTGAGGAGAAGACGCACGCCTGGTTTACGGCGTTCGCACCGTATGAAAATCCGGAAATTGTGATTACCATTCTGCTTGACGGTGGAGGCGCTGGCAACGAAATCGCCGAGCCGGTCGCGCTTGAAACCCTCCAGTGGTTTTTTGGCGAACAGCATCAGCGGTACGTGAAGAATTGACCTGTTCTTGAGAAGTCTTTATACTCCCACCGGATAGATAAAGGAGCGCGTATGGTGCAAAGCATGCAAGTAACTGTTGAAGGTCTCGAGAAGCTCAAGGAAGAGCTCACAAAGCTCCGGACGGTTGACCGGCCGGCGACTGTGAAGCGCATGGCAGCTGCCCGTGAGCTTGGCGACTTGTCTGAGAATGCGGACTACCATGATGCTCGTGAGCAACTCGCCTTCATTGAGGGGCGGATCCAGGAGCTTGAGGCGGCAATGAAGCATGCCCAGGTAGTGACGGTGAAAGCCGGTTCGGACATTATCCAAATTGGTAGCAAGGTTGTGGTGCAAACTGGCAAACACTCGATGACGTACGAGATTGTCGGTGCGAACGAAGGCGATCCTGCCGCCGGCAAGCTTTCGGTTGAGTCTCCAGTTGGCGCCGCCTTGATCGGTCGGAAGCCGAAGGATCAGGTCTCTGTGGCAACACCGGGTGGTACGGTCCAGTACACCATCACGTCTGTTGCGTAACGCACCAGGCAGCGTCTCTAGCGCGGGTCTAGTTGGACCCGCGTTTGCGTGCCGTGCATAGGCAACCCAGAAAGGCATATGGTAGGATTTTGCCAATGGCCTTCTGGACGGATGAGAGTGCGGATGCAGTTGAGCGGCGGCACGCGGCTCCGTTTGTCGTGTCGGATTGGAAAACGCCATCCGGCCACATCCACGTCGGCTCACTGCGAGGTGTCTTGGTGCACGATGCGGTTGCTCGGGCATTGCGAAGCCGTGGCCACGACGTAGTCTACTACTATGGCTTCGATGACGCTGATCCCTTCGATAAGATCCCGAACTATCTCGATCAGGCTGCCTATGCTCCCTACCTAGGTCGGCCGATGCGTGAACTGCCGGTGCCAGACGAGCAAGGGAAGCCGGATGGTCAGCCCGTCACGCTCGACCATAACTATGCACGCTTCTATGCGGAGGAGTTCGAGGCCGTATACCGTCAGCTCGGTGTCGACTCGGTCACGCTCTACAAGGCGACGCTGTACGACGAGGGAAGATTCAATGGGGCGATCCGTCTTATCCTGGATCAGGCTGATGACGTTACGGCGGCGTTTGAAGCGGTGGTCGTGAACC
>CAYZPG010000070.1:0-1580 GCA_964480605.1 uncultured Candidatus Saccharibacteria bacterium | reverse complement strand
TCATCGGCATCCTCATCATGATGCTCTCGATCAGCTGGCAGATGACGCTCGTGGCGCTCCTCATCGTGCCGCTGAGTTTCGCAGTAGTCGGCGTCATCATTAGCCGGTCGCAAGGCTACTTCCGTTCGCAGCAGGTCACGCTCGGTTCTCTGAACGGACACATCGAAGAGATGTATAGCGGCCACGTCGTCATGCGGGTCTTCGGCGGCGCTGGCCGGTCGGTCGAGAAATTCAAAGGTATCAATACCGAACTGTACGACAGCGCATGGAAAGCTCAGTTCCTCTCGGGCCTCATGTTCCCGATCATGAGCGTCATTGGCAACTTGGGGTATGTGGGCGTTTCGGTGCTTGGCGGCTACTTGGCCACGAAGGGCGTGCTCCAAATCGGTGATATCCAGGCGTTCATCCAGTACACGAACTCGTTCAATCAGCCGATCCTGCAGACGGCTAATATCGCGAACGTCCTCCAATCAACGACGGCCGCTGCCGAGCGCGTTTTCGAGTTTCTCGGAGAGGCTGAAGAATCACCTGAATCGTCGGCAACCGCTGTTCTCACGAGCCCGAAGGGCGCAGTCGAGTTCGACAATGTCGTCTTCGGTTACGATACCGACAAGGCTGTGATCAAGGGCTTTACTGCCTCGATCCGCCCAGGGCAGCGGGTGGCCATCGTCGGTCCGACCGGTGCCGGCAAGACCACGCTCGTGAATTTACTCATGCGGTTTTACGAGGTGACGAGCGGTGCTATCCGTATCGACGGTGTCGATATCCGTGAGATGAAGCGGGCCGATGT
This sequence comes from uncultured Candidatus Saccharibacteria bacterium, assembly GCA_964480605.1. Lineage (GTDB taxonomy): Bacteria > Patescibacteriota > UBA1384 > JACPKC01 > JACPKC01 > JBBUCD01. Next base: position 790 of record CAYZPG010000070.1, on the reverse strand, counting down.
TCGTCGTCTCTTCGGCATGGTGTTGCAGGATACCTGGCTCTTCAATGGCACCATTCAAGAGAACTTGGCGTACGGCAAGCCGGATGCCACGCTGCGCGAGATTGAAACCGTGGCGGGCGCTGCCCATGCCGAGCACTTCATCCACTCGCTGCCGAACGGCTACGAGATGGTCTTGAATGAGGAGGCCAACAATATCTCGCAAGGCGAGAAACAGCTCCTTACCATCGGCCGCGCGATGCTCACCAATCCGCCGATGCTCATCCTCGACGAGGCGACCAGTTCGGTCGACACTCGTACCGAGGTGCTCATCCAGCAGGCGATGGAGCGCTTCATGGGTGGTAAGACCAGCTTCGTCATAGCCCACCGCCTCTCCACCATCCGCAATGCGGACCTTATCCTGGTCATGAAAGACGGCAACATCATCGAGCAGGGCACCCACATCGAACTCATGGCGAAGCACGGCTTCTACACCTCGCTCTACAACAGTCAGTTCGTCTCCTAGGATTTGACAAATCCCTTCACTCGGGTGTTGTGTGAAGGTACGTACTCATAACAAAGGAGCGTAGTATGGCGACGTTCTACAGTCGAATACTGAGAGTGGGACGGACGGTGGTAGCTGGAAGCGCGATGCTGTTAGTCTCGGCTTTCCCAGTACTTGGTCCGACACAGATGGCGATCGCAGCCGCGCCACCAGTATGGAGCGCCGTCGGTACGTACGACATTACCTTCCGGTGCGTAACAGGGTGTGCTGGGGACTACACGCATCGAGCGAATGTCACGACGCAAAACA
>CAYZPG010000069.1:0-1585 GCA_964480605.1 uncultured Candidatus Saccharibacteria bacterium | reverse complement strand
ATCGGAGCGACATTCCCGCCGTCCTCAAGCGAATGGACATCTTCGTCCTGCCATCCTACTCAGAAGGCCTGCCGAACGCACTCATGGAAGCAATGGCCGTCGGCTGCGCTCCCATTGCCTCGCACGTCGGTGGCGTCAAAATCTTACTGCGCGATGGGGTTGGCCTCACGTTCAAGCCTGGCGATCGACCGGCACTCCGACGCCACCTTACCCACCTCCTGACCGATCAGGATCAGCGACGCAGTTTGGCGGCTAAAGCAATCAGCCGCATCCAAGGCGACTTTGATGTCCGTCGCGAGACAGCGAAGCTACACGCATTACTACTCCATGACTACGCTGCTTGACCGCGTAGGACAGCGGCTTGGCCTCGATGTCCGGTACTTCGCAACGAGCGGGTTTTGGGTCGCGGTCCGCTACGTCGGTTTAGGCCTACTCTCACTCGCAACCACGACGGCCTTTGCCCGGCTAGCCAGCCCACACCTCTACGGACAGTACCAGTACGCATTTTCACTCATGAGTCTTGTCTCCGTACTCTCCCTCCCGGGCCTGAATATCCTTAGCCTCCGCAACGTTGCCGCCGGCACGCCACGAGCAGTCATCGATACGACAACGCTGAGCGTTCGAGCGAGTTGGCTGATTACTCTTGCCCTATTGAGCCTTGGTGCCACGTACTATTTGCTACTCCACGAACCCGTCATCGGCCTGAGCTTGATTGGCGTCAGCCTCTTCATGCCGCTCTTCTATGGCCTGAACGCGTGGTACACCTACTACGAGGGCCAAGGTATCTTCCGCCCAGTCACCATCCGCGTGCTCGGTACCATGGGTGCCGGCGCGCTCTGGCTCCTGGTTGGCTTGTGGCGCGGTCTGGGCGTGCCTTCGCTCCTTCTTGGCTACGTTGGTATCTCGTCGCTTTCCATCGCTCATGCCTATCGACGCGTCCAGCGCCACATCACCGACACCGCACCACCCAAGTTTCCGATTACCGTGCGTACCGGCGTTGCGTACACGCTGCAGAAATTTAGCGGTGGGATGCAGGACTCGGTGCAGCAGTTACTTGTCTCCTGGATGTTTGGGTACGAGGCCCTGGGTTCGCTGCTCGTTGGCTACGTACTGATCAACTCGGCAACTGGTCTCATGGGCGCTCTCTCCACGACATATTTTCCGCAGATCATGCGCGCTCGACGGCTGCCTCATCGACGCATTCTCCTGCAACAACTCGCCATTGGCCTCGTACTAACCGGCGGGTACTACCTCTTTGCCCGCCTGGCCTTCATACCACTCTTTGGCAGCCAGGCGCAGCAAGGCTATGCAGCCAGCCTGCTCTTGGCTGGCGGATTGTCCGTACTTCCTCTCCGACTCTACTTCGCAAGCTATCTTACGGCGCATGCCGCACCCAGCCTGCTGACTGTTGTCCAACTGACGTCGTTCGCCCTTGCCGTCCTCGTCCTCGTCGCCACACGCTCAACCGCACTTGTCACGAGCTTTGCGTTGTACTACTACACGCTGCAGCTATCTCTCACGCTACTCCTCGCCGCCGTTTATTGGCGAGCCATCCGGCACGTCGCGAAGAAAGAGCGGGCGTGAT
>CAYZPG010000068.1:0-1594 GCA_964480605.1 uncultured Candidatus Saccharibacteria bacterium | reverse complement strand
TCACCAACGACAAGACGGTGATCACCGTCGATGCGGCCTGGGGCTTGGGCGACGCGGTGGTTTCGGGTGCCCTGACGCCAGACCGTTATCGGCTCCGCAAGGACGATCTGGCGGTGCTTGAGCGGACTATCGCGCCTCAGGCCTGGAAGCTTGCGAAACAATCGGGCGGCAAGCAGTTGGTGCACCTGCCGGTGCCGACCGAGCTGCAGCGGGTGCCAAAACTGACCAGCGACCAACTCACGGCGCTTGGTGAGGCCGGCCGGAGCATCGAGCAACACTTTGGCTTCCCGCAGGATACCGAGTGGGCGATTGGCGGCGGCCAGCTCTTCTTTGTACACGCCCGGCCGATCACAACGGTGACCACCAAGGTGCCAGTGCGCGGCGCCAGCGAGGCGGCGTCGACGACCCAGCTGCCCCTGGTAACAGGTGTGCCAAGTAGTGTAGGCGTGGCAACCGGACCCGTCCGGATCATCCATCGTGCAGCCGACCTTGAGCAGATCGAGCCAGGAGACATCATTGCCGCCGAGTCGATGACACCCGACTACGTCCCCTCCCTTGAAGGTGTGGCGGCCATCATCACCGACAGCGGCGGCCGCACCAGCCACGCGGCGGTAGCTGCCCGAGAGCTCGGCATTCCGGCGGTGGTTGGGACTGGTACCGGCACGCACCTACTCCACGACGGCCAGATCGTCACCGTCGACGGTGCGAGCGGCAAGGTCTACCTAGGGAAGCTCACACTGACGCATGAACAGGCGGCAACGCCCAAGCCGGTGCGTCGTGCCCGCGTAGCCGAGGTCTCGCCGACGACTGCCACGAAGCTGTACGTCAACCTGGCTGAGCCAGAGAAAGCGCTCGAGATCGCCAAGCAGGGTGCCGACGGCGTCGGCCTCTTGCGGGCTGAGTTCATGGTTGCTGCCTTAGGTGAGCACCCGAAGGCCATGGTCAAGGCCGGTCGGCGTGACGAGTACGTCCAGAAGCTGGTCCATGGCCTCGAGCAGTTTGCCAAGGCCTTCCACCCGCACCCGGTGGTCTACCGGGGCACGGACTTCAAGACGAACGAGTACCGGAGCCTCAAGGGCGGCGAGGAGTTTGAGCCGCACGAGGAGAATCCGATGATCGGCTACCGGGGTGCCTTCCGCTACGTCTCGGACCCCGACCTCTTCCAGGCTGAGCTCGAGGCGATCCAGGAGATCCGCGGCCGTCGTGGCTACGAGAACCTCTGGCTGATGATCCCCTTCGTCCGGACCGTGGCCGAGTTCAAACGGGTGAAAGAACTCGTCGACGCTACCGGCTTGACCGCCGAACGAACGTTCAAGCTCTGGATGATGTGCGAGGTGCCCAGCAACGTAATCCTCATCGACGAGTTCCTCGAGGCTGGCGTCCAGGGTGTCTCGATCGGCACCAACGACCTAACGCAGCTCACCCTTGGGGCTGATCGTGACAATGGCAAGCTCTCCGAGGAGTTCGACGAGCGCAACCCGGCCGTCCTCTGGTCGGTGGAACGGGTGATCCAGAGCTGTCGGAAGCACAACGTGACCGTCTCGGTCTGCGGCCAGGCGCCCAGCACCTACCCAGAGTTCGCCGAGATGCTCGT
>CAYZPG010000067.1:0-1631 GCA_964480605.1 uncultured Candidatus Saccharibacteria bacterium | reverse complement strand
GTGAGCGGGTAACCGCAAGGATGATAACTTCCATTGTCGAAATCCTTAGCCCAAATAATGGCAAGCTCAGCATCAATACTTCCGTTTCCATTCAAGTCCATTGGAACCAAAGAAGTAGAAAGGCCAACCTTGCAATATGCTGTAGGTGGCTTACAGTTTACAATTTCAAAATTTCGTTCACAGACGGATTTATTGCCACAGCGATCTTCAAACACATACTTTATACGATGCTTACCCAAAGCATAAAATCCGCTTGCATTGATCGTATTTCCGACCCCTAAATCACTGTAATCATAGATACCATCTCTATTCAAATCAATATGATATTCCCAAACCAATTCATTATCAGGAGTACACTGATCGTGAGCAGTAGCCACCAGGTAGGCATCTCCACCAAAACAGGTAGTGTCAATGATATTAAATACGGTGTCCCTGCATCCGGTTTCAATTACCGGATCGTCAAAATTATGTACCTTAAGAATCTGATCATGTGTGAAATATATCGGCTCGTTTGTTACAGGATCCCTGAATCTGCACCAATTCACAACTTTCCATTTACGGATAATTTTATAACAAGCGTCTCCCCCATTCACGAAACGGAATGTATGGTCCTCATAAGATACACCAACAAGATCGCAAAAATCCTCCTTGAGAATTGGAAAACCATATTTCACAGGGAGCTTTTCAGGAAGAAGAGCATCAGATAAACATCCGTTAGTTTCATAATCCAATGGCCAAACAATAGAATCTTCAATAAAAGGTTCCGGATTTACAATCCAAATTCTCTGTACACAGACATCTATGCCATTTCCATTACCCGCCGTAAAAATGCGGTCAATATATCCTTCGCGGCATTGATTAATTTCTACCACAACCTGTTCTTCATAATTTGTATTACAGTTGTCCGATACCCGTGGTGTTCCAAATCGACTCAAATCGCTGGTATCGATATGCTCATGACATGAAATCGTGACATCATGTGGACAATCAATATGCGGTATTGTTTTATCCTGCACTTCAACCCGGACCATGCATGTGTTTTCATTTCCATGGGCATCCGTAACTTTAAACATTACCATAACTTCATTGCCAAGGTCTGCACAGCAAAAATGGATGGAATCCCTGTACGTTGTTTCATCGCGTCCACATTCCTGCTGTGGGGACATGCGGCGTACAAGCATATTCTTAATATGACAATCGTCATAACTTCCATCATCAAATACAGTGGCAGGAACCCAAACCTCTCCAAAGCGGTCCAGTGTTACGACCGTTTCACGATCACATACAGCCACAGGTGGTGTCTGATCCTCAACAGTCACTGTAAAATTGCAGCTTGAATGATTATAACATACATCATAGGCCGTGAATGTCAAAGTGTTTACTCCTACCGGTAATTTGATAGATCTCGCGGTATAGTTCTTTATAAAACCACCGGGATACGACAAATCAATACGCAAGACGCTGCCACAGCTGTCATAGGCCTTTGGCATAGCTATAAATACATCGGCTTCACATCTGTATCCATTGCTTGACGCTGTAAAATCATACGGACAGGCAATCACCGGAGCTGATGTATCCACAATTTCTATAAGCTGCTGGTAGGTACGCTGTTTAAAACTTGTACAATACCA
>CAYZPG010000066.1:0-1677 GCA_964480605.1 uncultured Candidatus Saccharibacteria bacterium | reverse complement strand
GGTGGGCTATTGAGGGTGTTGGTTGGTGGAACAGCCTTATTCTTGGACTCTTTCTCCTTGTCTCTACGCACCTGCCCGTGACCATCATGACTGGTGCGTGGACACAGCTTCTGCATGACTTGGTGGCTGGAGCACTGCTCCTGTTGCCAATCAGCGGCTTCATTGCGAGCTTTCTCGGGCCAGTGCAGTCAGGCTTGCGAATTGGAAGGTAGTGATGTCGCTCTTTGAACCGACCGAGGTATTAGGCAGTATGCCCGCGCGAGATGACGAGTTTCATTGGACAGATGAGGCGCCGCTCGAGGCCGAGGTGCAACCGGTCGCGCCGCGACATGGACGGTGGCTCTACGGCGTCTTGGGACTCGTGATCTTGCTCTTGTCTGCCAGGCTGGCCTTTTTGCAGATCACCGAGGGCAAGAGTCATCAATTGCTCGCACAAGGAAACCGCGTTCGAACACGGGAACTTCTGCCAGCGCGCGGCCTCATTACGGATCGGTTCGGGACGGTTCTCGCCTCGAACGTTGCTTCGTTCCAACTTGTCATCATCCCGGCCGATTTGCCCCCGAGCGCGAACGAGCGTGCTGCGATCTATGCGCTCGCAGCCGATTGCCTCAACCAACCAGTCGATGAGATTCGGACGCGCGTGGAGGCGGAGGGCCTCCGCTCCATCCATCCAGTGGTGCTGCAAGAGCACGTCGACCAAGAAACGGCGCTCCGCTACTTACTGCGGATTGGCAACTCGCCAGGCATTGTGGTAGCTGAGCAGTCTGAGCGGCGGTACGCTTCGTTGCCGGGCATCGCGCACATCTTGGGCTACACGGGTAAGGTGGGTCAGGCCGAGCTTGATGCCGCCGACCGGTATTCGTACGCGAGCATTGTTGGGAAGGCGGGTATCGAGAAGGCGTATGAATCGGACCTGTATGGCACGCCGGGCGCCGAGCGGGTTGAGGTAAATTCCAAAGGATACTTTCAGCGGGTGATCGGCAATCAACCGGCGCTGAGCGGCGAGCCGCTGGCACTCACGATCGATGCTGGCTTGCAACAACGAATGGGTGAGCTGCTCGCCGCCAAGATGGCAGCATCGCAGTCGTCAGCCGCGGTCGGCGTTGCCATGGATCCTCGAGATGGTGCCGTGCTAGCCATGGTCAGCCTTCCTGACTACGACAATAACCTGTTCGCGGGTGGCATTTCGCAAGACCAACTGGGTACGCTCGTGAATGATCCAGGCGCGCCCCTTACAAATCGGGCGATTGCCGGCGTCTATCCGGCAGGATCGGTGGTGAAGCCTGTGCTCGCGGCAGCTGGGTTGGCAGAAGGTGTCATTACCGAACGGACGACGCTCAATGTTCCGGCCGAGATCCGCGTGGGTGACTTTGTTTTTCCAGACTGGAAGGCGCATGGCATGACGGATGTCCGGAAGGCAATCGCTGTTTCATCGGACATTTTTTTTTACGCTGTTGGCGGCGGGTGGGATGTGGTGCCAGGATTGGGTATTGAGCGGCTTGACCGTTACCTTGAGTTGTTTGGCTTTGGGCACCCGACCGGCATTGAGTTGCCAGGTGAGTTAGGCGGCGTGGTGCCCACACCGGAGTGGAAGGAGCGGGTCAAACAAGAACCGTGGTACCTGGGCGATACGTACCACTTGTCGATTGGCCAGGGCTATTTTTTGGCAACGCCCTT
>CAYZPG010000065.1:0-1702 GCA_964480605.1 uncultured Candidatus Saccharibacteria bacterium | reverse complement strand
CAGCGGGGAGCACCACGGCGACGATCAGGGCGTAGGTGGGGCTGCAGCTGTTGAATACTGGTCCCAAGGCGGCGCCAAGCAGGATGTCTCGCCGATTGTCTGATGGGTCGGTGCTCGCCTGTTGGAGTAGTTGGGCTGACCTGGCATTGATACCCGATGCCACCTGCTCCCAGAGCTTGGGAAAGACAAAGACGAGGCCGAGGGCAATGAGAATGGCGCCCGAGATGTTCTGCCAGACCGCCTGTGGGACACCCAAGAGGCTGGTACTCGCCTTCAGGAGTAGCGTAAACACGAACACCGAGGCCGCGAGGCTAGCAATGATGATGAATGGCCGCCGTTTCGTGGTGCCGGACTGGCCGGTTACGGATCCGCCAATGACAACTGGGAGTACGGGCAGAATACAAGGCGAGGCGATGGTGAGGAAGCCGGCGACGAAGGAGATGAGGAGAACGGGCATGCGTTAGTTGAGCAGTTGCTCGACTGTGTGGAAGGTTGGTTCGTCGTACGCGACCACTTTTTCGATCAGCCCGCCTTGGTCATCGACGCGCACGAGCGTGGTTTGCAATGTCACGCCGTACTGCTGTCGCAAGGCCTGGTTTGTGTCGTAATCCACCTTGATGATGGTGACGTTGGCGGGAATCGTGCTGGCCTTGATGCTCGCATCGAGCGCCCGGCACTGTGGGCACCAGGGTGCGTGGAAAAAGAGGATCTTGGTACCTGCTGTTGAGGCGATACTTGTCGGTGTGTAGTCGATGTACTGGCCGACCGATGTCGTTGTTGGCGGCTGTTGCGGTTGGCTGTTCGTCGGTGTCTTCGGCTGCGCTGCTGGTGCCTGCTGGGATGTCGGCTCAGGTGGTTGACGAAGGCTGTGGTACCCAACCACACCGATCACAATAATCGCCAGCCCACCAATGAGCATGAGGAATTGCTTCATATATCTAACATAGCAGATGTGTTGACCCAGGTCGGCACCTTGACGGATTCTCCCTTCCCCCGTATGCTTCACGGTTCACTTAACATGAAGGAGGACATATACTTGGTTACTTTGAGCGAGGCACGGCTTCTTGCGACCGCCTTTCTCTCTGCGTTCGCGCAGGGCTTGATGAGCGGACCGCTCTTCGCGCTGTTTAGCCAGCAGCTAGGTGGCAATATCCTCGAGATTGCCGGGGGTTGGTCGCTCTACCAATGCACGACCGGACTCTTGGTGGTAGCGGTGGGCTGGTGGACCGGTAGCTGCGTGGTTCGTACGCAGTGGCTCCTAGTCGTTGGATACGCGCTCAACGCGTTGGTGTACGTAAGCTACGCCTTGGTGAAGACGCCAGCCCAGTTGCTCTTCGTCCAGGCGTGCTTAGGGGTTGCCATGTCGCTCACTAGTCCGACCTGGTCGTACCTATTTGGCAAGACGGTGCAGCCGGCCCAGGCCTGCCGGTTGTGGGGGATTGCCAACGGTGGCTACTACCTCCTGGTGAGCCTCGGCGGGATCGTTGGGGCACTGATCATTCAGATGTTGTCATGGACGGCGCTCTTTGTACTGATGGGCACACTCATGGCTGGGGCGGCCCTCAACCAACATCAAACGATGCAAGAAATTCAATGACACGCTATTTCGGTAGCGTGTTTTTTTCTTTTGGCCCCAACGGCTTAGGCTCGGTGCTTGTGCGTGCGGTGGGAATGCCGCTTGGGATGGTGGCGCTCTTCGAGG
>CAYZPG010000064.1:0-1707 GCA_964480605.1 uncultured Candidatus Saccharibacteria bacterium | reverse complement strand
GAACACAAGGACCAGACCTACTTCTTATGGACGCTCACGAATGAGCAGCTGCCCTTCATTCGTTTTCCAATTGGCCACCTGACGAAAGACCAGGTGCGCGCCGAGGCGAGCAAACGAGGGATTGTGGTTGCCCAGAAGCCCGACAGCCAGGGCGTCTGCTTTTTAGGGCCGGTTTCGCTGCGAACTTATCTGAAAGAGCGACTCCAGACGAAGCCAGGTGAGGTTATGCTTGCTGACGGTACCATCGTTGGCACCCATGAGGGGGCTGCGCTCTACACGATTGGCCAGCGCCACGGTTTGACATTCACAGGTCCCAAGAAAGGCCCCTACTTTGTCAGCGAACGCCGACAGAAAACGAATCAAGTAGTTGTGAGCGAGACACCTCCCGTTGCAGAGGTAGTAGGCGTCGAGCAGTGCTCCTGGATGGCTCAGCCGACCGATTTCACCAGGATCCAAGCACGCATTCGGCATGGCCAGCAGCCTCAACTTGCCGTCGCCTTACTTTCTTACGGCCTAATTGATTTCGACCAGCCGCAAACCGCTGTCGCGGCCGGCCAGTCGGTGGTATGCTCGGACGGTACTCGTATCCTGGGCGGAGGCATCATTGCTGCGTAACTACCGGCTGGGCCAATTCAGCTTCATCATCGTCCTGATTGCCACGTTCGCGTTAGGCGCGCTCGCCGGCGCACGGACTGTTTCGGATCACCCGACGAGTGAGGCGGGCAAGCTGCTCAATACCGCTCTCGGGAAGCCGTCGGACGTGGATTTCGGTCTCTACTGGGATGTCTACGGTAAGCTTGAGAGCCGTTTTCCCAAGCCGATTGACCAGCAAGAGTTGGTTTACGGTGCGATCCGGGGGACGGTTGAGGCACTGGGCGACCGGTACAGCCTCTTCCTCTCGCCCGAAGAAACCACCCGCTTCTTCGAAGACATTAATGGTGAGTTCAGCGGGATCGGTGCTGAGATTTCGCAAGAGCAGCAGTTCTTTCTGATTATTGCGCCATTGCCTGGCTCGCCAGCCGAGAAGGCAGGCCTCAAGGCCCAAGATGTAATCGTCACCGTCGACGGCAAAGAATCCAAGGACATGCAGTTCGGCGAGCTCATCAACGCCATCCGCGGCGCGAAGGGCAGCCAGGTCACACTCGGGATTCTGCGCGAGGGCTTCGAAGAGCCGAAGGACTTCGTGTTGACCCGCGATACGATTACCGTACCGTCGATGACGTACACGCTTCGCGAGGACGGCTTAGGCTACATCGAGCTGTCACAGTTCTCGGATGACACAGTCGCTGAGTTCGACAAGGCAGCCGACGACTTGATCGCCAAGGGCGCCAAAGGTCTCATCCTTGACGTCCGTAACAACCCGGGCGGGTTCCTCGACTCGGCGATCGACATCAGTTCGTTCTTCCTTGACGAGGGCGTGGTGGTGATCGAGGAGCGCAAGGGTGGCGGGCAAGAATCATTCCACGTCACCCACGAGCCGCGCTTGAAGGACCTGCCGCTCGTCGTGCTTGTCAACGGCGGTTCCGCGTCAGCATCCGAGATCGTTGCTGGTGCCATGCAAGACACTGGTCGCGCCCAGCTGGTTGGTGTGAAAACCTTCGGCAAGGGCTCGGTCCAGGAAGTCGAGATGCTTGAAGACGGTTCGGCGCTTCGCCTCACGATTGCCAAGTGGTTGACGCCAAACGGCCGCGAGATCAACGGCGAGGG
>CAYZPG010000063.1:0-1822 GCA_964480605.1 uncultured Candidatus Saccharibacteria bacterium | reverse complement strand
AGCACGGTGGGAGGTGGTGTGTCTTGCGGAGTGCAAGCGATGAGGAGAACCAATAACGCGAGGAGCGTCTGTCGTTTCATTTCATCAAGTTTACCAATGGAGTCGAAAGTCTCCGACTTTCGACATCAACGGCGGGAGTCGTTGGACTCCGTCTACCATAACTTCTGCCACTCTTGCGCAAACTTCAAAATGCGCGGACGAATATAAAACGCGTACGGGTCTGCCTGCGGACGTTTTTCCTTGATCAGGTTCATGGCAGCCAGTGGATCATATCCCTGTGCAATGAGGATGCACGCCCCCATCGTCACACCACGATGAATGCCATGCGCGCAATGGGTGTATACCTTGCCGCCCGTTTGGATGACTTCCAAAGCGGTGCGCACTCCGCGCATCAACGAGCGGATGGGAATCCATATTAGCGGCGAGTCAAATGTTGGGAGCCAGAGCCGCTTCATGGGAGTCGGATGCGGGTCATAATGAGGTGCGCGTTCCATGCGCATGTTGATGACCAACCGCACACCCAATTCACGCAATCCGTCATAGTCTGCCGATGAAGGCGTTGTGCCGATAAACAAGTCATTTGTGATTTCAGAAAAATTCATGCGCCCGCCTGCTTTGCCAATGCGATTGCGCCCAGCACGCCAGAACGATTGCCCAGCCCCGGGTTGACGATGAAGGTTTCAATATGTTCAAGGATGATCGGGGATTGGATATAACCGTTGAGCAACTTGCGCGTCTGCACCTGGACTTTGGGCAACAGATGTGGAACCGAGCCAACGCCGCCGCCGAGGATGATGCGCTGCGGCGAGAGGGTCAAGGCGTAGTTGGCGAGCGCCTGCGCGACATACTCCGCTTCCAAATCCCAGGCGGGGTGCTCCGCTGAAAGAGTTTCACCCGTCTGCCCCCAACGCTTTTCCATTGCGCCGCCGCAGGCCAAGCCTTCAAAGCAATCGCCATGAAATGGGCACGTCCCTGCAAACGGGTCTTTCTCCTGGTCATGGCGGAGTAGGATATGCCCCATCTCAGGGTGGATGAGTCCATGCAGAAGTTTTCCTTCCACGTAGGCGCCGCCGCCAATGCCTGTGCCAATGGTGAGATAAATAAATGTCTCAAGTTCTTGTGCTGCGCCCCAGCGCCATTCGCCCAAAGCTGCGCCGTTTACATCTGTATCAAAGACAATCGGAATATCAAACGCATCGCTTAACATGCCAACGACGTTTGCATTCGTCCAGCCGGGTTTCGGGGTGGGTAAGATATGCCCGTACGTCGGTGAGGCGGGATTTGGATCAAGCGGGCCGAAGCAGGCAAATCCGATGGATGCGAGCTTGCCGAACTTCGCTTCCTGCTCGTGGAAAAATTTAACAACCTGCGAGAGCGTTTCTTCGGGAGAAGTGGTTTCAACACGGATTTCAGCGCGCAAGGCAGCGGGTCCTGTGCCAACCGCACAGACGAATTTCGTCCCGCCCCCTTCGATGGCGCCATAAAGTGGTTCGTTGTTCATTGGGTCTCCAATCCCGCCTATTGTACGAGCAAATTTTATTTCCTAGGAAGCGGCGCATTCCCTTCTCCAAGCCGAGTCACTTCCACCCACAAGGAAGAGGCGAGTTCGTACCCAATCAAATGATCGTGCGGCTTCATCTGCAAGCGCAGCGGACCTTTGAACGGCGCACAACTCAACAAATGGAAGGACTTGCCGGGGACGAGTCCCAGATCACCGATGTAGCTTAACTTTTCCATGTCATGCGTGCGGACGCGGCTGATGACGCAATCGGAGCCGGAGAGCACATGGATAAGCGGCACATCGTTGACAACTGGCATCACA
>CAYZPG010000062.1:0-1871 GCA_964480605.1 uncultured Candidatus Saccharibacteria bacterium | reverse complement strand
TTGTAGGTGAGGGTGGTGGTGTAGGCACCGGCTTCGGTGTTGCTGGCAATGTTGGCAATCGTCCCAACGGTGTAGATGGTGTTCACAGATGGGCCGGTGGTTGAGGCAATCGTGTCACCGCTGGTATTGAACTTGAACTGGTTGGTGGTGTTGTAGGTGGCAGCAACGGTGCCGAGGCCACCGGAGGCGTCTGCACCGAAGTCGACAGCTGTGTTTGAACCAGCAGCCGTGTTCGCCCGGAGATTCATGCCGAACTGTTCGGTACCGAGGACCGAGGCCGTCTGCGACGAAAGGTGGCTAATCGTATCTGAGGCAACACTGGTTAAGGTTGCCGCTGGTAGGTACGAGATCGTGTAGCCATTGGTTCCATTGGTGGCAGCGGTAATGGTGTAGGTGCAGAACTGGGTTTGAGAGACCGACAAAGTGCCGAGAGCACACGAGTTGGTGCTCAGGTCGAAGGTGAGGGTGGGATTCACCTGGGCGGAGAGAACAACGGAGTGTTCGGAAATCTTCGTCATGAAGACATCTTGCGCACCCCCGGCGTTCGCTGCCTGAAATGGTGCAAAGGTTGGGAAGTTAGATGAGCTTGTGAGGCCGGCAATATAGGCCGTATTACTTAAATCCAGATTCAGGCTGAATGGCAGTTCCGTTCCGCTACCACCTATGTACGTTGAGTAAACAAGGGTCGACCCTGAAGCATTCAACTTTGTAACGTAGCCATCCTGTCCACCACCGTTCGTGCTCTGGTACGCATCTGCAACGGGAAAATCTGTTGAACTCGTAAAGCCAGTTGTATACGTATTGCCGGACGAATCAGCATCAATACCAGCACCTCGATCGTTCCCACTTCCGCCAAGATACGTTGAGTAAACCAGGGTCGAACCGGTCGAGTTGAATTTTGCCACGTACGCGTCTTGGCCGCCGGCATTGGCTGCCTGATACGGGCTACTCGTCGGAAAGTTTGTGGAGACGGCCAAACCCGTGTTGTAGACATTACCGCTCGTGTCGAACGCGACCTCGCCGCCACGGTCATCACCGCTCCCGCCAAGATAGGTCGAGAAATCGAGTGCTGAACCGGCAGCGTTGAACTTGGCCAGGAAGGCATCCCGCGTTCCACCAGCATGAGCAGCCTGGAACGGAGAGGAGGTTGGGAAGTCGGTCGACTGCGTGTAGCCGGAGAGGATCAAACTACCATCCGAATAGATCGCGGACGCATTCAAGACGTCGGAACCACTTCCTCCGAGATACGTTGAGTACGTCAAAGCAGAACCGGCCGCATTGAACTTCGACAAGAAGGCATCACCCTCCACGCCACCAGCATTGGCCGCTTGGAATGGCGACGATGTTGGAAAGTTCGTCGAGCGGGCGTTCCCGGCAACGTACGCGTTACCACTACTATCAACCTGGATTGCACCGCCTCGGTCGAGCGCCGTTCCTCCGAGGTACGTCGAGTAGACCAGCGCCGAACCAGCGGCATTGAGTTTTGTAACGAAGGCATCCTCAACGCCTGCCATACTCCCCTGGAATGCTGCGCTGGTTGGGAAGTTAGTTGAGGTGGTACCGCCCGTAATGTAGGCGTTACCACTAAGGTCAACCGCCACTCTGCCGTTCGCCTCCGTTCCACTCCCACCCAAGTAGGTCGAGTAGACCAGCGCCGAACCAGCGGGATTGAGCTTCGCAACAAATAGATCTGTGCCGCCACCGCTCGCGGCCTGATACGGTGAGCTGGTTGGGAAGTCAGTCGATGTCGTAATTCCAGCGATGTAGGCGTTGCCCGATGCATCAACGACGATATTGTACGCCTCTTCGCTTCCCGTGCCACCCAAGTAGGTCGAGTAGATGAGTACGGGATCGATGATCAATGGCAACGA
>CAYZPG010000061.1:0-2003 GCA_964480605.1 uncultured Candidatus Saccharibacteria bacterium | reverse complement strand
TTGGCAAGTCGTGGGTGGTAGTAGCCGTCCGCCTGCTGGCGACTGGCCTCGTGAAAGAGCAGCGCAATTTCCCGATAGGGAAACAGCTGTTCGTCCTCGTCGAAGAGTGCGAGGAACTCAGCAAGCTTGCGCTCAAGCGTACTTTTATCTGCATTGACGGCGCGCCGAATGAGCAGATAGGCACACCAGGCGCCGCAAAATAGCGTGTACAATGTCGCTCCCTCCTTCTAGCTCGGCAAGAGAACGCGGTTTCGATACCGCTCCGGGACCGGTACAAGCCGACGGTAGCCGTCGTTGCATTGCACCAGTTCCGCCTGCTCAAACTCCTGGGAAAAGTCGTGAGCAAAGAAGAAACACGTCCGACATTTGGCCACGTGCTTGTCGATGTGACGGTGGTCATCTTGAGATAGATTCGCGATCGGCCGGTAGCCCGGAATATGCCTCGTGGCAAAGTCGCGAAGTTTCTTTTCACCTGGACATTGGTCCGTACCTACGTTCATCTGTGTTTTCCTCCGTTACAAGATTTGTCTATCGATCAGCTCCCGAAGAGTGCTGATCGTGTAGGTTGGCGTGCGTTCCGGCGGTGGCAATTCGTTCGCGAACTGGCCGCGCCGAAGCCAGATAGTCAGTGCGCCATGCAAGTAGCCCCAGTGGAGTGCCCTGCCGTCGGCCGCCCGGTCGTCTATTACGGCAATGTGCTGCGGTTCAACTTTGCCGGCCATGTCGTACAGCATTTCGAACTTCTGCCTCGCCCGTAGAAACCGACACTGCTCGAAGTACCGCAGTAGGTCATGACTCCGCAGCAGCGCCATCCGGTCATCTGCAGTAGCATTGTCATCACCCAAAATCGAGGCGATGCGCAGCCAGTACTCTTTCTTGGCTAGGTAGGCAAGAACGTCCTGCACATCAGGCAGTGGTTGGTCACCGTCGAAGAGGGTCTTGCCAAAGTCGAAAATGATGAGGCGAATGCCATTGCGTCGTCTGACGTGCTTAGTGCGAGCTGGCACGACGCTGCTCCAACTGCTGCTTGGTCGGAATAAGATTGACAACCGATGGTTGCCGGTCTTTGATGATCCTCGCCATGATGCCGGGCGCGCTCTCTCGAGCCTTCACCTGTAGCACCTTGAGCCGTTGGTCGCAGGATGCGCACTCCCTGCAATGCTGTTCGATTTGCACTTGCCGCTCCTGCGACAGCGTCTCGATACCAAGCGGCGCATACACACCAATTCTGCAGGTTGCGTAATGCGTCAAAACTGTATCCGTGAAACATTGCTTCAAAACTGACCACCTCCAAGTTTGAAATGTTCGACTCTGCTGGGCAGAGCGACTTGGTAGTAGACCACAACGAAGCACGCGTGGCAAGTGCCACGCGTGCGGTATACCACAGATTGGTCAGCCTACTTCTTCTCGTCCGGTTGGCTGGCGATCACGTCGTCGATCAGGCCGTACGCCTTGGCCTGCGCGGCCGTGAGGTACTTGTCACGCTCGGTATCCTCTTGGATTTTCTGCTTCGTCTGGCCGGTCTTCTTGGCCAAAATCTCGTTCATCGTGTCCTTGACGCGCAGAATCTCCTCGGCCTGGATTTGGATATCCGTCGCCTGGCCCTGGGCACCGCCCAACACCTGGTGGATCATTACCTTGGCATTCGGCAGGGCGAATCGCTTGCCACTCTTGCCGCCAGCGAGCAAGAAGGCGCCCATCGAGGCAGCCATGCCAACGCAGATCGTTGAGACATCGGGCTTGATGTACTCCATCGTGTCGTAGATGGCGAGGCCAGCCGTTACCGAACCGCCCGGCGAGTTGATGTAGAGCTGGATATCGCGGCTGCGATCCTCGCTCTCCAGGAAGAGGAGCTGCGCTACGATGAGGTTGGCCATGTGGTCCTCGATCGGACCACTAATGAAGATGATCCGCTCCTTCAAGAGCCGCGAGTAAATGTCGTACGCCCGTTCACCAAACTGCGACTTCTCAATCACAGTTGGAATAAGGATTTGAGATCGGAT
>CAYZPG010000060.1:0-2023 GCA_964480605.1 uncultured Candidatus Saccharibacteria bacterium | reverse complement strand
TATAGACGTAGAAAAACCGCCGGATGTGGGACCAATAGATGAAGTAGTAGCCGTCATCCTCCGTGACACGGATGGCTTTTCCGAGGTAGGAGCGAAGGTGCTTCGCCATCAAGCCCGCCATGACGTCTTTTGACACCTGGCCCTCGGCACGGATCGCACTGTGGAGCTCATGCTCGAAGTTGAAGCAGGCAATCTGACGGAAGATCGTACTGACATCGCCCATCAGCCGGTTGTGGAGCAAGATCCTCTGCTCTTCCTTGGGCAGCCGCCGCTCAATCTCGTCGGCGACCAGCTGTTCGAAGAAGGTACTCGCAACCTCGGCTGTAGCCGTGGAGTACTTGCGGTACCGGGGTGGCTGCGCCTTCGACAGCTCGGTGTGGATTGCATGGCCCATCTCGTGCGCCAGCGTTTCCAGCGAACGGACGTCATTCACATGATTGAGGAGTACGAACGTTGGCAGCTGGCCCATGCCCCAGCAGTAGGCGCCACCACGCTTGCCCTTCCTGGGCGCAACATCGATCTGGCCGTTGGCGAGGAACCTGTCGAAGATAGCCACGTAGTCCTCATCGACTCGCGCGAGGACGGAGCGCAGGATCTCGACTGAGGTAGCAAAGTCAAAGGTGGTCGTAATCGTTCCAATCGTCGAGGCACGGTCGGCCAAGTAGGCGACCCGTTCCCCGTGAAGCTTGGCGTGCAGCGCATAGAACCGATGAGCAATAGGAAACCGCTTCGTCACCAGCGCGACGAACCGCTGAATGGAACGTTCGTCGTTCTCGTACCCAAGGATCGTGCTGCTGTATGGCTCTTGAAACCCCCGCCGGACATCGATCACTTTCTTGAAAGTGTAGACCGCGTTCAACTCAGCCTCTGCAAAATGGCTGATCGATTGCAGGCTACGAATGATCTGGGTGTGCAACTTCCGACGCGGACCTTTCGGCAAATCCGGAAGCTCGGTAATTGCCTGCACGATCGGCAGCTGTTTCTTCCCGTGTTTCACCACCTGTTGGTTGAGCAGTCGCTCCTGCGCCTCGATCCACATCGAGTAACTGGTTTGCGACAGCAAGTTCTCAAGCTGCTCCTCGCGCTCGGTCAGATTGTACCGAGCCGCCTGAAACACCCGCTCAAGTGCATACCGGTACGGTGCGAGCGCCTTGTGCGCTAAGAATCTTGACTGGTCAACCGCCGTAATCTTCGCCACCTCTAAATCGAAAAACGTGACCCGGTTCAGCGCCTCGGTAATCCGCTGTTCGTACTTCGTCGCACGTGCACTGACGTCGGTGTTGTTCGAGTCGAGATCCGACTGTAGCGCGAAGTACCACCATGGCTTCCGGCCATCGATTGCCTCACTCAGGGCCTCTCGATCCTCCAGTGCCTCGGCGAGTGCCGTCGGCGTCGCGGTGAACGCCACGTTCTTGTACTTCCCCTCAAAGCTCGCGCACGCTCGTTCAATCCGCTTCAGATCCTTCTCAATCTGCGGATCGTCGTTGCCCGTGTAGAGCAACTTGAGATTCCAAGATTGGCGGTGGCTCATATCCAGACGCTAACAGAACGGCCGTCTGACAGAAAGGCCGGGGAGTGAACTAGTACCCACTCACCACGTTGTAGGTGAGGGTGGTGGTGTAGGCACCGGCTTCGGTGTTGCTGGCAATATTGGCAATCGTCCCAACGGTGAAGATGGTGTTCACGGAGGGACCAGTCGTCGAGGCAATCGTGTCACCAGCAGTATTGAACTTGAATTGGTTCGTGGTGTTGTAGGTGGCAGCGACAGTACCAAGGCCACCAGACGGATCCGCACCAAAGTCGACAGCTGTGTTTGAACCAGCAGCCGTATTGGCCCGGAGGTTAAAACCAAATTGCTCCGTACCGAGCACAGAAGCTGTTTGCGACGACAAGTGGCTAATCGTGTCTGAGGCAGCACTGGTTAAGGTTGCGGCTGGTAAGTACGAAATGGTGTAGCCATTGGTTCCATTGGTGGCAGCGGTAATCGTGTAGGTGCAGAACTGGGTTTGACTTACCGAGAGCG
>CAYZPG010000059.1:0-2100 GCA_964480605.1 uncultured Candidatus Saccharibacteria bacterium | reverse complement strand
CAATGCCATAAGATTTTTTTGCATAGTTGATTCACCCACTTTCTGATTGCACTATCTGGCCGCATCGACATCGGCCGCCCTTCCTTGCGAACTCTATTCCCCGCACCAAATATATTTGGAACGAGGAAAAAGCGGCCAATGACGAGCATTGGCCACCCTCCTTTTCACGGATTATTTTGTTGATTAGCCCCGGCATCTTGTGTGCCAGTGCCAGTTGCTGTGCCGTTCGCGTTCCCCGGACCGGTGTTAACGACCACATTCACCGGAACCACGTTCTGCGATTGTGAAATCGCAGAATTGTTGTTTTGGTTGATATTTGTATTTTGTGAGTTGCTGGCACTGGAAGCAGAGCTGCTAGAGCTCGCACTTGAAACGCCGTTGATGTTCACATCGCCGGGCTTCGGATAAAACCGAATCTCGGCCGACGACTGAGTTGCGCCGAGGAAAATCCTCGAACCCACCTCATTGCCATGCTGTTTAGCCCCCTTGGCAACAAACAGAACGGGTGGAGGTGTGACGATGATAATAGGCGGGGGCAGTTCCTCAATCACGGTGATGCGTTGCACAACGCCGATTCTTGCCAAATTGCCACACCTCTTCGGAAGAACGAAGATGATCGTTTTTGTATTAACAATCACCCTGATCTCCCAGCAGGGCACCGGGGCACCAAGAGCAAGACGCGGATTCCACAGCGTGTGGACACCGCAACTTCCGCTTGAGTCGACACCGTACCAGGCCATCGTTGCCAAGGATGCGCCGTCGGGAAGGACGATGCTCTTGGCCTGACCTAAACAGAGCATCTGCACCACTTGATCAGCTACAGCCGGACTATGTCCCGCCTGCCGTACAGCAATATGCAGCACCTGTTTATGCTGCACGGAGAGTCTCATCAGCTCTTCGATGCGATAGCATGGCCCCAACAGCGGGGCTACGCCTAATCGACAAACCGTCGTACCAACGGTCGCGTAGAGGCTACCGGCCGATAGCAATAGTAAGAGCAGTGTGTAAAGTAACTTTCTCACGTTACCTTGACCCCCTTCTCTGAATAATTACCTCGGTAATCTGCACAGCAGATACCGAGATAGGGTTCGTGGCGTTGTAAAGCTTCCACTGCTTTCCCCTCTTGGAACGAAGTTGGTAGCGCCTACCGCTCGGCACCACAAATTGTAGTGTAGATCCTGACTGGTACTCGCTTTGATACGAGCCGTCTTCAGCGACCAAGCGGAATGTACCCGAACCAGGCATGGTCCGATTACGGTCCGCAAAGACATTCACCCGGACCGTCGCTTTGTCGTTAAGCTGGTCTAGCGCATTAGCAGACGCAACCGTTGGCGATGGAGCCCGTACGATCGTCATCGTCGTGTTTGTAGCCTGATAGAAGGCGTCGAAACTATTGCCAGCTTCAAAGCCTTTCATGAGTGGCGCCAATTCGATCTCGGAGGGTTTATACGGACGTTCGGGGTTGTACACGGTTAAGTAGTACACCCTGTTATCCGTAACTTCCTTTCGTGATCTAATGAGGAAAAAAAGTACTTGGTAGGTCACCTGGCCGCCCATATGAACCACCTTCACCTCCATCGGGTATGAACCAGCTTTGAACTGGGACATATCGATCCAGAAGTCGGCTTGGTTGCCACACAGCTCACCCTGAATGACTACGGGCTGCGAAGCCTTATTGTCAGTCTTGAAGGAAAGTTCGATGGACTTGATGTCCTGAGCCCCAATCAAGGAGCTCTTGATCAAAAACCAAACTTTCTCATTCGGGTACTTCGGAATGTGGTTGGGAAGCGCAAGGCGCTCCTCATTCGATTCCTGAAGGTATGCTGGTTCCATATTGACCGGCCGCTGGTCGTTGTCGGAGACGTACACCTCCGAGGTGAAGTTTTGAATGCCGGCATGCACCTCGTCTTCCCGAATACCGATCGAGACCGCGCCGCCACCAAATATGGCCTGAGCTTCTGCCTGAGCCGCGAACATTGCTCCCATAACTAAAACAACGATGATCATTCTTTTGATCACGTCTTTACCCTCCTCTTTCAAAATGAAAAACGCACAAAGTGCGTTTGCAATTTTTCAAAGAGCCATCCTGATATCATTCAG
>CAYZPG010000058.1:0-2260 GCA_964480605.1 uncultured Candidatus Saccharibacteria bacterium | reverse complement strand
TGGCAGGACAGTGGCCTTTGAAGCCATCAATCTTGGTTCGAATCCAAGTCCCGGAACCAACAAAACATGTACGTAAGGCCCCCTATGAAAGATATGCAACGCACGGCTACTAAGGTATTTATCGGCGCATCAATCGCGTTCGGTATTCTCGGCTTGATGAGAGTCGTAGTTGGCTTCGATGAGGGCGATGGTAACTCGCTGCTCGACAAACTGTTTTTCAGTACTATCTTTATTATTTTGCCGTCATTCGCCTTGAGTCTTGCCGGCAAGTATCTGAGCGACAAATAAGCGAAACTCGTGTTAGCTACGGAGAATCTTCTCCATCGGCCGTCCCTTCGCCAACTCGTCGACTAGTTTGTCCATATAGCGGATTTCCTTCATCAAAGGATCCTTGATCTCCTCGAGCCGGACGCCGCAAATTACCCCGGTGATCAATGAGCGTGAGGGGTTGAGTTGTGGCGCAGTATCAATAAATGTTTGCAGGTCTGTGCCATCGTCTATGACCCGCTGTAGACCCTTGTCGTCATAGCCGGTCAGCCAGTGTAGCACCTCGTCGAGCTCGGCCCGCGTCCGACCCTTTCGCTCTACTTTTTGGACGTAGAGCGCGTAGATACTGCCGAAGCTCATCTTGTAGAGCCGCTGGTTGTTTTTCTCGTTCACGGTGTTCCTTTCGAGCTAGTGTCTTAAAAGCCTAGCTTTTCATCGACGAACAGGATATGGACGTTGCGGCCCAGAAAGGCCTGCTCGCGTTGGAGTATGAGGATTTTTGAAATGGCGCTACCACCCATACCCTCGTCCTTCATGCGCTGATCCTCGAGCGGGAAGACGTGCTCGCGAAGTCGCTCAAGCGCCGATGGCAGATCCTGTGTAATTTTCATGGTACTGACGACGAGAATGCTGTTCGGCGACGTGAAGGCAAGATGGGGGAGTTGGCTGCCGGTGTTGGAGGCAATCACGAGCTCGCCGGTCTGACTCACAGCATGGACGCTGCCAAGATAGTAGTCAGACAGTACGGACTCGCGGCGCAAGACGCCTTGCCTCTCTGGATTCTGCTCGGCGAGGATTTCGCGGTGCAGATCATTCCATGGGTGCTTGCCGCTTTTCAATAGCTCAATGTAGCCGATCTGCTTGAGTGTTGTCGATGATCCGTTCATAACCGAGGCGCCAGCCGGGATGAGTTCGATAATGCGCTTGAGTGCCGCTTCCTTCGTAGCGAGGCGTTCAGGCTTGAAACCGTGCTCAGCCAGTGCCTTGCTGGCGATCTCTACTGCCTCGCTGGAAGCAAGGGTATCGTACGTATTCATGTGCATTCCTTTCCGCTGCCAGCTATCGGGCGGCAGCTGCGACAATGACAAAAATTCCAAGCGCGTTGAGCAGGAAGGCAATGAGAAAGAACCGCCAACGAGGGAGCTTGGCGAGTCCGAGAATGCTCACGCCAAGTTCGTCGGGCAGGACTGGTGCTGCAATAATGAACGCCCCAATAAACGGCATCAGCCATTGAAAGTACGGGGAGTGGAAGAGCGCTTTGACGAGCGGTCCACCAAAGAATCGGAAGAGCGGCTCCAGCTCCTCAAAAATGGTCACTGAAACTACTCGAAGCACGAGGTAGTCTCCAAGTGCGGCGCCGACTGCCGCCACAAGTGCAACAAGGAGTGGGTCGAGCGTTTGGGCGACATCGAAAATGATGATCGCAGCTGGTGCGACGGTGAAGATAGAGACCGACAGTAGGCCGGCAAGAAAGGCCCCAACATATCCAATGCTGCCCAGGATTGCGAAGAAATCTGCAACAGCAGGATATCCTGAGAGTGCGATAAAGACCGCTAGGCTGACGAGCAGGAGGGCAGTGTTTTTATATTGCCATCGCTGGTAGAACTCGATCGGTCGAAGGAGTTGGGCGATCGTTCCATTCACAGTGGTTACTGGAGACTGATTGTTGTCCATGTGTACATACTACCAGAATGCTTGACAGATGGCTAAGTAACTTAGATACTAAGTCTCTTAGCTATGACAGACAAGCGGACTGCCATCGTTGCTGATCTCCTTAATGACCTGACTACCTTCGGGCGGTTTGCCATGTGCCAGCTCTTCCAGGGTGAATCAGCGACGGCATTGTCGCGTACCCAACTTGGGCTGCTCTTCGTGATTTCGCGGGTTGGTGCGGTTCAGCCGAAAGAGCTAGCCGAGCAGTTCCATATGTCGACCAGTGCAGCGTCGCAGGCGATTGATGACCTTGAGGAGCTGGGTTTTGCTGCCCGTGAGG
>CAYZPG010000057.1:0-2261 GCA_964480605.1 uncultured Candidatus Saccharibacteria bacterium | reverse complement strand
GGAGCACGTGGCAACACAGCCGGGCTCCCTAACGGCGAAGTACCTGGCCGATACCTTAGAAAAACACACGCTTCAACGTCCAAAAGCGGCGGCGAAGCCTCGAACCGCTCGCACCCCTGCCCGAACCGCGGTATAGTACGAGGCAAGACGGAGGGACTATGCGGTACATGCTCGTAGCGCTGACGGTTTGCTGGTTGCTGCTCGGTGGTTCGGTTGTGGCACAGAACAATGCTGCACGAGTTACCGCAGAGGCAGTAACTGGAGCAGCAGATCAATGCACTGGCCTGATTGACCCCGATTGCACGTTGCAGCAAAACTTACAGCACATCTACCCGATTGCGGTCCGCATTATCGCCCTGCTCGCCTTCTTGGCCGTGATTTATGCTGGATACCTGTATATTACCTCGTTCGGTCAGTCGTCCCGAATCGACGAGGCGAAGGCGTGGCTGCTGGCTGCGGTCACCGGCATCATCCTGATCATTCTCGTGCCGGTGATTGTCAGCACGATCGAGTCGCTACCTGTGCCAGGGAGGTCAACGAACACTACGCCAGGCGGCGCAACTTCGACGCCAAGTAGTTCGCAACCCAGTATTGCACCAGATCAGCAGGTGCCTGGCACTCCCGAACAACTTCCTTCCTGATTGACCTGGCATCAGATATACGGTACCATCGTGCCTTCAAGATGCTGTGGCAGCTGCTTGATCTTTACAGATTGAGAGGAAAGTCCGGGCACCGAAGAGCAGCGTACCCTGTGTAAGCAGGGCGGCCGTGAGGCCAGGGATAGTGGCACAGAGACCATACCGCCGATGGCCCGCCGACGAGGCGGGCACAGGCAAGGGTGAAAAGCGGTGAGGTAAGAGCTCACAGTGTCGTACTGGAAGGTACGGCAGTGCAAAACTCCTTCGTGGTGCAAGTCCGGTGGGCCTGATCGTCGTCATAACTGCGGCTCGCAGTGACGTCCCCAGGTCCGGACGCTTAGATAGATAGTTGTCCTCGACTGAACCCGGCTTATAGGCATCTTGAACAACACTGGCTCCAGCAATGGAGTCAGTGTTGTTTTGGTAGACTACAATCATGGTCCAGTGCTGTCACTGCGGGAATATGATCGAACTTCAGGCCTCGCCATGTCCCTTTTGCGGCTGGATTCCGTGCGAGGTCTGAATGGCTGATATCGCGGTGCTCCCAGGTGTTCGTGCGAACGTACCCCTGGCGCCCTACACGACGTATAAGATCGGTGGTCCGGCTGACTACTTTGTTGAGCCGGCAACCACTGACCAGCTTATCGCGGCAGTACAGGCAGCGAATGCAGCGTCCACCCCGTTCTTCATACTGGGTTGTGGTGCGAACATCCTGGTGAGCGACAAGGGGTTCCGGGGCCTCGTCATTCATAATACGGTCGCCAATTATCGGTTGGATGGGAACCGGCTCGTTGCCGGCAGCGGTGCAGTGATCGCTGATCTTTTGGAGGAAGCCGCCCGCCATGGACTGTCTGGTTTGGAGCACTTCGTCGGCATTCCTAGTACGGTCGGCGGTGCTCTCTGGCAGAACTTACATTTCCTGGCGCCCGACCGCCAATCAACGCTGTTTATTGGCGACATCTTGGAGAGTGCTCAGATCCTTGATCCGCATGGAGAGGTTCGGACGGTAGGTCGCGACTATTTCAAATTCGGCTACGACGACAGCACGCTCCACCACGAATCGAGCATCGTTCTTGAAGCGACGTTCCGGCTTGCTCCGAAACCGGAAGCCGAGATCCGTACGCAGATGGCCGCTAATATGGCGTGGCGGATTGAGAAACAGCCACAACTTGATGAGTACCCGTCATGTGGTTCGGTGTTTCAGAAGATTGAGGGAGTGGGAGCTGGTCGGTTGATTGATGAAGCGGGATTGAAGGGCACACGGATCGGTAATGCGGAGATCTCAAAAAAGCACGCCAACTACTTCATCAATCTTGGCGGCGCAACGGCTGCCGAGGTACGAGCGCTCATTGAGCTCGCCCACGACAGAGTGCTTGAAAAAACAGGCTACGGCCTCAAAACCGAGATTTCCTTCGTTGGAGAGTGGTAGCGGCTACCCCAAACCTGTATACTCCGTTTCGTAATCCGGGATCGTCTAACCCGCCTCATCGGCGGGCCCACCGGAGAGGTGGGTGGCAGGGGTAGAAGTAGAATCAGCCTAATCAGATCCATAATCCGGGATCGTCTAATGGCAGGACAGTGGCCTTTGAAGCCATCAATCTTGGTTCGAATCCAAGTCCCGGA
>CAYZPG010000056.1:0-2281 GCA_964480605.1 uncultured Candidatus Saccharibacteria bacterium | reverse complement strand
TGTTGCCATAGTCAGTGCATGGAAACGCGAGGGATGTTCATTGTGCTCGATGGCACCGACGGCTCGGGCAAAGATACGCAGACCGACCAGCTACTTGCGGCCGCGAAGCGGCGTGGGATTTCGGCTGCAACGATCCGGTATCCAGCCTACGAGCAGACGTTTTCCGGTTCAGTCATCCGCGCCTACCAGTCGGGTGAGTTTGGCGACCTGTCGGTGTGTCACCCGAAGCTGGCGTGCTACCCATACGCGGTCGACCGGTACGAGCAGCAGCCAAAACTGCAGGCGTTGTTGGCAGCGAACGACCTCGTTATTGCCAGCCGCTACGTTATCTCCAACATTGCCTACCAAGCAGTGCGGGTGCCGGAAGCGGAGCGGGCGGCCTTTCGCGTGTGGGCGGAAACGCTGGACTACGAGGTTATGAAGAATCCGCGCGAAGACGCCGTGATTTTTTTGTCGCTCCCAGTCGAATTATCCGACCAGCTCATTGCCAAGCGGAATGCTGGCAAGGCTGCTGTCCGCGATTTGTACGATGAGAACCAGGCCTACCGGCGTGACGTGCTTCGTGAGTACCAGCTGCTCTGTGCCTCGCATGATCACTGGCACCAGGTTCATTGCGAAGCCGGTACTGCCATTCGATCAATTGAGGACATCGCACAAGAGATCGAGCAGCTCGTCTTCGAACGGATTCTTGCGGCGCGGGCGGTGGCAGCATGACCACCAGCGGCGCCCTGCCCAGTCAATTTATCCAGCAGATCTCTCGGCTTGGACAGCTGACGATGGGTCGCAAGGCTGTGCCCGACGAGCAGATTAAGCCAGCCAGTTACGACCTGACGCTCGGTGAGCGGGCGTGGTGCGTGAAGTCGACCTTCTTGCCAATTGCTGGCGAGACGATTGAAAGTGTGATTGACCGGTACCAGCTGTACTCGTTCACAATGAACAAGCCGGCAGTACTTACCGTTGGCTCGGTCTACGTGATTGAGCTCAAGGAGCACTTTGCGCTCGACCAGGAGATCTCGGCCTTAGTCAGTCCAAAAAGCAGTTCGGGGCGGATTAATCTGTGGGTGCGGACGTTGGTTGATTCCTACCCACGCTTCGATCGGATCCCGAAGGGTTACAAGGGCAAGGTGTACGCGCTCATTAGTCCGAAGAGTTGGCCGGTACGGATCCGGCCGGGCGATTCAGTCACGCAGGTCCGCTTCTTCCGTGGTGCCAATGGCCAACTCTCAAGCTTCGAGCTGGCGCTCTTAAACAAGGAAGTTGGGCTGACGTACGACCCGCACGGCAATCTTTTGAGTGACGCCGAGGCGATTTCGGACAACGGCATCATGCTGACCGCGGATTTGGACCGCGAGATCAGCGCCTACCAGGCGAAGCACACCATGGAAGTGTTGGATTTGCAGAAGGTGGGCGGTCACAATACCGAGGATTTCTTCTACCCCATCCAAGGCAACAAGTACCACGAACTTGTCTTAAAAGAGGGCGAGTTCTACATTCTGCCCTCGTATGAGTACGTGCGTGTACCGCTCGAGTACGCAGCGGAGATGATGGCCTACGACATTGCCGCCGGGGAGTTCCGTTCGCACTACGCCGGCTTCTTCGATCCAGGCTGGGGGTATGGCAAGAACGGGACGGTCAAAGGCGCGCCAGCCGTGTTGGAAGTGTTGCCCCATGAAACCGCGATTCTGCGCCACCGTCAGCCGGTCTGCAAGATGATCTACGAGCGGTTGATGGCACCAGCCGACAAGGTGTACGGCGTGACCCTGAAGTCGCACTACCATAACCAGCGCGGCCCAACTCTCTCCAAGCACTTTCGGTGAGCAGGAAAAAGACCGCTCCAGGTAGCGGTCTTACTCTTTCGAGTCTAGGGCCCGTACGTTGTAGGGTACAGGCTGGGATATTGAAACCGCGTTTGTCTCGCGGCAGGGTGGTCTTTCCCGGGCAGCGCTGCGCATGCTACCAGGAGAAAAGCGATGACTGATAAGCAAGTGTAAATTGCTTGTCTTGTCACACTTAACCTTTCAACTGATTTTCTTGGCGTCCCCGAACACGCCAAGATAAGGTTACATCCTAGACCTGTGGAGAGTAGTCGTCAATGCCGGTCGTACACAACGAAGTCGAATGGGTAGGCATGGCGCTCATCGGCGGGATGGTGTTCGCGTGAGGTTTCAGACCAGGCAGTTTTGTCGAAATCCGGAAACGAGGCATCGCCCTCGACATCGCCGTTCACCTCGGTGAGGTACATCCGCTGGACATCGTTCAGAAAGAGCTTGTAGATCGTCGA
>CAYZPG010000055.1:0-2342 GCA_964480605.1 uncultured Candidatus Saccharibacteria bacterium | reverse complement strand
CAAGCAGGACTGCTGGTGGTGGGGCTGCTGGGGCACTTATTGGTGGTGGAGCGGCAAAACTCACAGGGCAATCTCCTTTCTTGGGGGCTGCTGCGGGAGGAGCTTTGGGAGCCGTGGCTGGGGGGCCAAAAGCCATCAAAGCCTACATCAAAGCGGCAAAATACCTGCAACAGACAACCCCCGAAGCGGCCAAACGCGCAGAACCCGCTTTGCTTTTACAGCAATATCTCAAGAACAAATCTGAAGAGGAATAGACATGAAAATGAAGATGGAAAAAGAAATGGAAATGCCTTCTGGCGGTGAAATGGAAATGGAAGCCGAGGGGGAAATGTCTCCTGAAGATGCCATGGAAATTCTCGACATGGCTGATGAAATCCGCGCTGATGCCGAACTCATGGCGGCGGTGAAGGCTCTCCGCGAAGGCAAGCAGAAGCCAAAATCAATTGCGGATCTGAAAGCCAAGGCCAATGAAATGGCCATGGAAGAAGAGGACTAAAAAAAGGGGCCAGAAGTTTTTAGGCTTCTGACCCCTTGTTCGATTCGCTATAGGAGTTCTTCAAGAACTATCTTAGCATTTCTTCTTAGGCTTGGCGGTCTTTTTGACCGTCTTTTTCGACTTGGCCATTGTGTATTCCTTTACAGTTTAACCATCTCAAGGTGATGAATCATCGGCTCCAATGCCGAGATTTCATCAGGCGTCAGGCCAGGGTTTTTCACCCCCTCAAGATCATCCAGTGTAAGTTTGTTCCATTCGATTGTAAAGCCGATGGTCCAGAACTCTTTCATTTCCTTTTCAAAAGCCGCGGTGTCGGCATCTTCCTTGAGTGCAAGCCGCCCGCCTTCTTCAACAAAGCGCCCGTTCTCTTTCTTGCAGTACTTGTCCCAGATTTTCATCTGGAGTTCATCCGCAGTTTTCCATTCGGATTCGATCTTCTTCAAGATCTTGCCCATGGTGTAGGCGACCTTCGGGCCGAAGGTTTCGCAGCGCTTCAGCTTCAGAAGGGCGGAGCCAAAGGCCGGGTTTTGTTTCATCTGCGCGTAACTGAGTTCGATCATTTTTTCTCCTTTTTGTTCATTCCACTAAACCTACGTTTTGTTCTGTTTATACGGCAAGCCAGCATCACGTACAATCTGCTCAACACGCTGCTTAGTGATCCCAAATTCTTTGGCAAGTCCCACCATTGACTCTAGGTTATCAAGGTGCTTCTTCCATCGTCGCGCTATCTCCGCATTACGTTCTGGGTCTGAGGACGCTTCAAGGTGGGATGGGTTTACACAGTTTTTATAAACACATTTACTGGTCACGTAGTGGGCTATGGATTTTAGCCCGCAAAGATCGAAAATCGCTTGCCTAGGAGAATCAGATACTCCGTGAAGACGGGTTCTTATTCGCTGTCCTCTCGATGCAACAAACAACCAATGGTCGCCTTGTTTTTTTACTTTTCTCCAAAACCTTTTCTGCCATGGAATAGTTGGCCGACCTTGTTTGCCAGTCCTTGGTGGGTTTGGAAGAGAGTTGACGAATTTAGTAATTTCTTCAAAAGTTTTCATTCTTCATAACCAATCTATCGTTCAACGATTCACTACGGTTTGTATGGTTCATGCACTCTTTTGAGAGCGGCTCTGGCCTTATCCCAGGCAACTACCTTCAATTTTTCGTAGCTTTCATCTTTGCCCATTTCGTCTTTGTAATCCTTGAGTGTCACTAAGTTTTCGAGTGCGTGCAGCAGGTCTGGGGCGGCGCGAATTAGCTTTGCGTTTCCGTTGATTATTTCGTCATCCCATTTTCCAACGCTTGGGCGATCAACTCTCACAATTGTACGGCGGTCTTTCGGTTGCTCAGCGTTTGACACAACTGCGATCGGGGTTTTGGTTTCCCAGTCTGTGTAGAATTGCCAAGGCCCAGGCGTATATTTAATCATTAACATTCTCCATCTTTTGTTGCTTAAATAACACGTTTGCTCATATCAGAAAGCAGTTTCTCAGCTTCCTTCCATTTCTCCGGGCTCACCATCAAGGCAAGTCCCCCTGCCTTTGAAATCAGATCCAGGGTGTACACCTGAAGCGTCCTACTCTTTTTTGCCTTCTCGACTTCCTCCAGCGAGGACTTCAATTCGATGGCCACAAACCATCTGTCCAGACAGATAAGGAAGTCCGGGGTGCCATGAAGTGACATTTGGTCCACTTTGACAAACCAACATCGGTCCAGTGTTTTGAGAAACTTCCTCACTCGGTGCTTGAACAAGCTTTCCGGTTTTTCCGCCATCCGATGGCTCCCCCTCAGTTAAATCCCCCCAACTCTTCCAAGAGTGTTCCACTGTCACGGACAGGGGGATGTGCTT
>CAYZPG010000054.1:0-2397 GCA_964480605.1 uncultured Candidatus Saccharibacteria bacterium | reverse complement strand
TATACATTATTTTCTTAGCGCGCTACTACGTCATTCAGTTCTTATTCATAGTCTCGCCCCTAGCCTTCCTCTGCATTGGCCTTCCGGGCTTACGAAAATACTTCGATATGTGGTGGAAATCATTTAGTACCTGGATCTTCATGAAGCCGGTCGCGTATTTCATACTTGCGCTCGCAGGCTTTGTGCTTGTTGCAAGGCCTGGTGACGGCACCCTCATTCCGTTTCTTGTGGCCAGTATCGCTATGGTTTATGCCCTCATCGTTCCATTTCGCGCCGGTGGAACCATTACTGCTGCGATCAACAGGTATGGTCGCCGAGGCCTCAACCTTGGCCTAGGTGCTGCCGGAAGCACGTCTGCCCAAGCTGGTAAATTAGCCACCGCGGGAGCCGATGCACTCCAAAAGAGTGGGTACGGTCGTCTTGCGACAGGCCTTGGCGCACTTGGTACAGGCCTGTCTGGACTGCCAAAAATCTCCTCTCGGATAAAAAACCGATACGAAACACGACAGAAAAAGGAAGAGGCACGTCAAACTGCTGCGGCAGAGGAAAGTCTGGCGGCAATTACAGGCGAGTATCACCAGGCTGATGCCCTCTTTGATTCGGAAGTTGCAGAAAAAGAAAAGTTATTAGACGACAACATGACCGACGCCGAACTCGTGGAGGCAAGGAAGAACGCAAAAACACTCGCAGAACAAATTGCGGTCGACAATAAAATCTCGAAAAACAAACGCACTCACAAAGTCTACGAAGGCCTGCTCAATGATACTACCTTCATGTCGAAGTACGACACCAAAGAGTACGACAAAGATGCATCCGGCAAGCTACTTAACACCAGTCGTAATCGCGCACTCTTAAAAAACCATATGCTCGGCGGAAGCCATGTTGGCGAAACAACGAGCCAGAACCGTCATGCAAAACGCTATGCTCAACGTCAGGCGAAAGTTGCCAAGGCGAACGGCTATGCGCACGATGCCGAGGTATACGACAAAGATGGCAACATCCGCAACACTCCAGCTATTGAGGGGAGTGCTTCTGGCAATCTCGGTGGCGATGCTCGTGTCTTCGCTAGAACTGCAAATCCGGATGATTGGGTTGCGAAAGACGGCAGTGGATTCAGTCAGGCCTGGTTACAGCAGGCGCGAGAGGGAGCTGTTGTGAAGGATATGATCGATGATGATCAGGCAATGAAGGGCATCAGTTCGTTTGCGATCGGCGGACTCCGAGAAACAAAAACTGGAAGTGCCGCACAAAAAGCTGCTGCTGCAGCTGGCGCCACGCCAGCCTCGGTCGCTACTGCGGTTGCTAACGAAGTACGCAAGGCTCGCGATGCGGAAGCGGCGGCGGCAAGAGCTGCTGCGGCGGCGGTAGGAACCCCGGATGAGGCGCGTCTACGTGCAACAGAAGCAGCTGCAATAGTAGCTGCCAGAGAGGCGGCGGCAACACAGGTAGCCGTTGACGCAGTCGCCGCAACCGCCGGTGCCACAGCAAAGGATGCGCTCGACGCAGCAATTGCAGCTGCAAAAATTGAACGTCGCAACCAGCTACAACATCAGCTGGATACCCAAACAGCGCTCGATGCTAAAGACAAAGATGCCTTGCTTGATCGGATCATCAAATAAGCTATGACTACAAACGAAGAGCTCACACTTTCATCGCTCGACAAAGTTCTTGATAATAAGGAAGTTGTTTTCGAGCTCGTGTCGGCCACGCACTTGCAACCAATGCTTACAGAGCTGAGTGACACAAATCAATTTCCGCTCATACCCCAAGCATTTATCTCGCTTCGGGAAGCCCTCCGGATTATTTCCGGCCAGACTACGCCAAACGTTCCACCAATTCCCAAGGATATTGACCGACTTATCGGCTACTCATCACTTCTACAAGCTCGCCTTGTCGCCTCAAAAGCAATTGCGAATGAAACTACGTATATCCGCGATGACCTGGCAGCGGCCATCGACCAATTATTGCACCGGGTTGCTGCAATACAACTCGGTAGCATTACTCAACCAGCAACATTGAATCCGGAATTTGTGGCACAACGATACAATCATCGTGCATTCCTACACGATTACCTATCATTGTTCGTTTCCTATATCTTATCCTCACCAATTACAAAACCCAACCAGGAAGATCGAGGGCGACTCGAGGTCTGGATTCCATCCAACTCGCTTCTACGCCTTTCCAGTAGTGAGTTACTAAGGATCTTCATCCGCTCCACTGTTGTCGATCCGCAGATTGACCAAGATATCGACAGCTTCCTCTTTCATCTTTCCAAGGGCGTTCATCTGGAATGGAAACCGTCAGTACCAATAGAGCAATCTTTATGGAAGCAATCAGCGCGACTGTATACATGGGTAGCCAACCAAGACACTCGTGACCGAATTAGCGCGAATGTAG
>CAYZPG010000053.1:0-2524 GCA_964480605.1 uncultured Candidatus Saccharibacteria bacterium | reverse complement strand
CTGCATCGGGTACCGGATACGATCATTTCGCGCGTCCAGCACTTCGAGTTCAAGCGGGCCAGTATCGCCGACATCCGGCGTCACCTTGCCTGGGTTGCGGGTGAGGAACAGTTGGCGATTGATGATGAAGCGATTGGACTCGTGGCGCTCCATGCTGACGGCGGCTTGCGCGACGCCCTCTCGCTCCTCGGCCAGCTCCAGGCGGCCGGCACCGTCCCGGTCACCGTCGAGGCGGTTCGTCAGGCGCTCGGTATCGCCCCGGAAGCCGAGCTCTGTGAGGTGTTGCGTGCCAGTCTTGCGGGCGAACCGGCGAAGCTCCACGCCTCGCTCGCGCAATTTGAGGAGCGGGGGTACGACGTCGGGACACTCATGAACGACCTCATTCTCCTGCTGCGCCAACTGATCTGGCAGCGGTTCGGGATTGCTGAAGTCTCGTCGCTGCTGGCGCCTGTCGCTGCCCTGAATCCCTCACTCGAACAACTGACGGGCCGAATTGAGGCGCTGCTCATGGCCAAGCAGCAGCTCAAGTGGACGCCGGTACCGTACTTGCCGGTTGAGCTGGCGTTGCTGCCTGAGATAAGTGTTGTCACAACTATGGAACCTACTACTGCGCGTCCAGCCACGCAATCCGGGCTCCGACCCTCAGATTCTCGCGCGGATCGCGTGGCTGACACGCCTCCTATTGTTCCGGTACAGCCAGGTTTGGAGCCGTCGCCAGCTCCCCAAGTGTCAGCCGAACCGTTACCAGCAGCTCCTGCTCCCCAAGTCGCTCCACCAACACCGGTTGCCAGCCTTGATCCCGCAGCTGATTTGAATGACATCTGGAAACAGTCCGTCACTCAGATGCAGGGGAAGAACGCCTCGTTGGCTGCACTCCTCAAGGCGTCGAGTCTGAAGGCAGTGGCGGAGAACGAGGTGGTAATCGGCGTACCATTCACCTTCTACGCTGATCGGATTGCCGATCGGAAGAACGCGACGATGCTCTTGGAGATCCTCGGCGGGTTCGGCATTGCCGGTACGATCCGGTGCGAGCTGGCTGATGCTGGCACGCCGCCGCCAGCTCCTCCCGCACCCGTGGCCGAGGTGGCAACGCAAGCAGTCCGTACGGTGGCAGCGGTCGAACAGGACATCCGCGAGGTGTTTGAAGTAGGGGCAGCCTAATGGCCACGGCAACCACGCAAAAACCACGCCGGTTTACGGACGCACCTGCCCCGCACGCGGGCGCTTTCCGGCTGCCGCCGCAGGCGATCGAGGCCGAGGAATCGGTCCTCGGTGCCATTCTCCTCGACAACGAGGCGATCATCCGCGTGGCTGACATTCTCCAAGTTGATGACTTTTACCGGCCGGATCACCAGGCGATCTACTCGGCCTGCATTGCCTTGTATGAGAAGCGGATGCCCCTTGACGTCGTCACGCTCACCGATGAACTTGAACGGGCCAAGCAGCTGAAAAGCATTGGTGGCGCGAGCGTGCTCGCGACACTCACGAGCAAGGTGCCGACGGCCGCCCACGCTGCCCACTACGCCGAGATCGTCCACGAGAAGGCGATCCTGCGCCGTATCATTACGGCGGCCAGTACGATCACCGAGCTAGGTTACACCGAGGATAAGCCGGTCGACGAGATCGTCGACGAGTGCGAGCGGCTGATTTTCAAGGTAGCCGAGAACTCGATCAAGCAGGACTTCGAGCCGGTGAAGGAGATTCTCATCCGTTCGTTCGAGCGCATCGATGAGCTCCACCGTGACCGGGGTAAGACCCGGGGTGTTCCCACCGGCTTCAAGGATCTCGACAACCTCCTCTCGGGGTTGCAAGCGTCTGACCTGATTATCATCGCCGCCCGTCCCTCGATGGGTAAGACCTCGTTCGCCTTGAACATGGCCCAGCACGCGGCAGTGCAGCAGAAACTGCCGGTCGGCTTCTTCTCGCTTGAGCAGTCGAAAGATCAGTTGATCGACCGTTTGGTAGCCGGCGAGGCCAACGTCGATTCGTGGAAGCTCCGCACGGGCAATTTGGGGAACGAGGATTTCGAACGCTTGAACTACGCTATGGGTATGCTGGCCGACGCGCCGCTCTTCATCGATGACGTGCCCAACATGACCGTGATGGACGTACGGACGAAGGCACGCCGTCTCCAGTCGGAGCACGGCTTGAGCCTCATCGTCATCGACTACCTCCAGCTCATGCAGGGCCGTCAGACGAAGGACGCGAACCGGGTCCAGGAGATTTCGGACATCTCCCGTGGCCTCAAGGGGATTGCTCGGGAATTGAACGTCCCCGTCATCGCCCTGTCCCAGCTGTCGCGTGCCGTCGAACAGCGGCCGAACAAGGTGCCGCTCCTCTCCGACCTGCGCGAGTCGGGCTCGATCGAGCAGGATGCGGACATCGTCATGTTCATTTACCGTGAAGACTACTACAATCCAGACACCGAGAAGAAGAATATCGCCGAGATCCACATTCGGAAGCATCGTAACGGTCCGGTGGGCGAGGTTGATCTGTTCTTCATGCCGGAGCAGACCAAGTTCCG
>CAYZPG010000052.1:0-2834 GCA_964480605.1 uncultured Candidatus Saccharibacteria bacterium | reverse complement strand
ATGTTCTCGATCACCTTGGCGGCCTCGGCCGTCTTGATCGTCGCGGCTCGGTGGGTCCCCGCTACACACACCGTCTTATACACCGCATCGACCCGGTCGAGGGTGGCCGCGTCCATGCCCGCCACAATCTTCGTAATCTTGTCGACCGTATGCTCGGTATCTCCCGGATTTGCTCGTTCAGGCGAGTAGCCAAGAAAGAAATCCTCGCCAAGGGTCAGACCCGACGCCTGGGCCAAGATCGGCCCCATCACGTCCTCGGTGACACCTGGATAAACGGTCGACTCAAGGACCACTACCGTACCAGCCACCATGTGCGCCCCGACGACTCGGGCCGCACTTCGAACTGGCTCCAAATCAGGCTGCTTGGCGGCGGTCACAGGTGTCGGCACGGCGATGATGATGAAGTTCGCTTCCATGAGCATGGTCGGGTCACTCGAGTAGGTTACCGGTGCACGTTCAAGTTCTGCCGCCGACACCTCGTTAGTCATGTCATGATGACGCTGCAACTCCTCAATGCGTGTCTTCTTCACATCAAACCCGAGCACGGGAACACCGGCCTGGGCAAACCGGACTGCGAGCGGCAGCCCCACATAGCCAAGACCAACGACAGCAACCCGAGGAGGAGCGCTTGTATGCATCACTCGATCCTTACGCTGGCACCGCGACCGTCTCACGGCGGGCCGCATAGTACGGTTGGTACCACTCGACAAACCGGCCCACACCAGCTTCTATCGAGGTATTTGGCCGAAATCCGACGGCCGCTTCCAAATCCGAGGTGTCAGCTGAGGTCGCAGGCACATCGCCAGACTGCATCGGCATCAGCTCAAGTATCGCCTGCTTGCCGAGGGCAGCCTGCAGCACCTCGATGTAGCGCATCAGCTCAACTGGTTGACTGTTGCCGATATTGAAAATCCGGTAGGGTGCAGTACTCGTGGCCGGATCAGGCGTCATCCCCGACCAGGCCAGGTTCGCAGCCGCTGGCTGGTCGGCAACCCGGATCACACCCTCAACAATGTCATCGATATAGGTAAAGTCCCGCCGCATCTTGCCCTCATTGAACACCTGGATTGGCTGACCGGCCAGGATTTTTTCCGTGAAGAGGAAGAGGGCCATGTCTGGCCGACCCCACGGGCCGTAGACCGTAAAAAACCGCAATCCGGTGGTCGGTAGCCCGTAGAGGTGCGAGTAGCAGTGCGCCATCATCTCGTTCGCCTTCTTTGTGGCGGCGTAGAATGAGACCGGGTGGTCAACCGGATCATGTTCAGAAAACGGCAGCTTTGTGTTGGCGCCGTACACCGAGCTCGACGAGGCGTACACCAGATGCTTCACGTCCGTATGTCTCGCCCCCTCGAGAATGTTGGTGAAACCGACCAAGTTGCTGTCGACGTACGCATGCGGATTCTCGATCGAGTAGCGAACCCCGGCTTGTGCCGCCAGGTGGATAACGACGTCAAATGCATGCTGCTTGAACAGCGTCGGCATACCCTCACGATCAGCGACGTCAAGCTGCACGAAAGAGAACTGTGGATGAGCGGTCAG
Organism: uncultured Candidatus Saccharibacteria bacterium; assembly: GCA_964480605.1. Classification (GTDB taxonomy): domain Bacteria; phylum Patescibacteriota; class UBA1384; order JACPKC01; family JACPKC01; genus JBBUCD01. The sequence goes on along the minus strand of CAYZPG010000052.1, from coordinate 1,295 downwards.
CCGCGCCAACCGATCGCGCTTCAACTGAACATCGTAGTAGTCATTCAAGTTGTCGAGGCCAACGACCCGGTCACCCCGAGCCAAGAGCTGCAACGAGACCGTTGACCCAATAAACCCCGCCGCGCCAGTTACCAGGTAGGTCATGACACTCCTTGTAGTGCTCACCAGCATTGGTTCAATTATTACCTATTTCTTGCCAAGAGAGCTAGGCGGACGTTGCCACAGCACCGCGACGCCATCAGACCAACGCATCAAGCGCCAAGGCGTGTCAAGCAGGTAGGTAAGGCCTGCGACAGCATAGAGCCAAAACCGATACAGCAGAAACGACCAACCTGGCTCCTGAGGTGTTTGCTGGCTCTTGGGCATGCTTGACAGAGTGTGGCGGTCGCCGCGCGATCTCCGAAGTCGTAGACATACGGCCGACAGTCCCGCAACGACTACTTCATCGTACAGCAGCATAAAGAAGGAATGAAAATACTGGACCATCTCACGACGTAATCCATACTGTTTTCCCCAGCGAAGCAGAGATCGGGGTGGCACTAGATACTCGGGTAGGTGGTCGCCAAGCGAACCTGTTCCTAGGCGGCCACCCGTCAACACATACTGCCACCAGTGCCAGGTAAATAGGTTCTGACGACTGATCGCGTACACGAGCATACGACCACCAGGCTTCAACACTCGATTCATCTCACTGAGGGCCACCATGGGATTAGGCAGGTGCTCAAAGGTTTCAAAACTAATCACAGCATCAAAGCTTTGATCGGGAAATGGAAGCTGCTCGGCATCCCCGACGTGCAGCGTCAAATTGGGGAAGGCTTGTGTGCCCAATGCAATTGTCTTGGGCGAGTAATCAAGACCCGTACCCACTGTGCCAAATTCACGACGGAGCTGCTCCAGCCGAGCACCAGCATTGCAGCCGACGTCGAGCACCGTATCGCCAGCCTGCAGATGCAGTCGCCGCAGCCAGGCAGCAAAGAACAGATCACGAATCAGTTTTGGCTTCCGAAAACCAAAGGTGCCCGAACCAGCCTCGACATCATCAAGCAGGTGCGCGTCATACAGTGACCGTTGCTGCTCCTTCTGCTTAGTAGCGTGGTGCATGTGGAACCGTCCAACCCTCGAGCTTCAAACGTACCAGACTATGGCCCTGAATCGTCAGAACGGTCTGCGTATCCACATACGACCGCAACATGTGCTGGTCAAAAACGTAGACTGGCTTGTCTGTCGCTGCGAGCTCGCTGAGCAATCGGTAGGCAGCTGCCTGATCATCAATATCATCACTGTACAGCACATAG
>CAYZPG010000051.1:0-3240 GCA_964480605.1 uncultured Candidatus Saccharibacteria bacterium | reverse complement strand
GAGCAGCAGCAGGCGGCGGCCCACGTGGATGGGCCAGTGCTCATTCTGGCCGGGGCTGGATCGGGCAAGACGAAGACGTTGACGCACCGGATCGCCCACCTGGTGGAGCGTGGTGTCAAGCCGTACCACATCTTGGCGGTGACCTTTACCAACAAGGCGGCGGGTGAGATGCGTGAGCGGCTCTTGCACCTGGTGCACGCCGATGAACGCGGCCTCTCGTTTCCTTGGATGGGCACCTTCCACTCGGTCTGCGTGAAGATTCTCCGTCGCGACATCGGCCACCTGGGCTACGAGCCGGGCTTCACCATTTACGACTCGAGCGACAGCCTGAACCTCGTGAAGCAGGCGATGACCGAATTGAGCATCGATCCGAAGCAGACGAACCCGCGGTCGGTCCAGCACTTTATCTCGGGCGCCAAGAACGAACTCATCGGGCCGGTGGAGTACGCCAACCGGGCTGAGGGGTACGCCATGGAGATCGCCTCGAAGGTCTACACGAAGTACCAGGCGGCCTTGAAGGCGGCCAACGCCGTGGACTTCGACGACCTGCTGGGCCTGACTGTCCGGCTCTTTCAGGAGCACCCACAGGTGCTCAAGGATTACCAGGACCGGTTCAAGCACATCCTCATCGACGAGTACCAGGACACGAACCAAGTCCAGTACCTGTTCGTTAAACTGCTGGGTACGCACGGCAACGTCTGCGTGGTCGGTGACGACTACCAGGCAATCTACGGTTGGCGGGGTGCCAACTTTAAGAACATCTTGAACTTCGAGCGTGATTGGCCCGATACCACCGTCGTAAAGCTAGAGCAGAACTACCGCTCGACCCAGACGATTCTCGATGCCTCGGACGCAGTGATTAAGCACAATGCCCAGCGGACGGACAAATCGCTCTGGACGGACCGCGGCCAGGGGAGTCCGGTGGCGATCTACGAGGCGCTCGACGCCTTCGACGAGGCCGACTTCATCATTACCGAGATCATGAGCCTGCGGCGCGAGTTTCCGAAGCTCAATCAGTTCGCGGTGCTCTACCGGACGAACGCCCAGTCCCGTTTGCTCGAAGAGATGTTCTTGAAGCGGGAGTTGCCGTACCGGCTGGTGGGTGCGGTCCAGTTCTACGAGCGCAAGGAAATCAAGGACATGCTCGCCTACCTTCGGGCGATTGCCAACCCGACCGACCTCTTGGCCTTTGAGCGGGCGGCTAGTTCGCCGAGCCGGGGCATTGGCAAGAAGACGATGGAGCAAGTTCGACTCTTGGGTATCGAGGGCGCTGCCGCGGTGTCGCCGAAGATCAAGAGCTTCGTGCGGCTCATCGAGGAGTTCCGCGGTTACTCGGTCCACCACTCGGTCAACGATCTGATTGAGGAAGTGGCGATCCGCTCTGGGTACCGGGACTCGCTCCTTGATGGTTCGGAGGAGGGCGAGGGGCGATGGGAGAACGTGAAGGAGTTGAAGTCGGTCGGCGAGGGCTACGTGAACCTCATGGAGTTTTTGGAGGCCACCAGCTTGGTCGCCGACACTGACGCCTACGACCCATCGCACGACGCCGTCACCTTGATGACCCTCCACAACGCCAAGGGCCTTGAGTTCCCCGTCGTCTTCGTCGTCGGCATGGAGGAGAGTATCTTCCCGCACTCCCGTGCCCTCACCGACCCGATGCAGATGGAGGAAGAGCGCCGCTTGTGCTACGTCGGTATGACCCGGGCGAAGGACCGGCTCTACCTGCTCCATGCCAACTCACGGGTGCTCTACGGCGGCATCCAGGCCAACATGGCCTCACGGTTTCTGGGCGAGATCCCAGCCCATTTACGGGAGAAGCTCTAGCTGTAATCTGTGGAAAACTCACGACCGGAGAATGAGTAACAGGAGAAAATTCAGGGCGTTGACAGCCACTCTGGCAAACTTGACAAACGTCACGAACGCGAGTAGGATAGATACAACATTAAAAACCGGAAGCGCAGAAACGCAGGGAGGGGTCCGGTGCAATTGCTGACTCATAACTTCCCGTTGTGAGTCATTTTTGTGCCGCAGCTGACCAAGAACCCAGCTACGCGCACTATCTGCCACGCGGCAGATACTCCCACCTCCGACTTCGGTCGGAACCGAGTGGACGAACGCTCGCTGTCTCTTTTGTTGGGTTACCGACGAAGGGGATGCACCAGCGCACGACCCACTTGCCAAGGGCTTTGGACGACGCAGTCACATATATACAAAATGTTATGGACACGCGCGCTAAGGCCCTTTTTTCGTGTCTGAAACCAGTTTGCTATACTCCGCCCATATGTCTGCGAGGCGAACTGTTTGGATTGGCTTGCTCGCGATCATCTTACTAAGTGGTGCGCTGGTGCGGGTGCGCACGCAGCGCCAGGCTACTGCCGCAATCGGCCGAGTCGTGATTGATAAGCTGCCTGGCCGAGTACTGGGTGCGAGCTCGCGGCAGCTGGCCGGCATCGATCATAAGGTTGAGCGCTACCTCGCGCCGCCGGGGTACACCACGATCGAGGAACAGCTGGCTGCGCTGCAGGTCGAGCTCCATCCCGAAGACGAGTTCACGGCGATTCCTGATCCATCATTCGGCGTAGGGAGCGAGATTGAGATTGTGCGGGCAACGACGGTGGTCGTGAGCGACGCCAAACAGCTGACGAATTACCGGACCTGGCTGACCTCAGTCGGCGAGCTGCTCACTGTCCATGGTATTACCCTCGACGCTGATGACCGGATTGACCAGTCAGCCGACGCGCCGCTCAAGGATGGGCTTACAATCACGATTACGCGGGTTGGTACGAAGGAGATCGTTGAGACGGAGCCCGTCACCTTCACCAAGGTGATCAAGAAAGACGCCTCGATGGAAAAGGGTACTAAGAAGGTTGCGCAATCCGGTAAAAACGGCGTCCGGTCGAAAACGTATCGGATTACCTACGAGGACGGCGAGCAAATCTCGAAGCAGCTCGTGAAGAACGAGATCACCCAGGCGCCAGTCGAGGAAATTACTCTGGAGGGAACGAAGATTCTGACCTACGGGTCGGGTGAGGCGACCTGGTACGCTTGGAAGCCGGGTGGGGCAGCTCACAATACGCTGCCGTTTGGGACGTGCGTGCACGTGGTGAGCTTGGCAAGTGGCAAGTCGGTCAACGTCACCATTAATGACCGCGGCATCCAAGGCAGCGCGATCATCGACTTGGACAAAGCCTCCTTCGCCGCTATCGCTCCCTTGGGTGCCGGCAGGATCAACGTCCGCCT
>CAYZPG010000050.1:0-3641 GCA_964480605.1 uncultured Candidatus Saccharibacteria bacterium | reverse complement strand
AAAGGAATTGACGGGGACCCGCACAAGCGGTGGAGCATGTGGTTTAATTCGACGCTAACCGAGGAACCTTACCAGGACTTGACATCTCCGGAACCCTGCAGAAATGCGGGGGTGCCTTCGGGAGCCGGATGACAGGTGATGCACGGTCGTCGTCAGCTCGTGCTGTGAAGTGTACCCTTAAGTGGGCAAACGAGCGAAACCCTCGTCCTGTGTTGTATTTCACGGGAGACTGCCTCGATCAACGGGGAGGAAGGCGGGGATGACGCCAGATCAGCGTGTCTCTTACGTCCTGGGCCACACACGTGCTACAATGGCGGCCACAGCGGGTAGCAATGCGGTAACGCGGAGCTAATCCCCAAAAGCCGTCTCAGTTCGGATTGAGGGCTGCAACTCGCCCTCATGAAGCCGGAATCGCTAGTAAACGCATATCAGCTATGGTGCGTTGAATACGTTCTCGAGCCTTGTACACACCGCCCGTCAAGTGAGCCGAGTTGGCAACACCCGAAGACCCAGATTTTATCCGGGGCCACGGTGGGGTCAGCAAGGAGCACTAAGTCGTAACAAGGTATCCGTAGGGGAATCTGCGGATGGATCACCTCCTTTCTAACGGAATTTGAGAGTTTACTCTCTATTCGTAGGTCGATTCCGGTGTTACACCGGAACCAACTCGTTGCTGCAATCATTGATGAACCAAGCAAAACGCACCCAATTCAGGGTGCGTTTTGTGGTATTCTACTCCTGACGACATGAGGAGGGAGCGTGGGTAGGAGTATTACCTCGTGGATCAATGTGGTGCCGTGGTGGTACCGGTCGGTTCCACGGGAACTCTTGAAGCAGCAGCAACTGTTATTGGCGACGACGGTCGACTATTTTTCGTTCCGGGTGCTCATGCAAACCCTCTTCCAGCCGTGGAAGCGGGATGAGATTGCGGCCGACCGGCTGAGCTTGCAGCAACGGTTTGAGGTGCTTGGCCTCAACGTGATGTCGCGGATGATCGGGGCGGTGGTCCGGAGCGGGGCGATGCTGGCTGGCGTAGTGGTGATCATCGGCATCTTGAGCTTCTTTCTGGTGCTCTGGATCAGCTGGGCGCTGGCGCCACTGTTTGCTCTCGGCTTGATTGTGTTTGGCTTCGTCACCATGGTTCGGGGGCAGGGATGATCCGGTTGCAGGGTACGCAGGTGGCGGCCTTGGCAGCGAGTCGGTCGGCCCGGTCGCGCCCGACTATGCGGGTGCTTCGTGGTGCAGTTGCAGCGGTGATTGCGGTCAGTTTGCTGTACGGTATTGCCTACGCGCTCGGTCTCATCCAGGCGAGCGCCTTCTTATCGGGCCTGTCATTCATCCTCATCGGCCTTGGGATCCTGTACGCCATGGTCGAGCTGTACGCGATCGCGATCCTTAAACGATTCGAGCCGGCGGTGCCGCTCGCGACGCAGCTCCAAGGGGAACAGTGGACGAGCACGGTCAATCTTGGCGAGTACCTCTCGTTCGAGTTGGCTGAGACCCTGCTCCAGAGCGGATCAAACGATCGCTACGATACAGGCCGATTGTTTGCTGGATTGGTGAATGAGCCGAGCGCGCAGGCGATCTTGGCCCGCGCCGGTGTAGCCTCCAAGGTGGAAGATCAGCAGGCTACGGCGCCAGCCCTCGCCGAGCCGACCGACGATGTAGGCATCTTGTTCGCCTACGCGGCGGTTGCCGCTGTCGAGGCGCAGAGCCCGCTCATTGAGGTCAGTCATTGCTTGACAGCATTGGCTGAGCACTACCAGCCGTTCGCGACTATGCTCTTTGCGCACCACGTCGAGCCTGATGATCTACGGCGCGCGATTGCCTGGTACCAGCGTCAGGAGCAGCTGCGTGAGAAGCACTGGTTCTGGGAACGCGGCTCGGTAGGAAGCTATGGGATCGGCCGTGACTGGGCGTCGGGGTACACGCCAACGTTGTCGGCGTACGCGATTGATGTGGCCAAGTATCTGGGTGATCCGGCGATGGTGAGCCGGACGATCAGCCGGCACGAGGTAGTCGATCAGATCGTCACCGCACTGTCGAGTGAGCGGCGGGCAAACGTGTTGCTCGTTGGCGTGCCGGGGATTGGGAAGAAGACGATGGTCAACGGCTTGGCGGCCCAGATCGCTGCGGGCCAGGTGCCACGCTCGCTGGCTGATAAGCACGTGATGCAGCTCGACGTGAACCTGCTGCTGGCTGGCTCCACCGGCCAGGGCGAGACCGAGTCGCGGCTCTTGAAGGTGCTCACCGATGCGCAGCGGGCTGGGAACATCGTGCTCTTTATCGACAACATCCATACGCTACTGATGGCTGAAGCGGGTACGGTCGGGTCAATTAACGCCGCCGCGATGCTGCTACCGGCCTTACAGTCGGGCAACTTGCAGATCATTGCCACGACGACGCCGCAGGATTTCCATACGACCGTTGCCCGCCAAGGGGCGGTGGCCGAGGCGTTCACCAGGATTGATCTTGAGGAGCCGACGCCGGACGAGACAATGACGATCCTTGAGACGACCGCGCTTCACTTGGAGTACCGGCTAGGAGTGTTCATCTCGGTGCCAGTGATTCGTACGGTTGTCCGTGATGCGGATCGGTATCTCCACACAGAGCCTCGTCCGGAGAATGCGATTGGTCTGTTAGAGGCGGTGGCGACCGCTGCGGCGAACCGTGGGGAGTACATGATTACCACCGAGGCTGTTGATGTCACTGCCTCTCAAGCCGCGAACGTACCAGTTGGCGAGGTGGGCGCGACGGAGAAAGACAAACTCCTGAATCTGGAAGATCAGCTCCACGCCCGCGTGGTTGGTCAAGACGAGGCGGTCACCGCTGTGGCGCAGGCCCTGCGCCGTGCCCGGAGCGGCTTGTCGGGCACCAATCGGCCGATCGGGAGCTTCTTGTTCCTTGGTCCGACCGGTGTTGGTAAGACCGAAACCGCGCGGGCCTTGGCCGCCGCCTACTTTGGCAGTGACGATGCCATGCTCCGGTTCGATATGAGCGAGTACCAGTCACCGGCCGCCTTGGGTCAGCTGATTGGCTCCGCGACCGAGGCACAGGCCGGTGGTTCCGGTCAACTGACGTCGCGGGTGAAGGACAAGCCGTTCAGCCTCATTCTGCTCGACGAGCTCGAGAAGGCGCACCCAGATATTTTGAACGTCTTCTTGCAGATCCTCGACAACGGCCACGTGACCGATGGGCTGGGCCAGCAGATTGATTTCACCAACGCGATCATCATTGCGACGAGCAACGCCGGGTCGGAGTTCATCCGCGAGCAGGTGGCGGCTGGCAAAACAAGTACGGAGTTCCAGGCCGAGTTGCTCGATCAGCTCCAGGCGCAGGGCACGTTCCGGCCAGAGTTTGTGAACCGGTTCGACGCCGTGATTGCCTTCCATCCGCTCTCAACCGAGCAGCTCATGACGATTGTGGAGTTGCAGCTTGCCGATCTTAATACGCGGCTTGTCGAAGAGCAGGTCACCGTGGTGCTCACCGATGCGGCGAAGCAGGAATTGGCCAAGCGTGGGTACCAGCCGGAGTTTGGTGCCCGGGCATTGAAGCGCGTCATGCAAACCGCGATCGAGAACGTGGTTGCCAACCGGCTCTTGGACGGAACGATCCAGCGCGGTCAGACCGTCACGCTCGAT
>CAYZPG010000049.1:0-3691 GCA_964480605.1 uncultured Candidatus Saccharibacteria bacterium | reverse complement strand
TGCTATACTGTTTGTATGGCAACGAAGCAGGCAAAATCATCAGCAACACCCAAGGTCGACGAGCTCTCCAGTGGTGCGGGTGATCTCTCGCGGATTGCTTGGGAAGCACCGGCGTTTGCGTACTACGACAAGTCCTGGCTCTGGATCGCTGGCGTCGTCACAGTGGGCGTGATTCTCTTGGGTGTTTTCATCTACCTCCGCGACTACTCAGCGATGGCCGTGGTGGTCGTCGGGACGTTGGTGTTCCTGCAGCAGTCACGCAAGAAGCCGGAGCAGCTCCAGTACGTCATCGACCAAACAGGCGTGACGGTTGGCACGACAACCTACCCATGGTCTGCCTTGAAATCGTTCTGGCTCGTGACCGATGCAAGTGGTGGCCACCTTTACCTTGAGACGACGAACCGCCTACTACCCACCCGCACGATCCACCTCGCCAATGTCGAACCAGCTGAAGTACGAGCGCGGCTTGCCCAACGCCTGCCCGAGCGAACCACCCAGGGTGAAGAACTGGCCGATCGGTTGCTCCGGATCCTCCGGTTCTAACCAGTACGTATCCACAGTGGGCATACTGGACCCGCTCCTGTAGGATGGCGACATGCCAACATCGCTCGTAACCGGCGGCGCAGGATTCCTCGGCTCCAACCTCACCGAGGCCCTGGTGGCGCGCGGCCACCGGGTGATTATTCTCGACACCTTCCTCATTGGCACGAAACGCAATCTCGAATCAGTCGCTGGCAGCAACGTGCAGATCATCGAGCACGATATTCGTGAGCCAATCACGATCGAGGAGCCGATCGACTACATGTGGAACCTTGCCTGCATTGCCAGCCCGATCCACTACATCAAGCACCCGATCGAGACCATCGAAACGAACACGAAAGGGATTGTGAACGTCCTGGAACTTGCTCGTCAGAAACAGGCCAAGCTCCTTCACACCTCGAGCTCCGAAGTGTACGGTGACGCACTCGAACAGCCGCAGCGCGAAACGTACTGGGGCAACGTCAATACGCTTGGCAACCACGCCTGCTACAAAGAGGGGAAACGGATCGCCGAGACGATCATCACTACCTATGCCCAGGTGTACCCCGACCTCGATGTCCGCATGGTCCGCATCTTCAACACCTACGGGCCGAAAATGGTCTTGCGCGATGGCCGGATGCTGACCGAATTCCTCGTCGCTGCCCTTACGGGGAAGCCCCTGCTCGTCGATGGTGGCGGCACCCAAACCCGCTCAACCTGCTACGCCTCAGATCTCATTGCCGGTCTTCTGGCAATGATGGACCGCGCCGAGACTACTCGGAACGAGGTCGTCAATCTCGGCAGTCCCGATGAACACACGGTGAAGGAGTTCGCCGAGGCCGTTGTCCGTGTGACCGAATCTTCGTCACCCATCGAGATTGCACCGGCCCGCAGTGACGACGTGAAGCGCCGCCGGCCAGACATTGCGAAAGCGAAGGCACTGCTCGACTGGGAGCCGACGGTCTCACTCGAAGAAGGTCTCACCCGTACCATGACGTGGGTCAAGGAAGAGCTTGCGCAGGAGTCAGCATGAGGGTGGCAGTCCTTGGCACCGGCTACGTCGGCCTCGTCCAATCGGTCTGCCTGGCCGAACTTGGCAACGACGTGGTTGGGATCGACATCGACGAAGCGAAGGTCAAACAGCTCAATGAGGGGACCAGCCCCATCTACGAACCCGGGCTCGAGGAGCTACTCGTCCGGAACCTCCGGGCCGACCGGCTCCACTTCACCTCGGATACGGCGAGCGGCATCAAAGACGCAGCCATCGTCTTCATTGCCGTCGGTACGCCAAGCGCTGCCGACGGCCGCGCCGATCTTTCCTACGTCGAGGGAGCAGCAACGGCAATCGGGACAGCAGTAGCCAACCTCAAGCCGACCGAGCTACCGATTGTTGTTAACAAAAGCACGGTCCCGATTGGCACGGGCAATCTTGTTGAGCGACTCATCACACAGCACACCAACCAACCCTGCATCGTGGTAAGTAATCCGGAATTCCTCCGCGAGGGATCGGCGGTCAATGATTTCCTCAAACCCGACCGCGTCGTCATCGGTACCGATCACGGCAATGGCGGCAGCGATCGCCTGAAGGCGTTGTATGCACCCCTGAATGCACCAATCCTTGTGACCGACCTCAAGACTGCCGAGCTCATCAAGTACGCCTCGAACGCGTTCTTGGCGACTGAAATCAGCTTCATTAACTCGATCGCCCAAATTGCCGATGCAGTCGGCGCCGATGTGACCGACGTTGCCAAGGGCATGAAACTCGACAAGCGGATTGGTCAGCACGCCTTCTTGCAAGCTGGCATCGGGTATGGCGGCTCATGCTTCCCCAAAGATGTCCAGGCGCTCATTCGCATCGCCCATGATGCCGGGATCCATTTTGAAATTCTCGAGGCAACGGAAGACGTCAACGTCATGCAGCGTCAGCTCTTAATCGCAAAACTCCTCACGGCCGTACCCTCACTTGAGGGGAAGACGATCGGTGTCTGGGGGCTGGCCTTCAAGCCGAAAACCGACGACATGCGCGACGCGCCGTCCCTCACGATCATCCCCGAGCTCCAATCCCATGGCGCAACCGTCAGGGCCTTCGATCCGGTTGCTGAGATCCAGGCTCGCCGACACCTAACCAATGTCCAGTTCTGCGACAACCCGTACGAGGCTGCCGCTGACGCGGATGCCCTCCTCATCCTGACCGACTGGAACGAGTTCCGCGAACCAGACTTCGGCAAGCTGGTCACATGTATGAAGCAGCCCGTCATCATCGATGGTCGCAATATGTACTCACCAACTGCGATGCACGAGCAGGGATTTACCTACCTTTCCATTGGCCGGCCGGCAGCGATGGCAGCGATCCCAATTGCCGTGGAGACAGCCGCATGACAGGCATTGCTGATCTCATTGCAGCCGAGGCAGAACGGCAGCGCGACGAACTCTGCCTGATCGCCAGCGAGAACTACGTCAGCCCGGCTGTTCTCGAGGCGCTCGGCAGCGTGTTCACGAACAAGTACGCCGAGGGGTACCCGGGCAAGCGCTACTACGGCGGCCAAACCTACACCGACCAGGTCGAACAACTTGCCATCGACCGAGCGAAGGCGATCTTCGGCGCCGATCACGCGAATGTCCAACCGCTCTCGGGCGCACCTGCGAACATTGCCGTCTACTTCGCCTGGCTTGAGCCTGGCGACACGGTGCTTGGCATGGACCTCTCACACGGTGGCCACCTAACCCATGGCGCACCCGTCACCTACATGAGCAAACTCTACAACTTCGTCCGGTACGGCATGAAGGATGTCGAAACCGGCGAGATCGACTACGACGAGCTGGCGGCCATTGCCAAGCGTGAGCGGCCGAAAATTATCTTGGTCGGATTCTCAGCCTACCCTCGGACGATCAACTACCAGCGCGTTGCCGCGATTGCCCGGGAAGTTGGCGCGGTGGCTATGGCGGACATGGCCCACATCGCTGGCTTCATCGCTGCCGGCCTCTTCGAGAATCCGCTCGCAGCTGGTTTCCACGTGATGACAACCACTACCCACAAAACCCTCCGCGGCCCACGCGGCGGCATGATTCTCTCGATGGGCACCGTCTCGAATCCTCTGAAAGCACCGGACAAAACAATCGAGAACCTGCCAACCCTGATTGACCGGGCCGTCTTCCCCGGCTTTCAAGGCGG
>CAYZPG010000048.1:0-3717 GCA_964480605.1 uncultured Candidatus Saccharibacteria bacterium | reverse complement strand
CTCACTCGTCTCCTACTTCGGCAACATCAGCGACCAACCAGAACCCTTTCCAAAAAACGACAATGCCTCAACACTCGATGGTACGAAGTGCGCCAAGCTGCAAACCAAGTACCGAGATGGCAGCACTGCAGAAACGATCATCAACGCTGCCTCAAAACACACCGGAGTCGAGGCGGCGCAGATTGCTGCACAGATTGAGATTGAGAGCGGATTCAACCAGGACGCTATGAGCGATGGTGGCGGGGGCGATAAGATTGCCTACGGACTCATGCAGACGATTCCGCCAACATACAATGAGAACAAGCGAAAAGACGATCCCGCAGTCTCATATCAGACGATTCCCAAAACCGACAATAAGGGTAGAGCGTATGATGCATACCGTATCAATCCGCCTAACCTCATCCTGGAAAATCCGCAAGCTGCCGTCATGGCTGGAAGTAAGTACTACCGACGCCTCTTAGATGAATTCAAGGATCCGGATATTGCGGTCGCAGCCTACAACGCCGGTCCAGGGTATATCCGCAAGACAGGCTGGAAAAAAGGCAAACCGAGACCAGAACTGTACGAGGAGACGACGAAGCATATCGAACGATTCAATACCGCCCTCGCGACGTATCGGGCCTGCACGGGCAAGAAAGAAATCACGGGCAAACGCATCTACCTGCACTGGACCGGCGGAGCTTACAATGTGACTTCTGGCAAATACACGTACAATATTTTCAAGGACGGCAAAGCTGTTAAAACAAATAACACCGGGCATACATTAGGTAGAAATACGGATTCTATTGGTATCTCCATCACTGCTATGGACGGGTGTGGAGACAGCAGCCAATACAACGATCTCCTAGCTAGCTCCTACAAGGCGTGTACGACAAAACCAACCAAAGAGCAAATTGACGGGATGGTCCTGAAGGCAGCAGAAGTCGCGGTGGCAAACGATATTCCCATCGATCAGGATCATGTCATGAGCCATGCCGAGGCCGGCAGCCTCATGGATTTCCCCGCTACTACCGTTGCCGAGGCAATGAAGCAATGCGGCAATGCCGACAGCGAAACCACCGACAGCTGCTTCCAATCATTTGGCTTGCCCACAAATAACTACGGCCCCTACCGTGGTGGGAACGGAACCCGATGGGAATTCAAAGGGTTTGAAAATCAACTCAGGTCGATGATCCAGGCGAAAGTGAACCAACTCAAGTAAGCACATGCAGCGTACGCTACTCATCATTGGGGTCGGTATCGGTGTGATGGTCATTCTTGGAATCATAGTAGTTGGTTTTCGAACACGCTCCACAGCTACAAATCAGTCGGGACAGGTCGGCGCAATGATCGCAGAACACGCCAAGTGGCCATACCTTGCCGGCACCAACCTGCTCTGGATCGACGGCCGGGATATTCTACGACGAGGACTGACTGACACAACGACTGAGACAGTGGTGACGCTTCCCGTCGATCCACTCGATATCATCTGGTCTCCAACGGGAACTGCGGTGCTCGTTCGGCACGGTGACGAACCTGAGTTTTGGGGATTGTTACCACTGAATAGCAACAACCCTACAATCCGCAACTTACATCCCTCAACTGTGAATCCAGCCTGGTCAGACGATGGATCTCGAATACTCTACGGCTTCGCCCGTGACAACGGTGGCACTATCACGGTCGCCAAACCCGATGGCTTGGAGTGGCAATCACTGATTGAACTACCAAATATCACCGAGCGGCACTGGTGGCCCGGAGAAGGCACCTACGCCTTTGGGTATGACATTGTGGCGAACCCACCGCAATTTCTTCGGTTCCATATCAGCAGTCGGACAGCTGAACCGGTTGTAACCAGCTTCTACACGAATACATCCGCGGCATTACCAAGCCCAGATGGTAAATTGATCTTGCTGCAAACAGGTACAGAAACGGAACCGACACTCTCTATCGCCACCTTGGCACCAGGTGATATACAAGAGGTTGGAGCTGGCCTTGTACACCAAACGACCTGGCTATCGAACAACGAACTGCTACTGCTAGCAGATAACGGAGACACGACAACATATTCCACAACTACACAACGCACCTCGCCACACAGACAACTGCCCGATACGCAGGAACTTGTCGGATACACCCAGCACACCCTGATCGTTCTGACACCAAGCGGAGCATTACGCTCGCTCCCTTGGTCAACGGAATAAAAAAGCACCTCGTGAAGAGGTGCGTTTGCCATCTATATTTGCTGCCTAACTATTGTTGTTGTTCCCCCAAAACCCCGAATCAAGTCTTCGATATCTGATCGATGCAGTGGATCGTTCTGGCATCCATGCCTTCCACCTTGGCAATCGATCATTTCGATGTAGCTGATATGGCTGATCCCCTTCGTAAACCCGACTCTGAACATCCGGTATTGGTCGCCGATACGCTCAACCACAAGCAGCTCCTCCATTTGGCCGGACTTGCGATGAACTAACCAACCAGGCTGCCAACGGTATGCTGCCCAGTTGGAGAGGTGACAAAACTCCCGCTGTTGGGCAAGTGGATCGTCATGCCGGTACTCGATGTAGTCGATCCCGTTCTGCTGATCCACCTGTTTCAGCGCCGTACGGACGAGTGTCACCATCCGAGTCGCTGTTGTGTCCCGGACCGGCGTTGCCACCGGCCTCGTAAGGCCCTGCAACGCCACGATCTGGAACCGAGCATCCACCAATTTGCATTGCAGTGATCGCTCGCCGTGCTTTGTTGGGTAGTTAATGAGGTAGCGGCCGTTCGGTTGCGGCTCGACCGTGAACTGCAATAAATCCCGTTTTGACCGCGAGGCCTCGTACGAAGCCTCGTAGAACGAGGGCCACCACTGCTGCCGATCCTTACTTGAGATCGAGCCAGCACAGTAACTCATCACCTCGTTGAGGTTCTGCATCGCTGCTAGCCGGAACATGCGCAGCAAAGCCTGCGCCTGCGGCTGCTGTTCAATGAGCTGACCGAGCGTGAGTCTTCCCCCAGTCGCTGCCTGGTGCACTGGAACGGTACAGACCCGTCGCCAGGCTTGTGGTTGGTCGACAGTCCGAACGTTCGTGTACCAGTCGGTTATGACCCGATCACCACGAATCGTTCGCACCAGAAACAGTGAGTACCGGTCCTCTGCCTGCACCCAAACGACCTCGTCGATCTCACTCACTTTCGTCAGCCCGACATACTGAGCCTCTGCACGAAATCTCGAAACGGCAGCAAGGTACGCTTCCTTCGTCCGCGGCTCATCCCGAATTGGAACATCGGGATTTCGAAACTTCAGCGAGGGATCCGGCTGGATCCGCCACTGCTCGGTGGCTGCGGCATCAAGGAGTAGCTGATAGGCCTCGCGAGCCCTCACAGGCTCAACAATGAGCGGGAACGCGGTCGGCGCTTCGTAGAAATCGAGCATGTGCGACAAGTAGTCACGGTGCCGCGGGTTAATGTTTTGAGGATTCAAATAGTCCTTATCCTCAACCGAGAGATACCACCGGCCGTGCCGTCGGTCGAAGAAATGGTGCGCCATCAGGCACTGGTTGCCCTCTGGCAGTAAGATATCGAGTCGAAAACGGTTTGGCTCATCGTAGTAGGCGTTCATTTGGTATCGCGGCGGCGGCGTGCCGCGCACAAAACCAATCTCCCTGAGTGCCCGCCAGGCTTCCGTTGCTAGAATTTGCGGGTTCGGCTTGCCGGTAATTTTGACCGGCAACTCCTTTGCAACGCACGGAA
>CAYZPG010000047.1:0-3937 GCA_964480605.1 uncultured Candidatus Saccharibacteria bacterium | reverse complement strand
TCGAGAACCTGCCAACCCTGATTGACCGGGCCGTCTTCCCCGGCTTTCAAGGCGGACCGCACATGAACAACATCGCCGGTATCGCGGTCACGCTCGGTGAGGCCCAAACCCCCGAGTACAAAGCCTACGCCCAGCAAACGCTCGCCAACGCCAAACGCATGGCCGAGCAGTTCATGGCTGGTGGTGCGAAGCTTATCACCAATGGCACCGACAACCATCTCATGGTCATCGACTGCATGCGGTCCTGGGGGATTGACGGCCGGGACGTTGAACGCACTCTCGACACGATTGGTGTGAGCACCAGCAAGAGCACGATTCCCAACGATCCGAATCCGCCCTTCAAGCCGAGTGGCCTGCGTCTCGGTACGCCCGCCATCACAACGCGTGGCATGAAAGAGGACGAGGTCGACCAGCTCGTCACCCTCATGCTTGCAGCACTCAAGGGTCGCAACGACACGGCAAAACTCTCAGCGATCAAGCAGGAAATCACCACCCTCGCCCGCTCGTTCCCGCCACCTCACTAACAAAGAACCCCGCGCAGGCGGGGTTGTCGCTACTGCAGCAACGCAAG
This sequence comes from uncultured Candidatus Saccharibacteria bacterium, assembly GCA_964480605.1. Lineage (GTDB taxonomy): Bacteria > Patescibacteriota > UBA1384 > JACPKC01 > JACPKC01 > JBBUCD01. Next base: position 3,366 of record CAYZPG010000047.1, on the reverse strand, counting down.
TAGCGGTTCGTACGAATCGAACAAATGCGTTGGCTTGGCAGCTGCAAGCCTATGTCTTGGGTGAGCACCAGCCGAGATCGCAATTGAGGTGCAGCCGTACGACCGAGCAATCTCAATCTCTTCAACAGTATCGCCAACCAGGCAAACCTCTGACGGAGGCACGCCGTTGATGAGTTGTGCCAATCGCCGCCCTTTGACCGAGCCGTAGAGTACCTGGTTGCCTGCATCGTTGTATGAAAACACGTCAAAGTAGTGTCTGATTGCCAACCGATCCAGGTGGTGCTCGACATACTCCCGCACCATATTCGTAAGGATCACCGACCTAGTGCCGCGCCGCTGCAGCATCGCAAGAATCTGCTCGACATGTAGATGCAAAGAAGCACTGCTGGCATGCCGATTGTAGGCGTCGTAAAACACCGTGGTATTTTGTATGAGTACCGGACAACAACCCCTGTTTATATAAAAAGATTCGAATGGTATCTGCTTTTTCTCAAGCATCTCCTCGAGAGATACTTCATCGCCGCCGGCCACCCGAATATGTTCATTGGTAGCAGCGTGTACAGCTGCATTGTCATTGAGCAAGGTGCCGTTCCAATCCCAAACAAATAATTTTAAGGTTTGCACTTTTTCCTGATCCTTCCAAGTTGCTGCGCGCAGTATAGCCTGTACACGAGGACCTCACCAGTTGTCCTTTTTCCTCCTGTTGCGTATGCTCGGCCAGGAGAAATGCATGCAAATCCTTGATGGCAAACAACTCGCCGAAACCGTTGCCGAGGAGCTTCGTGAACGCGTCAGCGATCTTCGGGCTGCTGGCATCCATCCACGCCTGGCCATCCTCTTGGTTGGCGAGAGTGACATGCCAACCGAAAAGTACGTTGCCGCCAAGCAGCGAGCCGCTGACAAGGTTGGCGTTGCGGTCGAGCTGATCCGGTTCACGATCGATGAACCAATCGCCCTGGCCGAGCGTATTACGGCACGCATTGAGGAGTTAAATAGTGACCCGGATACGCACGGCATCATTCTTCAGTTGCCCATGCCCGTACCAATGAATGAGCAGGATCTCATTGATGCGATTGCGCCTGAGAAGGACGTTGACGGCCTAACCACCACCAACCAAGCTGCCCTTGAGGTCGGTCGGGAGCTGTTCGTCCCAGCGACACCGCAGGGTATCCTGCGCCTCCTTGCTGCGTACAAGATTCCCATTGCCAATACCAAGATCGCCATGATTGGACAGGGGCGCCTGGTCGGCAAGCCCCTCAGCGCTATGCTACGGTCGCGCGATGCCATCCTCACCACCGCTGACTCAAAGACACCCGATCTGCTGCCGATCGTGAAAGACGCGAGGGTCATTATTAGCGCCGTCGGCCAGCCTGGCATCATTACTGACGCGATGGTGCGCAGCGATTCGATCCTCATCGACGTTGGTCTGTCGGACATTGACGGCACGCTCACCGGCGACATTGAACCCGAAGTGAAGGCCCTGGCCGGACAGGCAACACCAGTGCCTGGCGGCGTTGGCCCGATGACCGTAATCTCGCTGTTGGCCAACGTGGTGCTGGCCGCCGAACTCGCCCGGATCCAGCAGAACTAACCGTGCGCCTCGTTCTGCTTATTCCTGCGTTCAACGAGCAGCGCACGATTGGTGACGTCGTCCGATCATTGCCTCGATCGCTTGATCAGATCGATGAGATCCGCACGATCGTCATCAACGACGGCTCACGCGACGCAACCAGCCAGCTCGCTGCCGAAGCCGGCGCCACCGTCCTGACGCATAGAATGAACCGTGGCGTTGGCGTCGCTACAGCCACTGGCCTCAAGGCCGCCAAGCGGCTTGACGCTGACATTGCCGTCACCATGGATGCCGACGGCCAACACGACCCCAAGGAGCTGCCTCGATTGATTGCACCGATCCTTGCCGGCCGAGCCGATGTCGTCGTTGGGACACGGCTCACCCACCCCGAAGGCATGCCCGCCATCCGTCGCATTGGCAATAAAGCGATGAATAGTATCTTGCGGCTCTTCTGGGGAATTCGGACGACCGATTCCCAGTCTGGCTACCGCGCCTATGGTCGCACTGCCTTGAAGCGACTCCACGTCTCCACCGGTGGCTTCGAGGTCTGCACGGAAATCCTCTACATCGCCAAACAGGACCAACTCCGTGTCACGGAAGTCCCGATTGCAACGATCTACACCGAGTACTCCAAAGCCAAGGGGCAGAATCCGATCACTGCCTTCCTGACCCTGCTGCGCTTTCTTGGCAGAGTACTGCTAGGATAACGCTATGATTGCCCAAGTCATCGCCACCTTCTTCGCTTCCTTGGTTCTTGTGAAATCATTCGACGATTTCCGTCGCCGCCAAGAGCCTCTGCCCATTTTTGTGTTCTGGGTGACGGTCTGGCTATTCGTCTTGGTCGTTGCGTTCTACCCGGGCATTACCTTTTGGCTCCGTGACCACATCCTCGGACCCGATACTGGCATTGGCACGATGCTTGGCATCGCAAATGTCATCCTCCTCTTCCTCTCATACCGCATCTACCGGAAGGCCGACCGAACCGAGCGGGCAGTCAACAAGCTCATTTCAGAGCTGGCGGTACGCGAACTGCCAGATGACTATGAGCACCATACCTAGCGACCGGCCACTGCCGCGGATCCTGATCATCGCGCCCCGATTCTTCGACGCTGTCTTCGGTGAGAAGCGGGCGATGATGAGCGCGTACAAAACGGCGCTCGCCCTCGCCGAGCAGGCCGAGGTGACCGTCGTCACGGCTGGCCCGCCACCGCGCCACGAGCAGGTGTCCGACCATCTGACCGTCTACCGACTCTGGGATCTCTTCCTGCCCGACCCGATCAACTACGGCATCGTGCCGGGCATCTTCACCTCGCTCCTGCCGATTATTCGGCGGACGAAACCCGACGCGATTCTCGTCAACAAGCACATGTTCTTCACCTCGCTCGCCGTACCACTCCTCCGTCTCCTTGGCCACCGCGTCGTTGTCCAAACAGACACCTTTCCTGGCATCAATTGGTTCCCCCGAAATCCGATCGTGGGACTGGTCATGCGCGCGTACGCCTGGACGATCGGCCTCCTGGTTTTAAAGAGTGCAAGCCACGTCGTCCTCCTGCACGAAGGGCTCGTGCCCGTTGCCACCTGGCTAGGCTTGCCGCACGCTGTCATCCACAACGGGGTCGATCTGGCCCGTTTCGCTGCGGCGCCGCCAGCGACCGACATCGACAAACAACCGGGAGATGTGCACGTCTGCTACGTCGGCCGTCTCGAGTCGGTGAAGGGCTACGACGACCTGCTCGCCGTCGCCCAAGAGCTCATCCCTGCGTTCTCCCATGTGAAATTCTTCTTCGTGGGTAGCA
>CAYZPG010000046.1:0-3952 GCA_964480605.1 uncultured Candidatus Saccharibacteria bacterium | reverse complement strand
TGCCATCGAGCACAATGAACATCCCTCGCGTTTCCATGCACTGACTATGGCAACAAAGTACTGACTGGGTCAACCTAGCGTTACCCCCCCTCATGTATACTAGTAGCATCAAGGAGGGTGGTATGCGCAGCAATACACTTACCGTGCGAGAGATGATAGTGCTCGGCGCAGTGGCTGTAGCGGGTATTGCCTGCGCGTGGTTCGTACTTGCGAACACGCAACGAGCGTTTCCCGAGCTACACTTTCCCGTTCAAATTTCCCGAGACGTGGCAATTGAACAATCAGATGCCCTCCTTCGATCAAAAGCTATTGACCCGAGCACCTTTCAACGAGCCACGATCCTCAATCGTGATGAGATTGCATACACGTACCTTAGTCAGAGCTTCGAAAGCAGTACGGCGAGCACATACATGCAAGACCGTGGCGTCGTCCAATGGCTCGTCAGATATTTTCAACCGCTTGCGAAGGAAGAGTATACCGTTGGATACGACCCCGATGGCACACTGCGATCGCTCAACCACACCATTGCCGAGGATCAACCTGGTGCGCGCCTCCCTATCGATCGTGCCGAACAGCTTGCTCGAGATTACGTAGCGTCACTCCACATCCCCCTACAGAACTACACGCTGCTCGAGCAGCAAACAGTGGAACGCCCGCAGCGTACCGACCACACCTTTACCTTCGAGGACACCGCGTATCGCGCACTTGAGGCTACTGCCCGAATCCGCGTTACGGTGCAAGGGGATCAGATTGGTGACTATCAATCATTCCTCAAAATCCCCGAATCGTGGACTCGTGATTTTGAAACTCGTCGCAGCAGAAATAATGCTGCGCAACTGGCTGCAGAGATTCTCATGACTCTCCTCATGGTTTGGGCATCAATCGTGGCTATACAGTACCTTCGGAAATATCGAACCGTGGCTGTATTTGTGCCAATGATGTTGCTCGTAGCCGCCATCTCGGTTGGCATGATTATCAACCAACTGCCCAGCATCTTTTTCTACTTTGATACCACCCAGATACTCACGAGCTACCTTGTTCCAACACTCGTGTTCGGCGCCGTTCTTGTCGCACTGAGCTACATATCCGTGAGTAGCACTGCATTCTTAGCTGGACTGCACGATGCACGGGCATGGGCAGAACGTGCGTGGATCAATGTTCTTCCTGGGATCAACACGAAACGCGGCATCCATGCGCTACTCATTGGCTCAAGCGGTGGCTTGCTCATCACCGCAATCAACATTGTCATCTATCTCGTTGGCCGGTCGTTTGGCTTCTGGACGCCGCCAAACTTAACGATCGATAGCACGCTCTCACTGACCGTTCCTTGGCTTGAGCCACTCTTCATCGGCGCCATCGCAGCCATCAGTGAGGAATTTCTGTTCCGACAATTTGCGATTACTGTTCTAAGAAACCGGATGAAATCGACACTGCTTGCCGTAATTCTCTCGTCAGTCGCCTGGGCGTTCTTGCATGCGAATTACCCCGTTGAGCCCTGGTACGCACGAGGTATCGAGGTCTCACTCATAGGCTTTGTGCTTGCGGGGCTGTACCTACGCTATGGCATCCTAGCCTCGATTACCGCGCACTATGTTGCCAATGCCTTCATGACAAGCTTGGGACTCTACTTTGCGCACGCATCAATCCCGGTCTTGCTGGCCGCATTCACCCTAACCTTCCTACCTGCTTTCATCAGCTTGTGGTCGTTCATGCAAACACGAACTCATGGATTCGCACCCGAGACACCTGCGACTCTCCCGCTAAGGCCCAAGGCGATATTGCGGCCTAGCCTCATTGCACTGCCGAAATGGCAGCTTTCAACAACAGCCATCATGCTGTTTACCGCGCTTGCCTTAGTCGGATCAGTCATTCTGTATGCCTATCGAGACGAGGGCTATGCCTTGCCACGGTACGAAATCAATGAGCAACAGGCGATCACACGTGCAAAGCAGGCTCTCCATGAACGAGGTGTTGAGGCATCTCAGTACCGCGTTGTCGCAGCACGCTACTCGGATACGCAACAATTACACGGCCGATCTCTTGAGGATGCTGCATTTTTCCAAGAATACGTAAAAGCGAATAACGGCAGTGAGGCAATAGCCGCTCACCTAGCAAGGACATACCTCGCACCACCAGGATATTTTGTTCGATTTTTCAACGTTCTTCAACGAGAAGAATACAGCGTTGAGGTGAGACAAGATGGCTCAATTGAGGCTGTGCAACACGATCCCAGTGACGAGCAACCAGGAAAGAGTCTCGATGAAGCGACAGCGCTCCAGATAGCCACTCAAGCGCTAGCGCAACACAATACCCAGCCAAACCTAACACTCGCGGATGCGCAATCGGAGCAACGTGACGCTCGACTTGATTGGACGTTTATTTGGGAGGCGCGGGAGCCGATCTTTGCGAATGCCCACCTGCGATACTCGATACTTGTCCTGGGCGACGAGCCAACCGGCTTTGTGCGGTATGTCAAAGTCCCAGAAGACTTCCAGCGCGAGCAGCAACAAACGCCATGGTTTGCGACAGTAGCCCAGGTTGGCCAGGGACTGCTTATGCTCATCGCGGTCGGACTTGGCCTCTGGTATGCCATCCGACTCTTTCGAACGGTTCCGATACCGTGGCGACAAACACGCATGGTACCACTCGTTGTTTGCCTACTCTTTCTGGCAAGATCTCTCAATCTCTCACCGAGTATATTTAGTTACTACGACACCACCCAGCCGCTTGCGCTGTTTCTCGCGAGCGAACTTGGCATCACACTACTCAGTGCGGCACTCAGTGCGGCACTTACCTGGCTACTTGCCGCGCTCGCCCTCGCGGCCTGGTACGAGCACTTCGAGGGGCATCAATCGGTCACAGTGCGAACTACAATCACCGGACTACTAGTTGGTACCTTGGTCGTCATCATTGCCATGGCACGAGATGCACTGGCTGGCTACGTACCACTGAATATCCTCCCTGTCAGCGGATTCAGTCAGATCCTCGATATCCTCAGTAGTAGTCTTGGGGCGTCGTTACTCTTTTTGCCATTGATCGTGTTTGCTGGACTTGCGCTGCACCGCGCATGGAGTATCAAAGGCGTACTGCTTGGCACCGCGCTCTTCGTGATTACCGGGACAATGACTGCAGCGCACACCACAGAGGATGTATGGAATGCGATACGCGATCTACTCATTGCTGCCCCACTTGCATTTCTTGTAATTCGATACGTATTCCAGACGCAGCTTCTAAGCTACTTCTTCTTTTTTGTACTGTACGGCAGCATCCCTGGCATGCTCGCGCTCATCCTTCAACCCGAACTATCTCTCCGCGCTGAGGGATTGATTGGCATCACTATACTTTCTGCAGCCAGCATATATTCGTTTCTTCGAGTGCGACAAACGGTGTAGCACCCTACCCATCACTCCCCGTTCTTCCGTATACTCTTGCTATGGGTGAATACGTCATCAGCCTCAATAAGAAAGCCTTGCACGACTACGAGTTCCAAAAGCACTACCAGGCCGGACTCGTGCTTCAGGGTGCCGAAATTAAGGCGATCCGCGCTGGCAAGGTGAATCTGCGCGGCAGCTTTGGCCGGATCCAGTATCCACGGACCGGTGGCGAGCCAGAGCTGGTGGTACTCAACTTCCACATTGGTGCCGGCGAGCATCCTACGAGGACACGGAAGCTGCTGCTGCATCGCAAAGAGATCGACCAGCTCGTCGGCAAGCTGCAGGAAAAACGATTAACGCTCGTTCCCATTAGGCTCTATTTGGAGCGCGGCTTCGCGAAATTGGAACTTGGACTTGGGCGTGGCCGCAAGCAGTACGAAAAACGCGACCGCCTGAAACGCAAGCACAAAAAGCGCGCCCTCGACCGCGACCTGCGCGGGGAATAAAAAAGAGGCGCTGCAAATTGCAACGCCGATCATTACTCACATCGTAATTGCCATCCAAGCATCTCACCGGCT
>CAYZPG010000045.1:0-3999 GCA_964480605.1 uncultured Candidatus Saccharibacteria bacterium | reverse complement strand
TACTCGGCATCGTCGCCAGAAATCGACATGCTCATGTGGTTCCCGACGACGTAGTCGCCCTCCAATGCCTTGTCGCTGGCCATAAAGCTCATGGTGTCATGCTTGAGCATGCCGTGCATGATCTTCTCGCCGTGCGGGTTCGAGGCTTCGTCCGGATAGTACTCACTGAACGGATGCAGCTCGATCGTCCCACCGAGCACACGGTGATAGAACTCAAGGGCTTCCTTGCAGTTTCCATCGAAGGTCAGATACGGTGAAATATGCGCGTGGGGCGTAGCGCTCCTTTCTTCTTATCTAATACCAATAGTATCATGAGCATGAGCTATACTGCAGCAGATGCCGACCGACCAGCTCGTCACACCTCCTACTACAACGCTGACACAGCGGCTCTCGGCGCTCCAGGGTGTTGTCGTTGGATTGGCAGGAATCCGCCGTCACCACTACCTGCCAAGCACCAACCGACGCGAAAACGTTGCTGAGCACACGCTTTCGGTTTGCACCCTGGCCTGGCTGCTGCATCAAGAAGTGCGCTCAGCCACACGATTGGACACCGTCCTCAAGTACGCCCTTGTCCATGACTTCGTCGAGGTCTACGCGGGCGACGTGAACACCTTTGCGAGCGCCGCCCAGCGCCAAGCGAAAGAGCTCCGTGAGCAGGCCGCGTTACAACGATTTGCTGTCGAATTTGCCGATGTTCCAGATATGTTAGACCATATGCGACACTACCAAATTGGTACGGACCCAGAAGCCCGGTTCGTCTGGACAGCCGATAAAATCCAGGCCCTACTGCTTGGCCAGATGGATAACTGGCGCATTTACCATGAGCTCGACATCAGCCTCGACGCCTTCCATCAAAAATATACTGAGATCATCGCCAAGGCTTCACCCGAACTCCAGCCGTTCTTTCGAGACTACCTCGAGGCGTGTAAGGAAACGTACCTCGCAGCGTAATCAGGCTGCAGGGGTTACGCGCCGAGCACCATACCACCCTGCTGATCGGAGCCGCCAAACGGACTCTTGTCCGCCGCTTTCGGCAGTAATTTCACCGAGACCTTGAACTTCCGCGGTTCACCGTTTTCGTCTGGCACTTCATCGATGTTCTGCGTCTGGTAGAGGTGCATCAGTTCGGTCGTGAGGATTTCCTCGAGCGCCGCAATTTCTTCCTGATCTTCCTTAATCTTCCACAGCAGCGACTGGTACTCAGCACTCGACCAGATTTGGTCCTGGATCTGCTTCTTCTTCTGTGTGGCAGCTTGGGCTTCGACCACGGCTGCGTCGTACTCCGGACTCTCTTTCAAGGCTTGCTTCAAGGTTTCTTTCGCAACCTTGATGTCGGCTTTGTACTTCTCGATCAGGCTAATCCGACGCGGCAGTGCGACGCCCGTCGCTTCCTGCAGCGCTATCCCTTGGTCATTGACGCGATCTTCAACAGCAGTATCCATATGCCTCCTTGCTAGCACGTTGGCCCTTTAGCCGGACGGTTATCATAGCGCAAGTCGGGCAAGTACCGGTAAAATAGGCGCATGACTACCAAGACACTCTCGGGTGGCACCGTCCACGCGATGCCAGCAGACTTGCGGCGAGCCCTCGTGGCCGTGCCTGCAGCACGAACAGCCTGGGAGAGCCTAACGCCGCTCGCACGCAACGAGTGGATCTGCTGGAACACGCTCGTGAAACAGGCGAAAACGCGCGAGGAGCACATCCGCCGGACAGTGACAGAACTCCAGGAGGGCAAACGGCGGCCGTGCTGCTGGCTTGGCTGTATCCATCGCCCAGACAAACCCTTGAGCCGCTCAGTCCGAGCAATACTTGAGAAGCGAAACTCAGCCAAGAAACGCTAACGAAAAAGAAACGCCCGGATCGATGTCCGAGCGGATACTCATGAATAGTGACTTACGCAGGCTCTGCCACGCCGGTGAGTCTGGCGAAGCGCGGTGTGAGCACGGGAAGTACGATCAACGTGCAGAGAATCACCCACATGCCGATCGCGACGATCATCGGAGCATTCGGTACATTGAGCGCCGAAACTGAAATTAACAAGACGGCCGGGATGGCGCCCGTCTCTCGCACAGACGACAGAAACGCCAGTTGGCCGAAGGTCATCTTCCGCAGGGCGCCGAATCCGCCCAACATCGAAAAGACCATGAGCGGTCGGATGACGAGAATAAACACCGCTGCTGCCGCAAGCCCGATACTGGCATACTGCAGCAGGCCGTCTAACTCGACGAGCGAGCCCAGCAAGCCGAAGATGATCGGCTTGGCAAAGCCGTCGATCGTATCGTTGAAAAACTCCTCGATCTTCTCGAGATGCGGCTCCATGTGTGCGAGCAATCCCGCAACAAATGCTGCCAGGTAGCCGCTGCCATGAAACAACAGGGCGAGTCCAAATACCACAATGGGTATTGAGGAGAACAGCGCCGTATCCACGGCATATGTCTGCTCGTGGCTCCGCTTGTGGCGTGCCAAGAGTCGGATGAGCACGTAGCCAACCACGCCCCAGGCTGTCCCAATCACAAACTGCTCGGCCAAAAACTGCAGCTGTTCTACACTCACCAGTCCCTGGTAGGCCGTCTGGATTGAGTCGACGGCGCCGCCGGCCATGACAATCCCCAGGAACACCGTCGTGAGCAAGGCGCCCACCACATCGTTCAGGGCACTCTCACTGACCGCAATGTCCTTGGTGTCTTGGTTACGAAACTTGACACCTTGCAACAGCGGAATGATCGCCGCCGGATCGGTCGAGGCAAGAATCGCACCCAAAAGCAGTGCCACTGGCACCGTCACCTCGACGCCCAGCCACCGTGCGCCCATGAGAATAGCATTCGACAGCAGGAACCCCGTAAGGAGGACGCCAGGGAAGGCTAACAGAAAAATTTTCGGGAAAAGCTTCCGAAAGTTACGAAACGACGTCTCTAAACCACCCTGGAACAGAATAAGGGTGGCCGCCGCTGTAACGGCCATCTTCAGGTTGAGTTCGTTATGGATGAACGGCTCCAGCAGCGGCCGACAGGCCAAACCTAAGCCAATTGCCAACACGAACGACGGGACGGGTGAACGATGCGACAGATAGTGGCAGACGAAGCCGATGAGCAGCAGAATGGCTGGAGCGAGCATGTGCTCGACCAGTTCGCGCTCGGGATTCGCGGCTACAATCGGCCCCACAAATGGCGCCGCCACGTCCACGACCCACCAAACAGCCACAATCATAGCCACCATGGCTACCAACTGACCAAATTGCTTCATGCGCGGTGTACCCATAAACAAAAAAACACCTCTGCTTCCTAGTTGGTAATATGCGTTATAGCGCATCGAACGCTCTTCGGCTACATCCGTCAAGCCCCACCCGATTGCACTGGGTCGCCACTGACCGCACTACAACAGCCAGCCAACGAGGAAAGCCGCTCCGACAAGGGTGATTGCCCCCGCCACTGCGCCCGCAAAACGCCGCTGTGGAATCCGGTCAACAACATACTTCCCAATCCGAGACCCAACCACTGCAGCGACAAGGAGCAGCGGTACGTACCAGACATCGCGCGCCGTCAGAAACCCCTGCGACACATACAGTGGAATCCGGGTGACATCAACGGCCAACGCAACAGCAGCGGCCGTGGCCAGGTACCGTGTCTTCGACAGACCAAAGGCGTGCAGCGATGCGCCCCGTAGTGCCCCGCCGGTACCGATCAGGCCAGCCAAAAAGCCGGATACGCCGCCCGCCACGGCCAAACGAGCTGGGTTCGGCCGTACCGCTGGCACCACACCACGCAGGGTCAGTAGTCCGAGAACTAGGAGAAACAACCCGAGGATGCCCTTGAGCGTACTCTGTGGTAGCTGCCCAACCAGCAACGCGCCTACGATGGTAGACGCCACGCTTGGCAGACCAAACCCCAGCAGCAATGAGCGATCGAGGCCCCGCCGGAAAAACTGCAACCGGGCGATATTGCCGAAAATATGCAGACAGGCGACGAGGAGCAGGGCTGATTTGAAATCGAAAAAGAGCAG
>CAYZPG010000044.1:0-4377 GCA_964480605.1 uncultured Candidatus Saccharibacteria bacterium | reverse complement strand
TACTTGTGATCGTCGTGGGAGTGGTCGTGGGCCGGCTCGCCGGTTGCCGAGGAAACCAGGAAGTTGATCGTCCGCCGCACCACCCGTTGCTGGAAGGCCATGTCGTCCTCGCCCTTCTGGCGGTCAACGCCAAAGCCCTCTTTCTTCGCGACCTCGCCAAGGATTAAGCCGGTTTTCACCGACTCTTCAGCCTCGGAGCGCAGCTCCTTGCGGATCTCGTCTTCCGTTTTCTTCTGCTGTTCAAGAAACTTCGGATACATGACACCGAGCTGCTGCTGCACCTGGCTAATCCGCCGATTGATCTCTTCCTCGACCAAGCTCTGCGGGACTTCAACCGTGCACTGCTTGACCACCGCCTCGATCACCAGCTTCTCCAGATCGTGACGCGCCTTGTGCTCCTTCTCGTGTTGCAACTGGTCACGGATAGCCTGCTTCAGCTCGTCGGCGCTCTCGCGGCCAAACTGCTTCGCAAGGTCGGCATCAACAGCAGGCAGCGTCACCTCGTTCACCGCGTGCACCACCACCTCAAAATGAGCGTCCTCTTTCTCAATCTTCGTATCAACGGCGAATGAATCACCCTTCTTCTTGCCGACGCAGGCCTCGTCGAGTGCCTTCGTCAGTACGCCCGCACCAAGGATTACCGGGAAGTGCTGGCTTGAAAGATCATCCCGCTTGATACCGCCAACGGTGCCGACGTAGTCGATCTCGATCTGATCATCCTTCTTGGCTGGCCGATCCACTGCCTGCACCTTCGCCTGCTGCTTCCGGAGACGCTCGATCACCTCATCAACCTCGGATTGCGTCACCTCGGTGTCGGCCTTCGGCTTCTTCACCTTGACGTCTGCATACTTGCCCAAATCAATGTCGGGAATGACATCCACGGTCACCTTGAACTTCAAGGGTGCGCCCTCGCCGTACGACTCGATCATGATCTCGGGCGGCGCGACGGGATGGAGCTTCAGCTGGTGCATCGCCTCGGCGTAGCTTTCGGGCAATGCCAGATCCATGGCGGTCTGGACGTATCGCTCCTGGCCAATCCGTTGCAACACCATCAGCTTCGGTGCCTGGCCACGGCGGAAACCCTTAATCTCAACCGTGGGCGCCAACCGCCCATAGGCGTGCTCGAAGTACTCGGCCATCTTCGGCGCCGAGACTTCAACCTGCAGCTCGTGCTTCGCGTGCTTGTGCTTCTTGTGGTCTCGGATCGTGACTGATGATGGAGTGGTCTCGGCCATGGCTGTCCTTCATATTCGTCTGCGTGTACCGAGGTAGGATAGCAGTCTTCAGAAGGAACGGGAAGTGGAATTGATGTATACTTATTGGAAGAATAAATCCATCAATGAGGCCACATGCCAGACCACTCTACTGATGAACGGATCCGCCGCCTTGAAGCAGAGCTAGAAGCGCTCAAGCTCGACACCCGCCAGTCGCCCACCAAACCATCCTCCCACGCTTCAGGCAACGTCGCACCAGAACTAACACCTCAAACAGGACAGGGTATGCATTCCTGCCTTGCGATGGTGTTGGCAGGACCAGTAGCGCTCATTCTATTCTTCATGTTTCTTCCTGCGCTAGCCGGACTCGGCGATGCCTCATTTCTTATCTCCTTCATTCTCGCAGTGATTGCATTTTTTTGGATTGCCACCCGGCTTGCGAGCGGCAAAGTCGCAACCCTCAACCATCAATCACCCGTATCAAGTACGTCCCACGCAGCTACCACTCCACAACTCACAACTGAAGAGTGGCTTGGTCGGCATGGCTTGTCGTACCTGGGCATCACGCTCCTTGTTGTCGGTGTGAGCTTTCTTGTCGCGTACTCACTCCCTCTTTTGAATCCGTGGGGCAGAATTCTTGTAGGACTGGGAGCAGGCAGTGTGCTACTCACACTAAGTTACTTCATGAAAACGCGGTCGCCACTCTTCGAACAGCTCTTCTTTGCAGGAGGCGTTGGCACCCTATATTTCACCACGTATGCCATGAGTAACTACGATTCGTCGCGCATCCTTACTGGCCCAGGCGCACACGATCTCAATACCCTACTCCTTTTCGTAGTCTCCCTCGCCTCAACTGCCTATGTCTACCGTCGATATCGGACTGAAGGCGCTACTTTACTGTCATATCTTCTTATCTACCTCACGATCTATCTCCACGCTCCCGAATACAATAGCCTCGATACCTACACGCTGACGGCACTGCTCCTGGCAACAGCCGGAGTGGCATTCTTGTCGTGGCAGAAGCAATGGAAGGTAGCGCTCCTAGTTGGCACCATCGTGTCGTACGCATCATACTGGCTATTGTCACTCAACCTCGATCCGACCGGTATAGAATACGCCCGACAATTCCTGCCAGCAGATACGGTATTCCTCACGGCATTCTTCCTCCTCTTCTCGCTGCCACTCCTTGATGCATCAAAGAAAACACTTCGCACTGCTTTCACCTCAATTCACCTCACTAACACCACTCTCTATGCACTCCTGCTGGGACCATCGCTTAATCGTACTCATACTGATGGCTGGGCCTGGCTCCTCATTGGTCTTGCTGCCGCACACTACCTGTACGGCTTTCTGCTCCGACACTCTACCGAGCGATCATTGCGGCAGACTTGCTTTGCTCTTGCCAACATCTCATTCGCGGCGGCCATACCACTCTTTGTGACCGATACCACACTTACTTGGAGCTGGCTCTTTCTGGGCGCTGCAATGACACTAGTTGGCTTGACGAATCGATATCGAGAATTTACCTGGGTCGGCATGATTGCATTCAGCCTCGCCATCGTACAATTTTTCTTGAATAACCTACTTGACCCAACGGTCATTGAAGGGGCATCCATTACGGTGCGTACGCTAATCGGTAGCAGCGCCGCCCTCCTTGCTCTCGCTCTGTCATATGCTGATAAGAAACAGACGGTGCAGGAGCCATCACTCCAAGTGTCACTGAACGCCCTCGCTCTCGGTGTTTTCGCCGCTTTGGCAAGCGTTGAATTCGATGGCGCTGCTATTTCACTAATTTGGGGCATCCTTGGCACCCTTGCACTCATTGTTGGTATGTTCTGGAAGAATGCGCAGCTTCGGCTGCCAGCACTGCTCCTCATTGGCGCCACGGCGGTGCGCATCTTCCTCATCGATCTTTCCGCTGCCGATACAGTAATCCGCGTGATCACTTTCATTGTCCTTGGCATCGTACTGCTCGGTGCGTCATGGCTCTATCACCAGCAGCAGAAGCATGAAGGCAACCAATAGCACAACTGCTTCACAAGCCAACTTTGACTTTTCCTCCTGATCAGGGTAGCGTTTCGTGCATGAGAAGTATGCGCGAACTCGATGTCCAGGGAAAAACGGTCGTGGTCCGCTGCGACTTCGATGTCCCGATGGAACAGGATGGAACGATCAGCGACGACTACCGCATTGAGCAGGCCCTGCCGACTATCCTCGGCCTTCAGGAGCAGGGTGCCGCCCACCTCTACCTCATCGCCCACCTTGGCCAACCGGTCAGTCGGCCGCGCGAAACCGTTGCCAACGTGGCCACCGGCAACCCACGCCTGACACTCGCCCCGGTAGCTGTCCGCCTCCGGGAACTCCTCGGCGAACACATCGACGAGCTTGAAACGATCCAGATCCAAGGCACCCAGCTGCCAGCCTTCCCCATCACACCGACGATCACCCTGCTTGAAAACCTACGGTTCGACTGGCGTGAGGCCAAAAACGACCCCTCCTTTGCCGAGGAGTTAGCCGCACTCGGTGATAGCTACATCTACGATGCCTTCGCCGTCGCCCACCGCGACCACGCCTCAACGGTTGGCGCTCTTCACCACACAGCCGAGGCTGCGGCCGGCATCCACCTCCTCAAAGAAGTCGGCCAGCTCTCAAAGCTCGACGAGGCGATCCAGCACCCGTACTGCGTCATCCTGGGTGGTGCCAAGATCGAGACGAAGCTACCGGTCATTGAACGCCTGATCGACCGCGTCGACACCTTCCTCCTCGGCGGCGTGATGGCCAACACCTTTGCCAAAGGCCAGGGTTTCGATATCAAACGCTCCACCGTGGAGCTCGAGCAAGTTGGTCTGGCAATCGAACTCTACAAGCAGTACCCCGAGAAGTTCATCCTCCCCACCGACTACGTCTGGCAGAATGACAAGATCATGGACATTGGCACCGAGACGCGCGAACGGTTCAAGCAAGTCATTGCTGGCGCCAAAACCATCTTCTGGAACGGCACTGTCGGCGTCACCAGCCTGACCGCCCAAGAATTCACCTTTGGTACGAACGACATTGCCCAGGCGATTGCCGACAACAAGGGAGCGCTCACCATCGTTTCGGGCGGCGACACCGTCGGCCAGATCAATGAAATCGGGATTCCCCTCGACCACTACTCCTTCGT
>CAYZPG010000043.1:0-4412 GCA_964480605.1 uncultured Candidatus Saccharibacteria bacterium | reverse complement strand
ACCCTTGTGGTGATGCCCCGGAGGTCAGCATAGAACTCCAATCGCTCGATCGTTGTACTTGGCAAAATGTAATCCAGGAGGGGGGTGAGGTTGCTGTCTTCCAGATACCCCTTTATCAGATTCGCGACCCGTCGGTCCTCTTCAAGGAAGAGGGTGAGATGATACTGCTCGGATTCCCCGCGTTGCACCATGTCGAGCCAGGTAGTAAGGGTCGAGATGACCTTCTGCAAAGGAAGGGGAAAATCATGGGCAAAGTCACCCAGCATGACGACTCGACGCGGTGAAAGCTGTCGGACGATGTCAGCCTCAGGGCTTCCATCCTGAGCAGGAGGATGACCACACGCGGAGAACCACACCAACAAAACGAAACAAACGAGTTTCGGGAGTCTCATTGAGTGGAGCCCTTATGGGTTGACTGGTTGCCGCAAATGGCAGTTAACGTGCAGTAGCGACGCATTGTTTGAGCGAAGTATAAACAGACAAACTATTCGTGAGCGAAAACATTCAACGAGTACAATAATCCATATCAATAAGACCGAGTGTCGTTGATACTGCTGTGAGCCACAGGCGCAGTTCTATATTGATTACTTTTCACGGCACAGCGTACTTTTGTACAAAGCTGTCTAACGATTCGGCTTCAGCGGCAGCGGCGGGGTTGGCAAGACTCCTGGGCAAACCAGAACGATTACTAGCAAGGCGCACCGGCTGAGGAGCGGCCAAGCCGCTGGCCGCCTGCAAGCCGGTGTTAGCCCGCCGGTCATTTGCTTCGGTTGGCTGTTAGCTGGCCGAGCCATGTGGATCGAACGAATTCATGTCCTGTACCTGCATTGATTGACGTCGCGCCAAATACTCTCGGTACCGCGGAATCTCATTGTGAGCGATCGCCGTGATGCGGAAAGCCTTGTCAATGTCTGCCAGTGTGTAAACCGCTTGGAAGTCGTATAGATGCTGTCCTGTGCCGTCAAACAGCTCCCAGTGCACCCTGACCTGCACCAAACGGGTTGAAAGCGTTGTAGGAATTAGGTTGAGGATACGAGCCGAGCCGAAGCCGATGGCGCGATACATGCCGAGGAGTCTCTCGACTTCACCAATCCAATCCTGCTGGCTGGTAATCGCGATGAGACCAATTTCGCGTTCGTCGCTTGTGATGTGACTGGGATAGGCGAAGTGCTCGGCAATGACCGAGGCATCCAATCGTTCGAAGGCCAAGCGATAGGATTCAAAGAATGTGTTCACGCTTTGCCCAGTTTCACTCACAGTCATGAGGATGTTCCTTTCTACGCTCAAAACACTTTGCTCATAGAACGCAATGGTTTAGAGGGGCGGGCTAACTACTGAATGACAATAGCGGGGCGTCGAACAGCTAGGATCGCGATACCTAGGTTCAATAGAAAGAAATAGCCCACAAAAGCACTGTTGTCATATGTCCATTCAGGAACAGCTAAGACTGCAAGTAGAAATCCAAAGGCGGAGATAGCGTAAGATTGCCAATTCTCCGTCTCAGGAAACTGATATGTCTTGATAAACGTGGGCAACGCAACTAAGATATCAGCAAGCAGTGCAAATGTGAATGCAATATTTGGGATATCTGTAACTTGCCAAGCAACCACGCTAAGAAATCCTGCACCAGCGAACCAATAGTCGATATGTTTTGTCTGCCAGTATGCGTCCTTATTGAACAATGAACCGATTAGTACCAAGATCGGCGGTACTCCGGCAACAAATGTCGCCCACGCAATTAGTCCAACTCCCTGAGAGAGCTGTGCTGCAAATCCGATCATAGGAAAGGCACTCCAAAACAGCCAGGTCACCCTATTAGGCTTTACCCGACCCTTGAAAGTTAGAAATGCATAATAGATACCACCTGTGGAGGCGATAACAGAACCTATGATTGCGAAATATTCAGGAAGCATACAATACCTTCTCTTAGGCTTACCAGCGCACTGTGCCGCAAAACGTACTTTGAAATGCCCCTGCGCTTGCGGCTAACGTTTAGCACGCACGGCGAGCACTATGCTTTTGCTTTTCTGGCATGAATGTGCGAGCCGCTGAACGAACTCTATTGATGGAGCCAAACCTGAGAACTAACAAAGCCTCAGCAAATGAGAGAGTGACGTGCTTGCGTTTGTTAACTGCCGTTTGCACATCAACAACCTCTCGTGAAGTAGAATATTCTTGGGCGATTTCGTTCGTCGAGAAACTGAATCCACACAACTTGCTTTGTTGGCTTAACGCCGTACTCTCTGAGGACATCTTCCTCGGTCTTGCAAAACGATGATGGTGTTTCTAGTTCAACCTGCATCCATCGACCCCTGATCTCTTTGCGATAGAGCTGATAGCTGGGCAATGAACCCCTGCGAATGAGTTTTGGGTGGACCTGAGTGCTCTTTTCAGGCCGGGCATAGAACGAGATCCATTCAGGCTTCATGAAGAAGAACGCACCGTGATTGCTCAGAACCTCCATCCATGACTGAACTTTCAGCCCCGGCGTTTGCTTCGGAATCCAGCCGGTACTTCTGTTTCTCAAATCATGGCAATCAAGCGAGACCTTCACCCACTGAGAGTCACGAGTAAATGTCAGAACCGGGAATCCGATTTCGCTGTACGAAATCTCAACCATCTGATCGTAAGAACGGACAGTCGAACCACTCTTTGTGAACGACAGCGACTCAGCGTAAAAGAAGGCAACTCTACCAGATTGCTTTGATGGCGAAGCATAGAATGTCAACTCTACCTGGTATGGACTCTCGATGGAGGCGATGCCGACACCATATTCCCGGTTTGCCCACTCCTGCCCGAACGAAATCGTCCCAACAAGAAGAACCATTCCTGTTACATACGAGAGTATCTGTTTCTTTCTCATATTTGGTGCAAATGGCAGTTAACGCTGCGCGGGGAACACGCAGCACGAACGAAGCGCTTTCCAGCTTCAGTGAGTGTTGCAAGTGTTCCCCGAAGATGGGCGACGTTCGCACTTTGAACGAGCCCATCGTCTCGCCCAACAACGCCGTGCCGCCCCACCACCATTCTATCAAATAGCGGGCGGCATGGAGCGACCACTATTTGGTTTTCATTGTGATTGAACATAGCCTGTCAAATGAGGGAGCGACGTTGTTGGGCGTGTTATGCGTTCGTTGTGTTGCATATTGCGAAACTATGGAAAGTTGATTATCGCTGGACCACCACAACACGGAAGCCAATGTGATCGTACCGGCGCTCCGGTTCGAATCGCAATCGGAAGGCTGACCGACACGGCCAGCCATCATCAGCCCAGCAGCCGCCCCGGCGAACCCGGGAGATAGTACCGTGTTCGCTTTTCGAAGCTGAGTTCTTTGCCGAATACAAGTCAGGGTCCACACCTCCTGGAGGCTTCACGTGATACCAGTCCCTGCACCACTCGAAGCTGTTGCCGTGCATGTCGTGTAGGCCCCAGGCGTTGGCGGGGTAGCTTCCGACTCTGGCTGCCCGACCGAGTGACGGTCCTGGTTCGGCTCCATTGTATGGCTTCCCCTTGAAGTTCGCCTGTTTGCTGCTAAGTCTGTCTCCAAATGCTGTGGCCGTCTTTGTTCCAGCCCGACAAGCGTATTCCCATTGCGCCTC
The DNA here is from genome assembly GCA_964480605.1 of uncultured Candidatus Saccharibacteria bacterium. GTDB lineage: Bacteria > Patescibacteriota > UBA1384 > JACPKC01 > JACPKC01 > JBBUCD01. Next base: position 812 of record CAYZPG010000043.1, on the reverse strand, counting down.
GGTGGGGAGCCGGAATTCCCACTCCTTGGGGAGGACCCGGGATTGATGACCGAGTTCCGTGAGTTTCCGGCAAAATGCCTCTGCTTCGGCAAAGTTCACGTTGCCGACCGGGAAGTCATCTCCCTCGGGCAACTCCGCTGTCAAATTGCCCGGCAATTTTCCGATCAAGCGCTTCCATTGTCCCTGCGTCGCCTCGTACTTGCTCATCCAGAAGCCTCTGGTGAGTGTGACCTGTACCTGGTCTTCACCCGGGCGCCGTTCGGGTTCGTTGGGTGGGCTGCCCATGGTAAATGTGCCCGATGGACACCAACAGAATTTGATGGCAGCGACCTCTCGCTCCTCGCCGGCGTTCGAGCCGAGGAAGGAATTTGCTGAAACCTGATGCTGGGTAACGTTGGCAAATCGGCCGCTCGTGGTCGTATCGGTCTCAAAGTTGACCAACGCAACCAGAAGCAACGTAAGTGGTATCTTCATAGATTATGTCCAACTTGGCGCGCAACACAATGACGCTTAACGTCCGAGCGGCCACGCAACCCCTCCCTGAGCCGCTAGCGAATGACTCATTCTTCCCACCTCACAAATTGGGGGTTGAGTGAGTACTATTCAATACGAAACTCTCTGCTCTGCGTTCGCCTTTCCAGATGAACGAACGTCGTGGCCGCGATTGTTAAGCGTTCGTGGACGCCCGCCCTGTACTGTCCCTGAAGATTCCTTTCCTGGCCAACCTCGTCCTGGAATGTCCATCGAAGTGGATAGGTCCGATGACCTTCCAACTCCCACCAACCAACGCTGGGCGCACGGGTGTTTTGAAT
>CAYZPG010000042.1:1640-4412 GCA_964480605.1 uncultured Candidatus Saccharibacteria bacterium | reverse complement strand
ACGGTTTCATCGAGCCGCCGCAGGATTACCCGGTCGGCGTCCGTCTGAGGAGCTGCCTCACCGGCACCCTCGGCGTTCATGAGAATGAATCGTGAGATATTCCAGAGCTTATTGGCGAAATTGCGCATGCCGCGGACCTTGTCCTCGCTCATGGGCATATCGTTGCCAGCGCTCGTGTTGAACACCAACGCCAGCCGCAAGGCGTCCGTGCCGTACTGGTCGATCACCGCCAGCGGGTCCATGACGTTGCCCTTCGACTTGCTCATCTTCTGGCGGTCCTTGTCGCGGACCATGCCATGGAAGAACAGCTGCCGGAACGGCACCTCGTCGGTCAGGTACAACCCAAACATGAGCATCCTCGCGACCCAGAAGAAGATGATGTCCCAGCCGGTCTCCATCACGGTGGTTGGATAAAATCGCGCGGCATCGTCAGGGTGGCCCGTTGTCTGGGGCACCACCACCGGCAGCTGACCCGAGGAGAACCAGGTATCGAAGACGTCGGTGTCGCGGTTGGCGACCAGGTTGCCACACGATACACAGGGCGTCAGTTCACCGAGCGAGAACGGCTGTGACTCGGCGTTGCCGACCCGCGCCTCTCGCGCCTCGTGCGGCGCAAGCGATGGATTACGGACAGTGCGGAGCGCCCAGAAGACGATTTCGGATGTAACCACCAGGATCCGCTTGCCCGCCTGTCCGGCCGGCAGGGGTTGCGGCTCGTCTGTCGTCCGCTCGTTCAAAAACGCAGCGGTTCGAGCAACCACTTGGTCGAAGGTCTCACTGCCCTCGGCCCCATTGGTGTGCCAAGCGGTCTGCGCATGGACCGTCTCGAGCGGCGCACCCTCAAGCTCGCCCAAACCAACATCATTCAACCGGCCGTCTGTGATCACCTGACTGCCAAACTCCGTAGCAATGAGCGCAGCCGTCTCCTGCACGCGTGGCATCTCGGAGGCGTAGATCGCATCGAAGGTCAGCCCCTGCTCCTTGAAGCGGGCGATCGCTTCCGCTACCTGCTGCTTGCCGTTGTCTGTCAGATGGTATGGCTTCGACGGATCACCGTTCCCAACCTGCTTGGCGTTGTGCTCAGCCTCACCGTGGCGCAGGAACACAATCTCAGTTGGATTTGGTACGCGGACGGTCGTGTGGCCACAGGTGCAGTACCAAACCGGCAAGCGGATACCCCAGACAATCTGGCGGCTGACGTTCCAATCACGGATGTTGGTCATCCAGTGGTCGAACAGCTTCCGGAACCGCTCCGTCACGAACTGCACCCGTCCGTCCTGCACCGCCTTGATCGCGTCCGGTGCCCACGCCTTGCCACTCTTACCCGTCTTATTGACCGCAATAAACCACTGCGGCAACACCCGTGGCTCAATCGTCCGACTACACTTGTAGCAGACCTTCACCGCGTGCTGGTACGACGCATCGATGTGGTCGATCAATCCCTTGGACTGCAGCAGCTCAACGACCTTCGGCCGCGCCTCGTCGATCTTCAGGCCCTCGAATTGGCCGGTAAGCGCCGTCAACTTGCCGTACTGGTCGATCGCCAGCTGGTCGATAGGCAACGTATGGCGCACGGCCAGTTCGAAGTCGTTCGCGTCATGCGCCGGCGTAATCTTGACGACACCGGTGCCGAACTGGGGGTCGACCATCTCGTCAGCCACGACCGTGATCGTCCGCGTTGCAATCCCAAGGTCAACCTCGATCTCAGTGCCCACCAACGCCTGGTACCGCTCATCGTCAGGATGCACCGCCACAGCCACGTCGGCAAAAATCGTCTCAGGGCGTCCTGTCGCCACCACCACTGGCCCGTATTTCAGGTAGTAGAGCGGATCGGTCCGCAGCTCCTCCTTCACCTCGAGGTCGGACAGGGTGGTCTGGTGCTTCGTGCACCAGTGGACCGGCCGGGAGGCCCGGTACGCCAAACCGTCCTCGTGCAGACGCACGAACGTCTCGTACACCTTGGTGACCACGTCGTCGTCAAGCGTGAACTTCATCCGCGACCAGTCGGCCGAGGCGCCCAAGCGACGGAACTGGTTGATGATCGTCGAGGAGTGCTCCTTCACGAAGGCCATCGTGGCCGCAAAAAACTCATCTCGTGGCATGCCGAAGCGGCTCTTACCCTGTTTCTCGAGGTACTTCTCAAAGACCACCTGCGTCTCAAACCCAGCGTGGTCGAGACCCGGGAACCAGACGGTCGCATCGCCCTTCATCCGATGGTAGCGGACCATCAAATCTTGGAGGGTGACGAAGACGGCATGGCCGACGTGCAACGAGCCGTTGGCGTTCGGCGGTGGCATGAGGATTGAAAATGGCGTCTCACCATCCCGTTTCGGCGGTGGCGCAAAGACACCAGCCTGCTCCCAGCGAGTGTAGAGCTCGGACTCGTGATCGGACGGCTGGTACTGAGATGGCAGCGACTCGGGCATCGTTCCACCAGTCTACCGGTTGCCCCGCACTCCTGTAAACCGAGTCTTACGACTTAACTGCGAAGTCGTGCGCCTTCTTCATTGCGTCGGCGGCCAGCTCAGCCTCACCAAGGTTGGTGTAGGTGAGCGCCAAGAGTTCGTAGGTGTAGGCGTAGATAGGATCGATCGCCTTCGCTGCTTCCAAGTAGTGCTGGGCGGTTTCGGTGTGCTCCTGCGCACCCGCAGCATCGGTGGACCACAGCGCCTCGGCCAGTTTTAATGCAGCAAAACCAGCCCCCAGAACGGCATCGCGGTACTGCGGATCGCGCTCGGCCGCAGCGCCAAGCCAGGCACTCGCGAGCAAGGG
>CAYZPG010000042.1:0-1540 GCA_964480605.1 uncultured Candidatus Saccharibacteria bacterium | reverse complement strand
ACAGTCACACCCTTCCGCTCGGCGAGACGGATGTTGTACCGCGTCTTCTCGTGAAAACCTTGCAGCAACAGCTCATCCGACTGCAGTGACAGTACCAAGGAGTCCTGCGGCTGGGTGGCCGCCACCGGCTTAGCTGCAGCGGGTAGCGCACCTGCAACGGATTCGGGATCAACCCGGACGAACATGGCCTGCGGATCATGGGCCAGGAGCGCCTCACACGCCGCCACAGTGAGCACCGGCCGTGGTACGTACCAGTACGAGCCGACCGGCGTGTGCTGCTTCACGGCCAGCATGCCATCGATGCGGACGGTTTCCTTACCAGCGGCCTTCTGGAACCGCTCCCACGCAGCCGATTGCAAGAACGAGGTCGACGTTGCCATGCGATAAGGGTAGCATGGATCCGTCTATGCGTACCACCAAGCGAATCCTGGCAATTGAGTCGAGCTGTGATGAGACGGCGGCAGCGGTCGTGGAAGGCGACCTGCCTACCGGACAGGCAGGTGGCCAGGTATTGGCGACGGCCCGTTCGAACGTGATCGCCAGCCAGGTGCGCTTGCACGCCGAGTTCGGCGGCGTCTTCCCAGACCTGGCCGCCCAAGAGCACACGAAGAAGATCCTGCCCACCATCAGCCTCGCCCTGTACGAAGCCGGCCTCACCAAGCAACCGAATGCCAGTGGTTCCGAGCTGCAAGCCGCCCTAACCCAGCTCGATGCGCTCGCCGTCACTGTCGGTCCCGGCCTCATCGGCTCACTCCTCATTGGCACGACCGCCGCGGCCCAGCTCGCAACGCTCTCGAACCTGCCGATCCTGCCCATCAACCACTGGGAGGGCCACCTCTACTCAGTTTTCTTGGCCCATGAGTCGGCTGCCAAGACGCCAGCCTTTCCACTCCTCACGCTCACCGTCTCGGGCGGCCACACCAGCCTCATCCTCATGCGCGGTCACTTCGACTACGACATCATCGGCTCAACCGTAGACGATGCCGCCGGCGAAGCCTTCGACAAGTGCGCCCGTCTCCTCGACCTTGGCTACCCTGGCGGCCCCGCCCTCTCAAAAGCTGCAGCCGAGGCACGGACCGCCAATCAACAACTTTCCCTGAAGTTGCCACGCCCGATGCTCGACTCCGGCGACGCGAAATTCAGCTTCTCGGGCTTAAAAACCGCCCTGCGCTACGCGATTGAACGGGGAGATATCCAGCTGCCGCGCGACCAAGCCGCTGCAGCCCGCGAAACCGAGGACGCGATCGTCGAGACGTTAGTCACAAAAACTATGTGGGCTGCTGCGAAGTGCCAGCCAGCCAGCCTCGCCCTAGTCGGCGGCGTGGCGGCCAACAGCCAACTCCGAACGCAGCTTGCTACTGCCACAAATGCTGCCGGTCTTTCCTTATATATAGCACCCATGCCCTTCACGACCGACAACGCCGCCATGATCGGGGCAGCGGCTACCTTCCGCCTGGCCCACGACCCAACGAGCACCGCTCAACCAGACGCCGTCCACGCCGCAGCCTCCCTCCGCCTCCCAACCCGTGCTATAGTGTGA
>CAYZPG010000041.1:0-4488 GCA_964480605.1 uncultured Candidatus Saccharibacteria bacterium | reverse complement strand
CCGATGGCCATCTATGCTGTCATCTTTCTCTTTATCTCAGCCCTTATAGGATTCAAGATCGATCAGACCGCACTCTGGGTCTGGATTGTCAGCCTCGGTCTGAGTATTGCCGGGCTCGTCATCGCCACACGGCACGTGCAACCGGCATCAGCTGGCGAAGGGTTTCGATACGGCCTGGTCTGGCTCGTAGTCTTCATTGTGCTCGATCTTATCCTGACCGTGCCCTTCGCCGGCTGGGACTACTTCAGCGACTGGCGCTCGTACCTGCCCTACCTGCTCACCATTCTCATTCCAACCTTCTGGCAGCGGCAAGTAAATCACTAAACCGAAAGACCGTTACCAAGTAGCAATGAACTCCCAACAACCACCCTACCCAGCCAGCGGTGTGTACGAACACTTCAAGAGTACGCCGGAAGATCGGCGCTACTATCAAGTACTCGGCGTCGCCCAACATACCGAAACCAGCGAAGTGCTCGTCGTCTACATTGCGCTCCACGCTACCTATCCTGGCCTTCGACTCAAGGTTCGGCCGCTTACAATGTTTACGGACATGGTCGAGCACAACGGCACAACCGTACCCCGCTTCCGCTACCTTGGGCCTGAACTCTCCGCCACCAACTGATTGACAGGGCCACCCCTGACTGCTATCGTTCTTGGTTATTTTACAACCAGGAGGTATAACCATGTCCCAAGTTCTCGACCGGTTTCTCCTCGAGCTACGCGACCAGGAGAGAGATCGGAATCCCTTTGAGTTTCATCTCAAGGAGTTCTTTTACGAGTTGAGCTGCGAGCAAAGGGCGCTACGATTGCGAGTAGACCATACAGATTTGGGCTGGATTAACGCGGTGCTGCGAAACCAGCAGAATCTCACAAACTGGATCCACACACTATATCGCAAGCGACAGTACGACAAGATTCGGGTTGGATTGTGCTTTGGCCCAAACCCAACCTGTATCGAGCCGCACGTCACAAAACTGCTGCTCGAGCTCAAAAAGCTCAACCCTGCATAACGACAAAGAGCCCGCCCCTGAAAAGGCGGGTTTTTCATGCGCACGGGACTATTTGCTATGCTGACAAGGCATCAAGGAGGGATTGTTCATGACGCTCCAGCAGTTCTTTCGCCTGGCCGGACTCACCACAGCCCTGATTGGGATCGCACTGGTATCTTTTCCAAGCGAGGTGCTGCAATTTTTCGACGGTGCAAACCTTGGCACGCATAGTCACTTCATTCGCTTTTTGGGCACAGCGCTCCTTGGCTTCAGCGTCGTCAACTGGTACGCCATCCGCCTGGCGCACAACCCCGAAGCCCTCCTCATCGCCCTCGTCGCCAACTTTACCAGCCTCTTCCTTGCCACGACGATCGATTTCATCCTGTTTACAACTGGCATGCTCACGAGTCGCAGCATCCTGATCCTCCTGCTACACCTGAGCTTCGCCGTCGGCTTCGGCTACTGGATCCACGTTGTTCGCCAACAACTCGCAACGCAAAAGGCGCGATGAAATTTTCACTGAGCCAGATTACTGGCAGCATCGTCACGTTCGACAAGCAAACCAAGCTCCTGCCTGGCATCGTTCATTTTCGGTTCAAGCCAAAGCCGGGCCTGCACTGGGAGGCCGGCCAGTATTACGTCTACTTCCTGCCTGGCGCACTCCTCGACCCACGACTGCCACTCCGGCCCTTTACCGTTTCGGCCGCTCCCGAAGAGGGCTACTTGCAGATCACCACACGCATCCCACCAACACCAAGTCGTTTCAAACAAGAACTCCTGAAACTCAAACCCGGCAACAAGGTGATGGTTGGCGGGCCGTACGGCTTCTTCACGCTCACCGATCTCACACAGGAGTACGTCTTTCTCGCAGGTGGCATTGGCATCACGGCGTTTCGCTCGATACTCGTTTCGCTCGCCGCGGGCGGCACCATGCCCAAGATCACCCTGCTCTACAGCAACCGGGATACTCACATTCTCTTCAAGCAGGAACTCGACCAGCTCTCAACGCGATTCCCACAACTCACCGTCCATTACTTGATTGATCCGCAGCGGATTGATGTGGCGACGGTGAAAGCACTGGTCAAGCAGCCGACTCGCCCGAAGTATTACATCTCTGGGCCCAAACCGATGGTGCTCGATGTGAGTAAGCAGCTTGAGACAGCCTTCAACATAGCGCACGATCAAATCCAGCACGATGCGTTCAAGGGGTATCCTTGGCCGCTCCTGCCGCTCAAGTAGCCCGTCCCGAAGACCAAACCCGGTTGCAATGTGCCATCGTTGGAGTACGATGACACTCTCTCAACTATCATCGGATACTGCACCCAGTAGCATTGGGTGCGATGTTGCTATGGCCCACCAATCCAACAATCAGTTTGATGAACAGCACCTGCTGCATACCCTGAAGCACTATCTGCCGACCCAGGGCCCGCTCAAGGACTTCATCCATCACAACACGCTCCATGCGTTCCAGGACATGAAGTTTTATGACGCGATCTACAAAGCGTCAGCGATTTTTGGATACCAAACAACCTTGTCGCTTGCCGAATACCGCGCCTTATACGCGATCAACCGCATCACGCCGGAGATCCTGACGCGGGTCATTCGGGAGCGAAAGGGAACGAAGCAGTCCGAGCAGTGGCACACCAAGGTACTTTCCAAAGAGTACGATGAGACGATTGAGCCGCGTGTCGGCGGCCTGCGTAACGAATGGAAGCGGCAGTACCCCATCGACCTCGACAATGCCGTCCAGCCAATCCTCTTCCGCATGCTCTGCAGCTACATCGACCAAGGCATCGCACTCTCCCCATTTCCCTTTACGGATACAGGTCTCTTACATGCCCTACGCACACTGGAAGCACGCAGCCTCGTCAGCTTCTTCAAAACCAGGCGGGCACGAGATCTGCTGCATCGTTCGTGCACCATTGCCGAACTCTTGGAACTCCTCGTTGGCAAAGGCCACGAAGCGTATTACGAGCAGTACGTGTACGACCAACAGTTCGGCCACCGGGGCTGGTCAGGAATGATGTCAACACTCGAAGACAAACCCGAATCGCTGCTGTATCCCAAGAGCATCTCCCTAAAAGACGTGGTCACGCTCGAGCTACTACTCGAGATCGATGAACTTACCAGCCGCCTCGGAGAGGACTGGCAGCCGCTGGGAACGATCATCGCACAGCCACCGGCTGATATCTTCGCCGACACACCCTCCACTGAGCTGCAGGAGGTGCTGACGATCTGGCAAGATGCATTCGAGTGGAGTTACTACGACACCGTCCTTGCTGGCCTGACGCTACCCACAAAGCCAACTGACACGACGGCAACCACGAAAAGCTTCCAGTCGATTTTCTGCATCGATGAGCGGGAATACTCGCTGCGCACGTACGTAGAGCTCCTCGATGCCCAGTGCGAAACATTCGGCGCGCCTGGCTTTTTCGGAGTGGCATTCTACTTCCACCCGGCACACGCAAAGTTCTATGACAAACTCTGCCCTGCGCCTGTGACGCCCTCGCACCTCATCGAAGAGCTCCCCGCACCGCATCCGCACGCCCATGCGCAGGAGGTCATGTATGCGAAGCACTCCCACACACTACTTCGGGGTTGGTTCTATTCGTACGCGTTAGGTATTCCCGCGCTGGGCAAGCTGATTACCAACCTCGTCAACCCCACGATGAGTCCCGCGATTGCCGACTCATTTTCCCACATGGATCCGTCTGCCGACTTAACCGTCGCGTACACCGGCAATCAAGACAGACGCACCGGCCTGCACGTTGGGTTTACCGAAACAGAAATGGCCGACCGGGTAGAAAAAATGCTGCGGTCCATCGGTCTCGTCAGCAATTTTTCTCCGCTCGTGTATGTTATCGGTCATGGATCGAGCAGTGCGAACAATCCTCACCATGGCGCGCACGACTGCGGTGCCTGCAGCGGACGGCCGGGCCTGGTGAATGCCCGCGTGTTTGCACTCATGGCAAACACTCCGTCGGTTCGGGTGCTCCTCGCACAGCGCGGCCTGCCGATACCCGATACGACACAATTCGTCGGCGGTATGCACGATACAGCCTCCGATGAAATCAAGTGGTACGACGAACAGGCGTTATCAGCGAGCAACCGAGAACGCCACCGTCACCACACCCAGCTCTTTGAACGGGCGCTCGACCTCGATGCCAAGGAGCGATCACGTCGCTTCATGTCGATCGACACCACCCAGGACATCAAAAAGATTCGACGCGAGATCAAAAAGCGGTCGGTGTCATACTACGAGCCGCGGCCCGAGCTGGGTCACGGCACCAACGCCCTGTGCGTCGTGGGACGCAGAAGCCTTACCAAGCACTTATTCCTCGACCGACGAGCCTTCCTCAACTCGTACGACTACACGACCGATCCAGAGGGCACCGTACTCCTAGACGTACTTCGGCCACTGGGCGTTGTCTGTGGCGGCATCAATCTGGAGTACTTCTTTTCTCGGATGGACAACTACAAGCTTGGTGCCGGCACCAAG
>CAYZPG010000040.1:0-4517 GCA_964480605.1 uncultured Candidatus Saccharibacteria bacterium | reverse complement strand
AGGGGATTCTCGATGCCACCAACGCCCCGCTCGTCTCGTCCGACATCGTCGGCAACCCGCACTCGGCGATCGTCGACCTCTCGCTGACCCGAGTAATCGGCAACCTCGTCAAAGTCTTCGCCTGGTACGACAACGAGTACGGCTACTCAATGCGGTTGGTGGAGATGGTCGCTCGCGTCGCGGGGAGCCGGTAATGCACGCGATTTGGACTGGCAATATCTCATTCGGTCTGGTGTCGATTCCGGTCAAGCTGGTGTCGGCCATCAAAACGAAGGAAGAGGAGCACTTCTCCATGTTCTGCGGCACGCACCAGGTGCCGTTGCACTACAAGCGCTGGTGTGAGAAGGGTGAGCACGACGTGCCCTGGGACGAGGTGATGAAAGGCATGGAGGTCGGCCGGAATAAGTTCTTCCTCTTTACGAAGGAGAAACTAGACTCCTTGAAGCCGTCGAAGACCGAGACGATCGAGATCGAGGGTTTCTACCCGCACGACGAGGTGAAGAGCTACTGGATCGACAAGCACTACTTCCTCTTGCCCGGCGCTTCAACAGCTCAAAAGCCGTACGCCCTCCTCTACGAAGCCCTGCTGGATGCCGATCAGGTGGCCGTGGCAACATTTGTTATGCACGAGCGGCAGCATGTGGCATCGATTCAAGCCGTCGAAGGGACGAACGCTTTAGCGCTCACAACCCTGCATTACACCGATGAGCTGGCAGCGATCGAGGATACGGATGAGGTGAAAAAGACCGTCAAGGTGGAGGCTGGCGAGTTGGCGCTAGCGAAGGACATTATTGCCAAACATGCCAAAAAGCACCTGACGCTCGCGAAGTTTAAGGACCACTTTGCCGACAAGCTTGCCAAGCTGGCGCACGGGAAAAAGGTGAGTGTCGAGGCAGAGCCCGAGCGGCCGGAGCATAAGAGCCTCATGGATGCCTTGAAAGCCAGTGTCGAGCAATGAACTGCCAGCCAATGCTCGCGAGTATTGGCTCGCAAGACATTTTGAAGAGCAAGGACTACCACTTCGAGCCGAAGTTCGATGGCACGCGGGCGATTGCGACGGTGGCGCCGGATGGGATCCGCTTCGTGAACCGCAACGGGAATGTGCTGAATGAGCGCTACCCGGAACTCAACGATATCCGCAAGCATATCCGGGCGAAGCGTTGTGTGCTCGACGGTGAGATCGTCATCTACAACCCCGAGGGGTTACCCGACTTCCACCTGTTTCAGCAGCGCGACCGCAGCTTACGCCCGGCTGTAGTCAGTGAATTAGCCGCACGACATCCAGCAACGTACGTCGTCTTCGACGTATTGGAAGATGAGGGTGAGGCACTTGTTGACCGGCCAATCGAGGATCGGCAGGCACTGCTTGGGAAGCTCATCCGGCCGGGTCGCCGCATCGAGCAGATGCTGGTGACGCCCGATGGCACAAAGCTCTGGCGCGAAATTACCAAGCGAGGCCTTGAAGGCGTGATGGCCAAGCGAGTTGGTAGCCGCTACCAACCAGGCGAGCGATCCAAGGAGTGGTTGAAGATCAAGAATTTGCAACGGCTCGACGGCATTATCGTCGGCTACCTGTCGGGTAAGCGGGCGATTTCCTCGCTCGCCATCGCTGCCTACAAGCAGGGCGAACTTACGTACCTCGGCAACGTCGGTACGGGCTTTACCGAGGAGTTTTTGGCAGATCTCAAGCCAAAACTCGACCGCCTCGCACGTAAGACTGCTCCGGTAGTGTACAAGGGCAATGAACAATTTCACTGGGTGAAGCCACAGCTCGTCGCCGAGATCCAATACCTCGAATTCACGCCCGACGGCAGCATGCGCGTGCCGTCCTTCATCCGCCTCCGCGACGACAAATCGCCTAAGGAGTGTGTGCTCTAGCCTACTTGAGTTTCTCAAGCAGGCCTTTGTTTTTGACAATGTGCTTGTAGTCCCACTGGATCTCTCTCGATTTTTTCAGCCAGCGGGCGAGATCGTTCGTGTCGATCTGGTCGATGCCGGTGTAGTGGGCCTCGGCAGCCTTGAACGAGCCCTCCTTTTTCAACCTGGGTTCGTCGAATGACTGACCGCTCCAGAAGAGGAGTGTCACGTTCTTTTTGCGTACCCAGTAACCGACGATTGGATTACCCTCTAAAAACCACACGGGCCCACCGTGCCAGATCTTATTCTCCGCTTCCGGTAGTCCGCGCTGGATTTCAAGGGCAAGTTTCGCGCAGACGTCTCGATTCACGCCTTCCTGCGCGGCATTGCAGGCTTTGATATCTTTATTCATTGGATGAGAGCTCCGTTCGTTTTTCTTGTAGGTAGCGTTGTCGTGCTTCGATAAGCGAGGCGGCAAGTGCCGGATCAATCGCGTCGAGTGTCTGGCGGATCTCCTGACCAAGACGCTCAACTTCCGCGTCTGCTGTTGAAGCTGGGATGACGTCGGTTGCTTCCATGGCCAGGGCGACGTTGTCGGATATCGCTGCGCCCTGCTCAAGCTCGGTCCAAAAGGGATGAGGCCACTGGCCGGTTTCAACGCCGGTTACAAAGGTATCCACGGCTCGTGGAGGATAACCAAGAAACTCGCCGTTCGTGCGCTCCCAATCGGCCTCAAGCTTAGGATTATTGCGCTCAACCATTGCAGCCTTCGCTGCTCGATACTCGGCGAGTCGTTCTTTCGAGTTGGCAACCTCGTACGATTTACCCGTACCGTCTCGATGAAGTGGTTCGCTGTGCCACGCGAGCCCAAGCTTGTCCATGAGTGATTCAAGTGCGGGCGCTTCGGCATCTTCCGCGGTCACGAAGGCACCGGTTTTCCGGCCGTCGGCAATCAGAAAGAGATGGATCGCTTCGTGCAGTTGGTCGGAGCTCAGTTCGTGCTCACGAAGAAAGGCTTTTGCTAGCTCAAGTTTTGCCCGACGTTCGTGTTCGGCGGATGGCACATGTTCCATGACTCAAGTATATCGTAGATCAGGCTATTGCCTGTTGCAGCTGCTTGATTAGTTCTTCGAGGTGTTCAGAGAGCCAGCTGAGGGCGAAGTAATCACCCTTGAAGAGTGGACGGACGCGGTCGTTCCCTTGTTCGAACACTGCACGCTCCTGCCAGAGCGAGTGGATATCGGTGTAGTAGCGGGTGAGGACGCCAGCGCGGATTTCATCGGCAGTAATCGGGTACTGCTTGTGATACAGACGGATATACGTGACGGCGTCGGGGATATGATGCTCAATTGATTGGTGTTTGAATCCTCGATTCAATGAGGTTAAGAAGACAGTTCGGATCAGCTCATAGTAGCGCGGTGCGAGGCCGGTTTTTTCGAAATCGAACAGATACTTCACCTGGTGGTCTGGTGTGAAGAACATGTTCTCGGCATGGTAGTCGCCGTGGATGAGGTGATCGTTATGGAGACCAAGATCGTCGTAGTTCATCGAGGACTGCTCTACGAGTTGCACCTTGAGCTCGAGCGTTTTTCGAGCCTGCGCATTGAAGTCGTCATGCGGCAGCGATTCGATCAGTGTTAGCACCTTCGGTGCTTCTTCTAAGAACTCAGCCGTATCCCAGGATAGGTCAATCTGGCGAGCGATCTGGGGTGCACCATGCTCGCTCAAGCGATGTAGCTTCGCTTCGAGCGTTGCCATGGATGTGATCGCCTGCTCAGGGTGATAGCGGTCGACCACAGTGCCTTCGACGAACGGAAAAAGGGTGTAGCAGTGCCCACCGTGTTCGAAGAATGTCTTACCACTCTTGTTGGCCAAGGGCAGGACAGCCGGAATGCCACCATTTGCAAAGAACTGCTTGGCAGCGTGGATCTGGGAGACCCGCTCCGGGGTGAATTTGGCGCGGTACTGTTTCAGAAAGTATTTGGCATCGCCTGCCACCAGAATGTGGTTGGCCGTCGAGACGCCAGCTGCCACAGGCTCAAAGCTGTCGATCTTTGGAGTGGCATAGCCGTCTTCCACGAGCCGCAGTAGGTCTTCGAACTTCATGCGTAGTGCTGCACGATCGGTGCCTCGGCAGGATCAATTTCGAGTTTGTGGAGCTGGTCGGTGGGGAAGAATTGAGCGGACTGGATGCCATCTTCCAATGTGAAGTCAAGCGAATCGAGGGTGGCAAGGTAGCAGACCTGTAAGCACCACCAACCCTTCCGGCTCTGTGCGGTCCAGACAAACCGCGGTCGGTCACTGATTTGGAGGGCGTTCACGCCTAATTCTTCGTACAGCTCGCGTTTGAGCGCCTCTCTTGGTTGTTCGCCGTGTTCCAGGCTGCCGCCTGGGATGCTCCAATGTGTCCCGCGTTCTTGGATAAGCAGCAGGTCGCCGGCTTCATTGGTGATCAGAGCTTTCGCCGAGACGCGGTATTCTTTGGGCAGTTGCGCCTGTGTTGTATCCGCCATTACTTGCCTCCTGGAATTTGTAGCCCAGTGCCTTGAGTGCAGGGAGTTCCTTGCCGGCCAAGAACTCCATGGTGGCGCCGCCGCCGGTCGAGACGAAGGAGTAGTGGTCGAGGGGAATCCCGATTTCATTGATCTGGCCGACGGTGT
>CAYZPG010000039.1:0-4628 GCA_964480605.1 uncultured Candidatus Saccharibacteria bacterium | reverse complement strand
GCCAAGGAGGCCCTTGAGCGTTTCCCTGAAGATGTTGCAGCAAAGTATCAAATTGTGGTTTTCGAGCTGAGCGCCGACGGCAAGGAGGCCTCGGTCGCGGCGGTCAAGCCGGACGACCAGCGTATCCGCGATATTTTGAAGTACGTTGAGGAGCGGAACGGCATCCGGATCCACCTCTACCAAGTGAGCCAGCAAGGGTTCGCGAAGGCAATGGCCGGATATAGTGCTGCAGCCGTGCCAGCAGCGTCTGCACCAGTAACTCCACCTACGCAGGTTACACCACCACTGCAACGGGCATCCGTCGACAAGGTGCGAGCGGCAGTGCAGCCACCGGTTGCTCCTGCGTCAGCAACCACGCGCCCAGCAGTGCCTGCAACGGGCGGCGTGGTGCCAGCGGTACCGGCAACACCGGTATCGGCCCAGCCGTTGCCACCGAAAGCGCCGGGCGTTGCTCCATCGACCGGGGATGAGGTGCCAACCATTGCTCTGAATCAGCTGCAAAATCAGGTCGGCCTTTCCGTGAACCCGTCCACGGCTTCGGGTAAGGCTGCGATGATGCAGCTGGTCAGTGGTGACGAGCAGACGAACCTCGACCAGGTACTCGGCAGTCCGATTACGGCCTTTGCCGCCTTTGAGCAGACGCTGAAGACAGGTGTGATTCCGAAGGTGGTTGCGGCGGTCGTCTCGTTTGCTGCCGCGCAGCAGGCGTCCGACATTCACATCGAGCCCGGCGAGACCGTGGTTCGTGTCCGTTACCGGGTAGACGGCAAGCTCCGTAATGTCGTGAAACTGCCTGCCGAACTCCACGCGCCACTCGTCTCGAGAATCAAAATCCTCTCCAAGCTGAAGATTGATGAGGCCCGTTTGCCGCAAGACGGACGGTTTAACGTTCAAGTGGGTGGCCATGAAATCGACCTTCGTGTCTCAACATTGCCAACCATCCATGGCGAAAAGGTTGTGATTCGTTTGCTCGACAAGACTGCCGGCGTGAAACAGCTCTCTGCGCTTGGCCTGACGGGGATCAACCTGAAACGGATGACCGACGGCATTCAAGAGCCATACGGCATTATTTTGGTGACCGGTCCGACCGGTTCTGGTAAATCAACAACGCTCTACGCCATGTTGACCGAGATTAACCGGCCGGACGTGAACATTGTGACGCTCGAGGATCCGGTTGAGTACCAGGTTGAGGGGATTAACCAAACACAGGTAAAGCCGGCGATCGGCTACAGTTTTGCCGATGGTCTCCGCTCCATTCTGCGCCAAGACCCGAATGTCATCATGGTTGGTGAGATCCGCGACGCAGAAACCGCAGCACTGGCAACGCAGGCGGCGTTGACAGGCCACTTGGTGCTGTCAACGCTCCATACGAACAATGCAGCAGGTGCGATTCCACGCTTGATCGATATGGAAGTTGAACCGTTCCTCTTGGCATCCTCAATCGACATGATCGTTGCCCAGCGCTTGGTGCGCAAGCTGTGCGAGCAGTGCAAGGTGCCACTGCAAGTCCCGGCCGAAACACTCCAAGAAATCACGGCCGAACTCGAGCGTTCTCCGGTGCCGGCCGTGAAGGAATTGGCCAAGGGCCCGCTTGCGTTCTTCGGTCCAGGCAGTTGCGAGCAATGCACCGACGGCTACCAGGGACGCCTTGGAATATATGAGGTGATCACGATGTCTGACACGATCGCTCAGTTAGCAATCAAGCAGGCGTCGGGAGCTGAGATCGAGGAGTTGGCGCGGAAGGAAGGCATGATGAGTTTGCGGCAAGACGGCATTTTGAAGGCACTGGAGGGCCAGACCTCGATCGACGAGGTATTACAGGCTACGTCAGCCGAGTAGGAGCAGGTATGGAGACACAGCGACAATTGAGCCCGGCGATGCAAGAGATCTTTCAGTTTGCAGCCCAGCAAGGCGCATCGGATGTGCACATTAAAGTTGATGTGCCGCCGGTTATCCGCATTGATGGCAAACTGCGTTCCGTTCCTGACAAACCGGCGTACACCAGCGAACAGGCGCGGGCCGATGTGTTATCGGTGCTTAGTCAGCCGCAACAGCAGCGGATCGAGGAGCTGCGTGAGCTCGACTTCTCGTTCTATGTTGGCACGACTCGAATCCGAGCGAATGTCTACTTCGAGAAAGACAACCTTGTCGGCGCCTTCCGGCTCATCCCGGACACGTTGCGGACCGTACAGGAACTTGGATTACCAACGATCGTTGAAGAAATGACGAAGTACCGCCAAGGTTTGTTTGTGGTGGCCGGTCCGACGGGCCATGGGAAGTCAACCACCTTGGCCGCTATGGTGAACCTCATCAACCAGACACGGTCGGAGAACATTATCACCATCGAGGACCCGATCGAGTATGTCTTTAAAAATGCTAAGAGTATTATCTCTCAGCGCGAGGTTGGTTCGGATACCGAGGGCTTTGAGCGGGCACTCCGTAGTTCGTTGCGCCAGGATCCCGACGTGATTCTGGTGGGGGAGATGCGCGATCTGGAGACCATCCAGGCAGCGGTCACGCTCGCAGAAACCGGCCACTTGGTGCTGACAACGCTTCACACGAACAGCGCCGCCCAGACAGCTGACCGGATGATCGATGTCTTTCCACCGCACCAACAGACGCAGATCCGTTCGCAACTGGCGAACATTCTCTTGGGTATCGTGTCGCAGCGGTTGCTGCCGAAGTTGAGCGGTGGCCGGATTGCTGCCGCCGAGGTACTGCTTGCCAATACTGCCGTCCGGAACACAATTCGAGAGGGTAAGACGCACCAGTTGAGCAACATCATCCAAACCAGTGCCGGCGAAGGCATGGTCAGCTTGGATGACTCGCTCGCACAGCTCGTGACGAAAGGTGAGGTAAGTCTCGACGATGCGATTACGTGGGCGATCGACGCGAAGCACCTGAAGCTGAAGCTGTACTAGGCACATGGACATCCAGTTGCCGTTCCAAAATCAGATCACAGTCAAGAACAAGGCGTTTTTGGCGCGGCAGCTGTCGACCATGATCGCCAGCGGGTTGGCCTTGAATAAGGCGATTGCGATTTTGGCAGACCAGGAACGGAATCCCAAGCTGAAGGAGATTTTGCTGGGCATTCTCGACAGCCTTGAGGCCGGCGCACCGTTCTCGACGGCGGCTGCCCGATACCCCATCGTCTTCGACCGGGTCTTCATCAACATCATTGTGTCGGGTGAAACGGTTGGGAAGCTTGCCGATGTCTTGGGCCAGCTGGCTGAACAGTATGAGAAGCAAGGGGAATTTAGTGGTCGGGTTCGCGGCGCCTTCGCGTACCCCGCGTTTATTGTTGTGGCGATGCTCATTGTTGGTGCCGTGATGATGGTGTATATCGTGCCGCAGCTCCAATCGATTTTCGATGAAGCCGAGGCCTCGCTGCCACTAGCGACGCAGGTGATTGTGTGGCTGAGCAACTTCCTGAAAAACTACTGGTATCTGGTGATCGCCGGCGTGATCGGCCTTGTTGTGCTTGGGCAGGCGTACATCAAGTCCGCCGCTGGTCGCCGGGTTGTCGATTACCTGCAGCTGCGGTTGCCCGGGGGATTAGGCGTCCAGATCTACATGACCCAGCTTGCGCGGACACTTGGGATGCTCATTCAGGCTGGCACGCCGATCATCGAGGCATTGAATGTTACCGCCGAGGTCCTCGACAATGTGTACTACCAAGAATTGCTCAAGGACGCGGTCAGTCAGGTGAAGCGGGGCATTCCGCTTTCGGTACCGCTCTCGAAGAGCGCTTACTTTCCGCCGATTGTCGGACAAATGGTTTCGGTAGGCGAGCAAACGGGTGAACTCGATACAATCCTGCTGAATCTGGGGCAGTACTACCAGGGCGAAGTCGATGATCAATTGAAGAATATCTCGAGCCTCATTGAGCCGATTATTATTGTCATTGTTGGGATTGGCGTTGGTTTCTTGGTCTACTCGATTCTGATCCCGATCTACAACATTGCTCAGCTTCAGTAGTATGCGGATACGAGCAACCGGCTTCACCCTGCTGGAAGTACTCGTGGTGGTGTCGGTCATTGGTATTCTGGCGAGCATCGTGGCAGTCAACCTTGGCTCGGCCCGGATACTGGCACGGGATGCGAGGCGCAAGGAAGACGTCAATCAGCTGCGGACTGCGCTCGAGCTATACTACAACGACCACAAGGCGTATCCGGCAATCCAGTACGCCCAAAGCAATCCGGCTAACCTTGGCTGGCGTGAGTTGCAAGCGGCCTTGCTGCCGTATGTCAGCGCACTGCCAGTAGAGCCTGTTGGCAGTGTCTCGTCGATCGGATACCGGTACCGATCGCAGGGGAATGGGGAGCGCGTCTGCACGGACCAGTGGTACGTAATGGAGTTTCAGCTTGAGAGCGCGAACGATCCCGCGCTGTCGCAAGCTGCGCCGATTCACGATTGCAGCGGAGCTCGGTATCCGGTTGATACGGATCGGAATCAGCGCGTGGTTGGTGTCGGCGTCACGGCGCCGTAGTGCTGTCCACAGACGGGCTTTTGTCGGAGGCTGCTAAGATACTGGTACAACTAGCGCCAACAGCAAGGAGGAGTATGTTGCAGAAGCTTCGTCGGTCGGAAGGATTTACATTGCTTGAATTGCTTGTGGTCGTGGCCAT
>CAYZPG010000038.1:0-4746 GCA_964480605.1 uncultured Candidatus Saccharibacteria bacterium | reverse complement strand
GCAATGCCGCTGGCAGCCAACTCTTGCACCTGTGCTCTTGTAAGGTATCGGCCGTCCCTGTCATCGAGCGAGCCGGTGATGACGAACACCACTGCCGTCATCCCGCGCTCGATCAGTGCTGGGTACGCGGCATCGTAAAAATCCCGGTATCCATCGTCGAATGACAAGAGAATCGGTTGCGTCGGCACATCGCCGAGTGCGAGTTGTGTCGGTGTGATCGTTTGGTATCCAGCTCGTTGGAGTGCATTGAGCTGTTCGGCAAAGAGTGCTGGTGTCACCGACAGATCGTAGCCGAGCGGGTCATTGGCTTGGGAGACCGATCGCACGTAGTGGTACATGAGAATCGGGACCGGTTGGCTGAGGATGTGTTGCACGGGCCGCGCGCTCTGGTCTGGCTTTGCAATCGGCGGCTGGGGGAGGCCATACGTCGTCGCAGTGAAGGAGCGATGAAGCAGTGGCCGGGTGCGGTAGGAGAAGCTTGCGTACCCAATAGCCAGTGCGCCTGCGAAGCAGAGTATGCCAACGGCGATGGCTGGGAGTGGGTTAGCTCTCATAGGTCCACGTCCGTTCAGGCTGGCGGGCAGCGGCGTTCTCCGCTCGGGCGGCAGCAAACAGGTAATCGGAGAGTCGATTAAGGTACGTGAGTGAGCTCGGGGCGACAGTGTTGGTTGTATGGAGCGCAGAGAGGGCGCGCTCGGCGCGTCGGGCAACCGCTCGGGCAAGGTGGAGTTGGGCGCCAAGAGGTGTGCCGCCGGGCAGGATGAACCGTGTGAGCGGCGGCAGTGTGCGCCAATCGGCATCGATCCAAGATTCGAGTTCGGTGGTCGCCGCTGGTGTCACGCCGTAGTCTGTTGTGTTGTTGCTCGCAAGTTGCGCACCAATAGCAAAGAGCGCGGACTGAATGGCCTCAAGCTGTTTGCGCCGGCTGCCATGTGTACCGGTAAGGCAGAGACCAAGGTGGGCATTGAGCTCGTCGAGCTCGCCGATTGCCAGAAAGACCGGCGCGTGCTTTGGTTGGCGACCGCCCTCAAGAACCGCGCTGGTGCCCGCATCGCCCTGCTTCGTGTAAATGCGTGACATGTTACCGGTCGAGCCGCTGGTTGGCTGCGTCGGCGGCGGCCACCGCGATCCCCTCGGCATAGGTGGGGTAGGCGTGGAGGAGCGAGGCCAGCGCCTCGACTGACACCTGCGCCTTCATGGCGAGTGCGACCTCGTGGATGAGCTCGTGCGCTTGTGGTACCGCCATCGAGCCGCCCAGGATGTACCCGGATGACGGATCGACGAGCAGCTTGATGAATCCGGCCTGGGTTTGATCGATGAGCGCCCGGCCCAAGCTGCTAATATCGGCGTGACCAACGACGTACGGTCGATGGGCTGCGTCGAGCTGCTGCGCCGTACTGCCCACACTCGCAATGTCGGTAAAGGTTGCCAATGCGCGGGGCAGCACTCTGAGGTCAAGTGAGCGTTTGTCTGGCTGCGTGCAGTTGTGGGCGACGAGGGCGCCCTGGTAGTGGGCGGTGTGGGTGTAGTGAGGGTTGGTGGTGACGTCACCAATCGCCCAAATGTGTGGCACAGTCGTACGCAGGTACGTATCGGTCTGTACGCCGGTAGGTGTCACCGTGACACCAAGAGCCTCAAGGCCAAGTCCAGTCACGTTTGGCCGGGCGCCGCAGGCCACGAGGAGCTGTGCCGCCGTGAGGGTATGGGGCCGCCCTGCCTGAGTGCCGCGAAGCTGCACGCCCTGTGTTGTTCCTTGCGTGTGTTCCGCGTGGAAGTTTGAGAGGACGGTCACGCCGAAGCCGGTCAGTTCGTCGGCGATAAACTGTGAGAGCGCCGTATCTTCGTTTGGGAGGAGGTAGGGTCCATATTCGAGCACGGTGACGTCGACGCCGAAGATAGCAAAGAGCTGGGCGAATTCAACGCCAATCGGACCGCCGCCGAGCACGAGCAATGATTCAGGGGCGGTTGTGAGTTCGATCGCCTCGCGATGGGTGAGGTAGGGCGTCTGTTCAAGGCCGATGCCGCTTGGTGGGCAGGGGCTTGCACCTGTGGCAATGACAAACTGTCGTCCAGCGATCCGCGTGGTGCCAACGCCAAGTGTGTGGTGATCGATGAAATGCGCGTCTCCAGGAACGAGCGTGACACCCTGTTCCTTGAGGCGGGCAGCGGTCAGGTGGCGGCCGGCTGTTTGCTGGACGATTGCGTCTTTGAAGGCCTTGAGTTGACGGTACTGCACTGGGCCGGTCGTGCCTGGCAGGCCAAGCTGGTCGGCGTGTGTGAGCAGGTGGTACGTTTTTGCAGCCCGTAGCAGGGCTTGGGTTGGGACGCAGGCAGTGTTCGGACACTCGCCACCAAGGTACGAGCTTCGTTCCACGAGAGCGACCGAGGCACCCAGCTGGGCAGCCCCGGTAGCAGCCGAGAGACCAGCTGCGCCGGAACCAATCACGACAACATCAAAGGCATCGCTCATGTATGTATTGTACCAGCCCGAGGTGCTGGGGGTTCGATTGGAATGACGGGTGCCTGTGAAAAGTCGGGCGCAGGCTGTTGTAATCTGGCCCACCACCGACTGGGGATCCCGGCATCAACGACCACGACCTCGCCCGTGAGGGCGGGAGCATAGGGCTTGGTCAGGCCGGTTTTGGGATAGCCGATCGCAAGCGTGAGGTCGGCACGGAACGCAGGTGTCGTGGCGCGTCCAGTAGAGGCATCCATGCCCGTCGGCAGATCGACGGCGATGTGCGGGACCGGGTAGTTCGTACTCGCCAGGATCAGTTCGCGGGTAGTATCGGCGAGGGTGGTGCCAGTCAGGCCGTAGCCCACGAGGCCATCCAGGACGATGTCTGCCTGGGGGAGGAGTGCGCCAGGCTCGAAGAGACGCACGCCGAACTGTTCAGCCAAGGCTAGTTGGTGGCGTGTGGCGGGCTGTACATCATCGCGGGCGTGGTCGAGGAGTGCGACGACGGCATGGCCCCACCCGGCGAGTTGCCGGCCGATCGCGAGTACGTCTGCGCCGTTATGTCCCCCGCCTACCAGCAGAAGCACGTGACGGGGCGTTTCGTGTAAGAAGCGTGTCCGTAGGTAGTTGCTAGCGTAGAGGGCTATCCGTTCAATCGAGCTATCGAGTGAGAGGCCAATCCGCTGTTCGAGCGTCCGGTCTACCTCGGCCATCTGGGCCGCGGTCACAGAGCCTAGCTGTTGGCGTTCACTCATGTGGCCGCATGAGTGGGCGTACGAGTAGAGCGGCGCCGAAGAGCGCGCCTGCGGTGAGTACGATCGTGGGGCCGGTGGCTGTGTCAGCAAGGGCGGATGCAATGATGCCGACGATGGCACTCAAGCTGCCGAGCACGGCACTGCCCCACAGGAGGTCTTTGAGCGAGCGCGCAACGAGGTAGCTGGTGGCGGATGGGATAAGGAAGAGGCCAGAGAGCAAGATGATGCCAATGAGCTTAATGCCCAGGGCGATCATGACGGCGACGACAATGCCGAAGAGCGTGTCATTCCGCTCAACTGGGACACCCTCCACCCGTGCCAGTTCGGGGTGAACGATATCGAGAATGAGTTGCTCTCGGATTGACCAGAGGGCGAGGAGTGAGACGCTGCCAGCGAGTAGAATGGTGAGGAGGTCAGCATCCGATAGGGCGAGGATATCGCCAAAGAGGAGGCTGATGAGGTCGATCCGCACACCCTTGATGAAGGTGAGGAGGAAGATACCGAGGGCAGCCACCGAGGCGAAGAGTACGCCCAGAATGGTATCGAACGAGAGCCGGGTCCGTTTGCGGATGAGAAGGACAGCCAAACCGATGACGACCGCGAATACACCGGCGCTCACACTGACATCGACCCCGAGGAGGATCCCAAGCGCAACGCCAGTAAACGCCGAGTGCGAGATGGTGTCGGTGTAAAAACTCATCCCGCGCATTTGGATGAAGCTGCCAATGATGCCGCCGGTAATGGCAAGCATCAGCGCGGCCAACCCGGCTCGTAGGACGAAGGGTTCAGTGAGAATGGTTGGCAAGAATGAGCTCATGAAACTTCCTTCCAAGCGTACGTTTGTACTGATCAACTTCCATTTGGTCATGGGTGACGGTGATGATCGTCAGCTGATGGTCGGCAAGCAAGTGGCTGAGGAGCGAGGTGATCTGTGCCCGCCCCTGGCTGTCGATGCCGGCTGATGCCTCGTCGAGCACTAGCAGCTCTGGTTTACGAGCCAGGGCGCGTGCTAAGACCACGCGTTGCAGTTCGCCACCCGAGAGAACGGCGAGGCTACGGTCCAGGAGATCCTCGATGTGAAGTTCGTGGCAGAGCTCATTGTCGGGTGGTACCGACGAAATAGCGAAGAACTCCTCGACGGTTACCGGCAGGGTGCCGGGGAAGGTGAAGCGTTGTGGGACGTAGCCAACCGAGGCCGCTGGCAAGCGCTCGACCGCCTGCTGCTTGTAGGTGAGCGTTCCCTTGGTTGGCAGCATACCGAAGAGTCCGCGGAGCAGCGTCGTTTTTCCGGAACCATTCGCGCCAGTGATCGCCAGGAGCTCACCCTGCTTCAGAGTGAAATGAACGGGCCCAACCACGGGATGGTTGTTGATGAGGACCGAGAATGTTGAGGCAGTGAACACGAGTGCCTTACGATAGCCGGTCAGAATCAAGCAGGGCGTTCGTGACCATGCCAATGAGCCAGAGAATGACGGCGCCAAACAGGGCGGCGCTGAACGTCGTGATATCGAAACCCTTCACGATCGTGGACGT
>CAYZPG010000037.1:0-4779 GCA_964480605.1 uncultured Candidatus Saccharibacteria bacterium | reverse complement strand
ATTCCAATCGAGGATGCCCAGGCCTTCATCGACCAGTACTTCCTGACCTTCCCGAAGCTTAAGGAGTGGATGACCTTGGTGCAGGCGAGCGCGCACGACAAGGGCTACGCCGAGACACTCTTAGGAAGGAAGCGCTTCCTAGCCGAACTCAAGGGGCCGAATGCAAGCCTCCGCGCGTTTGCTGAACGGGTTGCCATCAACCATCCGATTCAAGGCACTGAAGCCGAGATCGTCGGCCTCGCCATGATCGCGATCCACGATCAGATTCCCGAAACCGAGGCGGCCATGCTCTTGCAAGTGCACGATGAGCTCCTCTTCGAAATCCCTGAAGGTACCGCCGTCACGATCGCGCCCAAGCTCCAGCAGATCATGGATTCGGTCATCGCGCTCAAGGTGCCGATTGTATCCGAGGCCGAAGTTGGTGTGAACTGGGCTGAAATGCAGGTAGTTGAGCCTAAGAAGCAGGAGGAGTGATGCCTAACTGGCTGTACAGCCGACAATTCAAGAGTGCCATCATTGTTGTGTCGCTGGTGATCGGCTTCGCTGTGTTTAGTGGCAAGTTGCAGTGGAGGGCTACAAGCGATGCATCCGCGCTTGTACCCATACTCATTCAACAGGGTGAGCAGCGCCTGGTGGTGAGGCCCGATGGTCGCACCGACACCGTGTCGCCAGATCAGCGGGTGAGGCTGCGGAACGACTCATTTGAGATTATTCAGCAGGACCAGGAGTTATTGTCTCGTAATATCAAAACTGGTGCAGTAGAGCGCATTGCGTATCAGCTGAAGCAATCGGGTACGTTGTACGAAGAGCTGGCGGGTAGCATCGAGAGTCTTAATGGCGCTGAAGCAATCGTACTTATTGCTACCTATGACACACGGGATCCTGAATCCGAATTCGATGGGTCTCGACCACAGCACAGTATTGCCGACTACCGGTATGTTCGTGCGACTCAGTCATTTGAGCCAACCGAGCTGCTGCATACAGCCTATGCGGCTACCGACCAAGCGAACCCCAATCGTTCATTCTACGGGTTCCGTTTCGTAGCTTGGGACAGTGACACAGGGCGCTTGTATGGGTGGAAGGCTCGCTTCGGTGAGGGTGGTGACGGGGCGCTTGAGTTGTTTGCCGTAGTTGACACCGTGAAGCAAGAGGCAGTCGCGCGCTTACAACCAGTGTCTGATCCCGAGATTACTATTGAGACACCTATGCTCTTTCCTGCGCAGCGTAAGCTCGTCACCGTACGAACTCGTAGGTTGAGCGACGTTGGCGCGGGGGTTGATACGCTGCTCGTATACGATATGGATCGTCCGGAACAGCCAATGTTCTCCCTCCCTATCGCTAGTGAGGCGGGGTACTTTAGTCCTGATCCACTCAGTCTCACGGATGATGGTCTCGGTTTGTTTTTGGAGGCGCGGACACGAGCATACCCCACTCAATTTAAGGGACTCTATGTTGATCTCTCGTCGAAGACGATAGATACCGTGTATGCAGGAGACGTTGTCCGCTCAGCGCCCCTGTTGAGTCCAGATGGACGATTGGTGGTGTTTACTCGGTTGCCTGATAGTGAATCGAGCGAACAGTATCAGCTCGTGGTACTTGATCGGACAACACGGCAAGAGCGAGTGGTCTTCAAATCCGACCAGTCATTTTCGATACTCGGCTTCGCACAATGACAACGTTCGGGGTTTTGATCGGTTGGGTGTTTCTTGCGGTGGCCATCCTGGTGAGTCGCATTGCGAAAGACACGAGGACAAAAGTGATCTTGCTGCTGGGCGTGTTCGGATCGCTCTCGCTATTTATTCCAATAGTGATGCTCGCTACGTCTGTTGTGTGGTGCTGGATCACAAATGCGCCTTGCAGTGATGGGTAACCCCCCCCACTGACTTTTCGTTGTATCGCAGAATACGTTCCACCGCCTTCCTTCTATAGAAGATAGGCTTTGCTATACTCATCCTATGAAGCAACAAGCCAGAAACGGCCGTACGAGACGTACGTCAACTGTCGTCACAAAACGACAAGTTGAGAAGTATGCAAAAGAAGCCGTGAAGCGCTACCG
This sequence comes from uncultured Candidatus Saccharibacteria bacterium, assembly GCA_964480605.1. GTDB lineage: Bacteria > Patescibacteriota > UBA1384 > JACPKC01 > JACPKC01 > JBBUCD01. Next base: position 2,723 of record CAYZPG010000037.1, on the reverse strand, counting down.
TAAAGTACTGGTGAAACTTGGTCGAACCTAAGCCAGTTCGGTACCTCGACCTCGCGTGGCTTCGAGTGAGCTACGATGTCACCGCAGATCTCTTTGCGAAGCATGAGCCATTGGCAGCATTTGAGGCACTTGATCAGAGTTTGGCTGAGTCGGCACTGCATGCCCCACGTGCTTCGTTCGGTGGTTATGAGCGCTATCGATCGCTCGCCATGAAGGCGGCGGCGCTGTGGTACGGATTAACAAAGAATCATGCATTCAAGAATGGCAATAAACGTATTGCCTTTGTGGCGACGTACGTATTTCTACGTTTGAATGGCAGGCAGCTCATCAATGTATCGGATGACTCGATCTACCGGTATGCATTGCATATTGCAGATTCTCAGCCACGACATCGGGACCGGGTCATTACTAATGCAGCGCGCTGGCTTCGCTCGCATTGGGAGTGATAGGCTGAGTCCATGTTGCTCTTCTTCTACGGCCAGGATGGGTATAGGAGTTTTCAGAAACTCCAGGATCTGAAAGCCAAGTACGTTGATGCTAGCCTCGGCGATACGAACCTGACCACGGTTGATGCGAGCGCCATCAAGCCCGAGGATCTGGCGGCCCAGCTCTTCGCGCTGCCGTTCTTGGCCAAGACGCGGTTAGTCATCCTGCCTGATCTGCTCTCCCGTGGCACGAAAGCTGTGCAGGAGAAGTTCGAGGCGCTGATCCCCAAGATTCCTGAGACGACGGTGGCGATTGTGTACGAGTCGGGCGTGCCCGACCGGCGGACGGCACTCTTCAAGCTCTTGAAGAAGCAGGCGACGACGCAGGAGTTTGTGCCGCTCGTAGGGGCGCAGCTCACGCACTGGATGACGCAGTTTTTGCAAGAGTGGCAGGTGACGATGACGCCGCCGGCGCGTGAGCAGCTGCTGGGTATTGCAGGGACGAACACCTGGCGGCTAGCAACTGAGCTGACCAAGCTGGCCACGGCCGTGCTGCATCTGCCGGCCGGTGAGCGCCAGATTACGCCCCAGCTGGTTACCGCACTGGTCGTTGGCGTGCCAGAGGTGAGCGTCTTTGCGCTGACCGACGCAGTCCTCGCGGGCAGCCAAGCGCAGGTCGTGACGCAGTTGAAGCGGGTGGTTGACCAAGGTGAGAACGAGCAGTACCTCATCGCGATGATCGCGAGCACCTTCCGGTCACTGGCTCTCATTCGAGACAGCTTAGATCGCGGTGCCTCGTCGTCGGCGTCGGTGGCGGCGGCAACAGGGTTGAAGCCCTTCGTGGTGGGCAAACAACTCATGGCAGCCAAGAAGCTGACCATGCCGCAACTTGCCGATCTCTACCTTGGTCTTGTCGAGCTCGATGCGGGCCTCAAGAATGGTACAATGGCGAGTGAGGTTGGGTTGGAGCTATTCCTCATGCGCACGGCCGAGACGATGGGCGCACGCTAGTTCCGCCGAAGGAGGGGTATGACCGTTGGCATCTACTGGAAGCAGTTTATTCTCTTCTTCGCCTTGGCCGTCGTGGCTGGCGTGGGTGTCTGGTACACGCGCTCGCAAACGAGCGAGGCCTCGGTGACGAGTCGGCCCGAACTCTCGACCTCCTCGGTGGTCACCTTGAACGTGGAGCTCAACGATGGCGGCGATGCCGTGATTAACGGCAAGGCGTACGGCGGCCTGGTCCGCTTCGACCGGGAGTCGGACCGCTTTGACTACCAGGCCTACCAGCAGGACGGCGCCTTCATCGGCCAGCTGACCACCATCGTGCAGTTGCCGCGTGACGTCGATACTACGCAGGTGGTGGCCCGTCACGCCGCCTCGTTCGGCGTCCAGACGCCCGAGCCGATCATCAGCTCGTCACGGACCATTACCTTCACTGCGTTCAACTTGACCCCGAACGCCGAGTACCGGTTAGAGCTGCTGTTGCCGAAAGGGAGCATTACCCCATCGCTCCTTCGTGGGTTGAGCGACGGCTTGCGGACGCTGCCCGCTTCTACCTGGTTGGTGGTGGCCATCGCCTTACCGGCTGGCGCCTCACTCATCCTCCTGCTCATGCTCCAGATTGCCGTCCGTGGCTGGCGTGGCACGAACACGACGGCCGAGCGGGCTGCGCCACCCGATGATACGCCGCCGGCCGTTGCGGGCGTGCTCGTCGAGGGCAAGGTCTCGCCCCGCTCCCTCGCGGCGACGCTGCTCCATCTCGCCGAGCGCGGCTATCTACAAATCACGCACCGGGCAACCGGCTTCACCTTTGGGAAGAAACGGTCGGTCGACAGTGCTGGCGCCGAGGGCGCGGCTGCCATGGCATCGTTCGAGCGGGTGCTCATGGACAAGCTCTTGCGGGCCGATTCGATCCGCACGACCACCGAAGACCTCCAGCTCCGGATTGGCCGCCACGTCTTCTCACGCAAGATTGCCGAGGTCTACCTCGAAATGTACCAAGCAGCCGTTGACCGGAAGTGGTTTGTGAAGAACCCCCAGGCGAGCTACCAGCAGTTCCGCGCCCTGTCCTTCGTGGTGATCGGGCTGGCGCTCATCGGCTTCGTCGTGAGCGTTGCCGTCGGTCCGGATCCCTACTTCTACCTCTTGGGCTGGGTCGGCCTCTTCTTCGTGGGTATCGTCATGCAGCGCATCATCCCCTTCCTCCCCCAGCGGACCAATGCCGGGCTCACCAGCTACCAACAGTGGATCGAGTTTAAGAATTTCTTAAAGCGACGGCAGGCGATCGATCCGGCCAGC
>CAYZPG010000036.1:0-4998 GCA_964480605.1 uncultured Candidatus Saccharibacteria bacterium | reverse complement strand
GGCGAGAGGATGTTGTCGCGGTGCTCCGGTGAATCCATCAAGCCGTTATGGGCGATGGTGGTATTTGGTGCGAGCGCCAAGTTCTCGCCGGCCACCAGGTAGCGGATGCCAGCCTGACGAAGTCGGTCGAAGGGGTCGGCGCCGTCCGGATTGACGTGCGCGAAGTACTGCCGCCGCCACATGTCACGGCTATGGATCCGGGCGATCTTGGCCAACTCCTCGTTCCAGCGAAGCTGTCCCAGCCCCTGCCGGGCACGCTCTTGGTTCACGAGCGCAAGCATCGCCTGCTCGCCGGGACGGTCATCGCTCAGTCGGACGACTGGAGCCACCAGGTCAGCCTTACCGCCCGCAATCGTCTTCGTGGTCAGGAATCCCTGCAGCTCAAACACGGCCGCCTCAATCACCTTGGCAAGCACAGGTTCGACAAACCGCTGTTCAACAATGAAGTACGGCGCTAACTGCGACTGCTGGATGTCCTGGCGGACGAACGGCAAGACGGGCAAAAAGAGCAGTAAGTTGAGCGTGAGCGCGACAGCAACCAGCTGCTTGGCGACATTCAGGAAAGCACCAGCTGCTTGATTGGCGGTGGTGAGCCGGGGCGAACCGAGGATGAGGCGTGAGCGGACCGGTACAAGGGCAAACCTGGCTGCAGCCATCACGGCCAAGAAGGTAAGGGCGAAACCAAAGAGGGGCTGTAACCCCGCCGAGAAATCGAGCCAGCCGCCAAGCACAGCACCGACCGGACCCGCGAGCCAGTAGGCAGCAAGCAAGCCCAAACCGAAGGCAACAAGATCAGCGATCAGCACGAGGATACCCGAGCGCCAGCCATCAAAAGCGGCAATCAGGACCAAGAGAATAATGAAGAAGTCAGTCGTGTTGAGCACGGCGTGTCCGTTGCCAGACGGCGACGAGGGTCAGGAGCGCCAAGCTACCAATAATCCCCCACATCCAAACGAAGAAGTGCAGCGGGTAGAGCTGGGTAAGCAGGAACTGCTCCGGATCCAGGAGCCAGCTGTTGTTCGCAAAAATCGTCTCGTGGAGCCAGAGGAAGGAGCGTTGAAAGCTGATGAGTGTTGCCACCGCGACACCGGCCGTTAGGAGCAGCGCCGCCCGAACACCATGCCAGGCATGGACAACGCGCGCCGCCAGGACGGCGATCGTGGTCATGACAACCAACCAGAGCCAGAGCTGGCGCACGTCGCGCATGTGGATGACCTCGATCGGCTGAAACGGATTGAGTTCCTGCTCGTTGCCCGTGACCAGATAACTCGTCAGACGCTGGTCGAGCTCACGACGCTCGTGGGCGGCGACTGGGCCGTCAGCTGGTACGCCGACGAAGACGAGTGCATGAACCGGCCATGCCACAATGAGTAGTACCAGCCAACTCATCACCACGGCGGCGGCGAGTACGATACCTTGCAAAAGCCGCTTCATGCGGCCTCCGGCAAATTGAAGAACTGCCGGGCCGAGGCCGTCGTGATGCGCGCGACCTCATCAAGTGAGGTTTGTTTGATCGCGGCCAATCGTTCTGCCACCACTACGACCCGTGCGGGTTCATTCGTCAGGCCCTTTGGACGGACCGTGTCGGTGAGCAACGCCGGCGGCAGGTACGGTGCATCGGTCTCAATCAAAAGCCGGTCGAGCGGCAACTGGGCGACGACCTCACGTAGCCACTGGTACTCGGGATAGGTAATGAGTGCCGTCAGGCTGATCAGCCAGCCACGGTCGAGTGCCTGTGTCGCTATTTCGACATCGGCCTCGAAGCTATGGAGGACAATCGGCACCGCAGGAAAATCAGTGGTGATCGCCAAAATATCCTCGTACGCGTTCCGGCCATGAATGATCACCGGCAGCTTGGCGCGCTCCGCCAACTCCAAGAACTTCACGAACATCGCCTGCTGGGGCGCGCCGACTTCTTCGCGCGTCTTACGATGGTAGTCCAACCCAACCTCGCCGATCGCGACCACGCCCGGCCTCTTAGCCAGCAGTGCAAACTCACTGAATGAGGCACCCGCGTAGTGCGGGTGCACTCCAATCGCGGCGAAGACTTGGCCAGGAAACTGGGTTGCCAGCTGCACTGCCTGTTGGGAGCTGGGTAGGTCAACGCTTGGGCAGATAAGCTGGCCAACGCCCGCTTCCTTTGCCCGCGCCACTGCCTGATCCACCGCCAGTGGCAACTTGGGATCGGTCAGATGGACGTGGGTATCAACGAGTACCATCGTCAAGACGTGGGAAGAGCGGTTCAGCGATACCGGACTGGAGTTGAGTACGAATCTTGTTTGATGCCCCAGGCAAATATGGAGCCAAACCGGCTGCAATGATCTCGAGCTGCCGGTAGCTGGCCGTCAGAACGCGTTCAAGCTCCTCGCGCCTTTCCTCCTGCTTGATGAGCTCCCATGGCTTGGAGGTCTCAAGCTGTTGGTTTGCCTCGCGGATGAGCTTCCAGATTGATTTCAACCCCTCATCGAGCTGCAATACTTCGATCGCCTGTTCTGACTCTGGACAGCGGGCATCGGCAGTCGGCACAATCTGCAGCCGTGCTCGATGAATCAATGTCACCGTCCGATTGAGCAAATTCCCAAGGCCGTTCGCCAGGTCAGCCTGGTAGACCTCGGCGAAGCGGCTCGCAGCCAAATCGCCATCGTTGCCAAACGGTACAGCCGACAGGAGCAGGTAGCGTGCGCCGTCGGTGCCGTACGTGGCAACCAGCTCAGCAGGATCAATTACATTGCCGAGGGTTTTCGACATTTTCTGGCCGTCGATCGTGAAGAAACCGTGGGCAAAGACGGTCTTCGGCAATTCACGGCCTGCGGCTAGCAGCAGCGCCGGCCAAATGGCGGCATGGAACCAGAGGATGTCCTTGGCCATCAGCTGGATCGTCGGCGGCCAGAGCTCCGTTTTACCGGCAATCTCGAGCGCGCTCGCGTAATTGAGGAGTGCCTCCACCCAAACGTACACCGTATGCGTGGCATCCCACGGTACCGGCACGCCCCAACTCACGCCTGGCCGCGACACCGAGAGGTCGTGGAGCTCCCCATCCAGGCGCGCCAGCACCTCGTTCTTTCGCTCCACTGGCAGGACTTCGAGTTCGCCGCTCGCAATCCGCTCACGCACCCGTGCAGCGTAGTCTTTGAACTTGAAGAAGTAGTTCTCCTCCTGCCGTTCCTCGATGACAAGGTTCGGATGGAGCGGACAACGGCCGTCCAGTAGCTGACTGTCCACCTTATACTCCTCACAACCGACACAGTAGCGCCCATGGTACTCGCCCTTGTAGATGGCACTACTGTCATGCAGGCCCTGCAGAAACTGCTGGGCGAAGGCGATGTGCTCGGCCTTCGTGGTCCGCATGAAAATATCGGGTTGGATGTTGAGACCCTGCCACTGCGCCTCGAAGCGTGGCGCCAAGGAATCAACGAGCTCGCCAGGCGTCAGTCCCGCCTTCTTGGCCGCTTCAGCGATCTTCTGGCCATGCTCGTCGGTACCGGTGAGGAAGAAGACATTCTCCTCACCAAGCTTGCTCCGCCAGTACCGAGCAACCACATCGGCCGCCAAGGTGGTGTAGGCATGGCCGACGTGCGGCTTGTCGTTGGCGTAGTAGATCGGTGTGGTGACGTAGCAACGGTCCATACTAGTACTCCACCTGGAAACCGGCGTAGCCGTGAGCCTCGCCGACCTCGCGGACATCAACGCCGGTTACTTCAGCACCCGCTGGCCCACGCCGGACCAGCTCGATGAAGGCGTCGACAGCGTCCCTTGAACCCTCGGCCGCGATCGAGACGGTTTGGTCGATATTGTTCCGCACCCAGCCGCCTAACGCCAACCGGGTTGCCTCACGGGCCGCCCAGTTACGAAAATCAACACCGACAACCTTGCCAGTCACGGTCAATTCAACGGATCGGTCAGTTGCGAAGCTCATACTGCCCGATTCTACCAAGAGAGGCGCCTCCTGGAACAGAGCTAGGACGGCTGCACAATGAGGAGTGTGGCAAGAATCGTGATGAGCACCACGATGCCCGCAGCCAAGAGCTTCGGCCTGATCGGCTCCTTCAGATAAAAGAACGCGATCGCCGCCAAACCGACTGGCTGCAGCATCAGAATGAGCGTCGTCAGCGTCACACCGTAGATGCGGTAGCTGTAGAAGAACAAGATCGAGTTGGCAGCAATGCCAACCGCTGTCATGAGGAAGCCTGGCCAGAGCGTCCGACTCGGCAGCACCAGGCCGTACCGGACGGTGAAGGCTAACCAGATACCGACCGCGTAGAGCGCATTCAGCGCGATTGGCGAGTAGGCGACGAGGAGGTATCGCTCCAGCAAGACAACGAGCACGCTCACCACGATCGCGCCAAGCAGCAGCCGCTCACCGCGCTCAAAGGTGATCCGGTGGTGGTTCCGGTGGCCCCAGGCAAGGGCCAGGCAGGCAACGAGCGCGCCGAGAAAGATCCGTGGATCTCGTTCGGCCGGCACAACCAACGCCACACCGAAGATCACCACCAGCGGCTCGCACACCATGAGCAGGTCGAAGCGGGATAGCTGCTCCTCACGTAAGCCCCGGTACAGGAGCTCGTGCCACAACGTGCCCAAGAGCACGAGCAGCAAGGCGGCGACGAGGTAGAAGGGCTCGAACACCAGAGTAAGATCGACCGTCGCCCCACCGAATGGCAGCAGCGCGGCAGCCGTCAGGGCGAGGACGAACAACAGAGCCGGAAAGAACTCGGCGATCGGTAACCGGGTCGCGCGCAGAAACAGCTTCCGCTGGGCGAGCGAGATCGTGTAGAGCACGGTAGCGAGCAGTGGCAACCAGAGCATATCCCCTCCACCTCCTGGCTACCGCTCCGGCAGCTGCACCAAGAGCGAGAACTCACCGCGCGGACTGGCAAAATGGGTCCGTGCCTCGCGCACAGAACCGTACCAGAGCTCCTCATACTGCTTCGTAAGCTCACGGCCGACCACACAATGAGTATCCGGTCCAAACGCAGTCTCCAAATCCTCTAACGTACG
>CAYZPG010000035.1:2578-5025 GCA_964480605.1 uncultured Candidatus Saccharibacteria bacterium | reverse complement strand
ATGTACTTCTTGGCAATCGAGACGACCAGGCGTAGGTTGGCCTCGGCCAGCTTCTTCTTGGCCACGCGGTCGCCCATCTCAATCTTCTTCGCGAGCATCACCTCGTCGGCTGCCGTCAGCAACGGAATGCTACCAATCTCCCGCAGGTACATCCGAACCGAGTCATCCGCAATTTCCGAGATGTCGCTCTGTTCCAGCAAGTGCTTCTTCTGCTTCTTTTCTTCCTGGGTGAGCGGCGCGAGCGTCAGCAGTCGGCGCGTTGCCTCGCGTACCTCGATGCCTTGCTCAGCAAAAAAGCCGAGTAGCTCGTCGATCATCGCGACCTGCTTTTCGACATCGGGAATCGTCTGCAGGATCTCCTGGTACGTTACGAAGCTGTGGCGCTGGCCCTTTTTGACCAACTCAATCACCGGCTCGGGAAAATCGAGGATGAATTCCGGCTTCTTCGCGATGGGTTTACGTTTTGGCATGAGTTGATGGTGGTTGTAAGACGGATTGAAGCTCGTTCATAAGCTGCTTGACGTGTTCACGGTTCCCACTGGCCTCGGCAGCAGCAATTTTCGCTGCCATCGAACGCTTAATGTCTTCCCGTTCGCCTTGACGAAGACGAATGAGGAGCTCTTGGGCCACCTCGCTTGGAACAAGCTCTGGTGTCAGCCAGTGCTCGGTTTCCATCAGCAGGGAGGCGAGTTGCGCTTGATCCTCACGCCCCAATGCGCTTTGGACCGATGTCAAAAAATTGGCAGTCGTCTGCCTATCGTCTGGAGTATAGCAGGTAAGCATCGTTGTGACCAGCCGTTCACTCAGCGAACCGGCTGGTACCACGCCATCAAGCCCGACGGTTGCTAGGAGCGAGGGGTGGAGGAGCAGGACGCCCACCAAGCGCTCAACGATTGGCCGTGTCGCAGGCGGTGCCGTCGGCGTAGCCCCCGTCAGCTGCTGGGCAGCGGTGCGTGGCGCAGCCACCTTTTCGAGCGCATCCGCAATTGCCTGCTCGGGAACGCTCAAGGCTCGTGCTAGCGCAGCCACCGCATGGGCCCGCTCGACCGAGTCGCCGATCGCCCGAATATGCGGCACCACACTGCGCGCCACCATCTTCTTCGAGGCGCCATCGGCAATACCAAACTTCGCGGTCATGCTCCCAATCAGCCACTCGATGCCTGGCGTCGCCTGGCCGATTGCCTGCTGCCAGAGTGCCGGATCATGCTCGATCGTCTCACCCGCATCCTTCATACCTGCCGGCATGGGAATTACCTTGGTTGCGAGCTCAGCGGCAGCCGTCAGGAGCAGCGCCTTCTCAGTCGCAGCCTGACCAGCAGCATCGGCATCGAAGGCTAAGAACACCTTCGGGGTGTACCGCCGGATGGCTCGGACGTGATCCGCTGTCAGCGCTGTGCCAGACGAGGCAATCGCAACCCGGACACCGACTTGGTGGGACAAAATCACGTCCATCTGCCCCTCCATGAGAATCGCCGCTTGGTATCGCCGGATCGCATCCTTTCCCTCGTACAGGCCATAGACGACCTTGCTCTTCTGAAAAATCGGCGTTTCCGGTGTGTTCAGGTATTTTGGCCCATCCTGATTGTCCTCGATCAGTCGCCCCGTGAACCCGACGACGTGGCCAAGGGCGTCGCGAATGGGAAACATGATCCGGTTCCGAAACCGTTCTGGGTGGCCGGCACGGTTGAGCTCAGCAGGCTGAAAACCCTGCTTTGCAAGCCACGCGGCTAACTGCGACTGGGCAGGTGCGAAGCCAAGCTGGAAAGCCTCGATCGTTGCCTGCGTCAGCTTCCGCCGCACAAGATACTCCTGGGCTGGCTTGCCTGCAGGCGAGACTGTCAGGGCGTGGTGAAAAAATGCCGCCACCGCCGCATTTAGACGATAGAGTTGGCTCTTCTCATCCTTCTCTTGCTGGCTCGCGACGGTTTGCTTCGTGAGCTGGATCCCTACCCGGTCAGCCAAGAGCTGCAGGGCTTCCGGGAAGGTGAGTCCCTCCATTTTTTGCAGGAAGGTGATCGCATCCCCGCCCTCACTGCAGCCAAAGCACTTGAAACTCTGTCGCTCCGGATGAACCATGAAGGACGGAGAACGCTCATTGTGGAAGGGGCAGAGGCCCTTATAGTTCGTTCCGGAGCGCTTCAGAGGCAAGTACTGCTGGACCAACTCGACAATGTCGATCCGATCCTTCACATCCTGGACTTGCGAGTCGGCCATGGGAGTCACCTTGACGAAGCGTTTGTACTATCTATACAAACGAAACAGGCACCAAGGCAAGGAGGCTTCATGGATCCTACCCCTGCGCCCACGACTGACGACGCCGACAGCAGCGCACCATTTCTCTCCGTCTTCGACACTCCACTCGCAGATGCCCCGGCCGATCCACCGGCACCGAACCCACTCGAGACGCCATTCGATCCCGAGGCGCTCGTAGCCGAGTTTCGAGCAAC
>CAYZPG010000035.1:0-2478 GCA_964480605.1 uncultured Candidatus Saccharibacteria bacterium | reverse complement strand
CTTGAACGGATCAAGCAGGCCTACGACCAGTGGCAGCACACAACACTCACGAACGTCCAAGAATTACTGACCGAGCTCTCGCTGACGGCACGCCAAGACACGCTGACCGTCCGGACGCTCGCCACGTTAGCAACCGACATAGAGCAGAAGTATGAGGCACTGCAAAGTCTTGGTGAGCAGGCGCATGGTATTATTGACCGCCTGGATGTGATTGACCATGCGGTCGACCAGCTCCTTGCAGATCAGCGCGTGGCCGAACGCCTCCATGCCGAAGAGCAGGCGATTGCCGATGCACACACTTCCTTTGTCGAGGCTGTGGTAAAAGCACACAAGATCGACGATCGTGAACCGACTGCCGTTTTGCTACAAAAACTGGCGCGGGCATTCTTCCAGCAAGCATTGAGCCAGCAGGGCAGCGAGCGACGAGACACGCCTGCGGGCACTGCTACCTCCATCAGCAAGTCACTGGTTAGTACGCTTGGCAAAATGCGGCAGCAGCCAACGATCGATTTCGTCCGTTTGGCCGCCCACCTCAAGGCACAGGTAGCCTTGCAAGAAGGCCCTACGCCGAGCCTGACACCGGCCACGCTGGGATACAACGATCTTCTTGTCTTCGGATTGATGACTGGGCTCATTGGCAATGCTCGTCAGGCGTTTGAGCCATTCGCCATTGAGCACACAGCACTTGGTGGCCAGCCGGCGACTGCCAACGAGTACCTTGCAACGCGACTCATACCATTCCAGCCCCTGATCGCCATCCTGCGCGCTGCCCACCAGGCACATCTCGATACACGCGCGGTCAAGCAGCAGCCCGCCTGGCCAACCTGGGTTGCCGACGTCGTGCAGCTTGTTGAGCAGAGCAAGGTTGGAACGATCGCCAATGCAACTGACGCCGGTTTCAAATCTGCCCTGGCCGAATTTGCGACGCTGCTAAGCTCGCACGCTTCCACGCAGCAAGCCCATGCCCAGCAGGAAGCGAATCGGATTCGCCTCCGGCTTGAGGAGCTTGACCAGACCCAACGCAACCTCACGGAGCGGTACGAGCACAGTCAAGAACAACTCAAACAACATCTGAGCGCCCTTTCACTCGTCGATGACGCGCTTGAACTCGTGCAGGACTTGGAACAACTCATTGGCCAACAGCAACGGTTCGGCCTACTCCCACTTGCCCGCGGCAACATGAAGCAGCACGAAGAGGTGGAGCAACGATCAAAGCTCCTCCTCCTCAAACTGCCCGACCTGCGTCGGGCAGCCGAACTCGTCTCATTAGACCTTGGTCAGGTTGACGTCACCGACCCTGCCAAGTTAAAGCCCCAGTTCCTGGCATTCAAGGCGCGCATTGCACAGAACGTCGAACAAGCCCGTGCCGAGCAGGCGACAACCCATGAGTCACTCCGCTCCCTCGTCGAGCTCTTTGATCAAGTGATCCTGGGCGACAAGGACTTCGACCTGGTCATCCGCTCGCAGTGGCTGCCCAAAGAGGTGAGTGAGCAGCTTTTTGCCCAGTACCGGACTGTTGAGCAGCGCTACCGGCAAACCATTCAAACGCACAACCTTCGCCGAGCCGCGCAGCCGAGTTAGTCCTTCTTCGTAAAACAGAGCGAGGCGGAGTTAATGCAGAATCGCTTGCCGCCCTTCTCCGTTGGACCGTCGTCAAACACATGGCCGAGATGGGCTCCGCACCTTTTACACTTCACCTCGGTTCGATGCATGCCACCAGAATTGTCGGGAACCAAGTCCACATGTGCCCGATTAACCGGATCGGTGAAGCTAGGCCACCCTGTGCCTGAATCAAACTTGGTGTCAGACGAGAACAGTTCTGCGCCACAAACCTTGCAAGTATACATTCCACTCTCGTGATGGTTATAGAACTCCCCTGAAAATGGCGCTTCGGTGGCACCTTCTTGCGTGACTGCGTATTCTTCGTCAGTTAATGTCTTTTTCAGCATCTCTTTCTTGGCATCGTCCATGCAAATCCTTTCATGATTAGCGAATGTTGCTGCCGTTAGGAATGGGATGTTCTGGGTGAATAAGTACTGGCAGATCGTTTTCGTCTCCAGCAGCCAGCATCATGCCCTGGCTCTCAACGCCACGCAACGTCCGGGGTTCGAGGTTGCACAAGATCGGTAACTGCTTACCAACTAGCTCGGCCGGATCAGCAACAACCGTGGCGATGCCAGCAACGATCTGTCGGGTTTCCGAACCCAGATCAACTATCAATTTCAACAACTTGTCAGCACCCTCGATCCGCTCGGCACTCGTCACCGTACCGATACGGATCTCCAGTTTTGCAAAGTCTTCGTAGCTGATCATTTGGTACTCGCTTTCTTCCGTACACCACTTCCCCTGGTCCGCTTCCCATTCACATTGAGCGACTGCTCGTACTGTTCGATAAAATCCTCAACCGAAACTCTAGCGATCAGCTTGCCAATCAGATCGAGCGGTAAGTCACTGGCTTTCTTGAAGCGAAGGCACGAC
>CAYZPG010000034.1:0-5485 GCA_964480605.1 uncultured Candidatus Saccharibacteria bacterium | reverse complement strand
TGGGGTGGACCCGTGGTGATCGGCGGCGTCACTAATCCCTGGCCAGTCACGTTCGCGCCCGCTGGCGGTGTGGGAGGAGGAGCTGGTACGGGTTGGCTTGGCGCACTCGGCGCCGCCGCGGCCTGGCCAGCTTGCGTGACTTGGCCGCCCAGACCCCCCGCGGCCCGCTCCTCTTCCGCTTGCTTCATCTTGAGGAGCTCGGCGGGGTTGGTGGTAATCAGCTGCTCTTCCTCGTAGCTCGCAATCACCTCGACGGCGACGTGGTTGGCACCGGCAAAGAAGATGCCCTGCCCTACCTTGGCCTCGCGGAGAATTAACTTTTCGCCCTCGGTTAGCTTAAAGACCTCGGCCAGCTTGTCGACGGCCGACGGCGACTGGCGCAAGAGTAAGCGCATCGCTGAGTTGTTGACGATCGTCCGTCCCTGCTGCGAGCTGATGAAGTCCTCGACGTCCTGGGTAATGATCGTCAGCCCCAGGAAGTACTTCCGGGCTCGCTTCGAGAGCGAGTACAGGAAGTCGGAGGAATCCTTGTAGCGCATCAGGATCCAGGCCTCGTCGATAATCACGAAGCGCTTGCGCATTTGGAAACGGGCTTGGTTCCAAATGAAGGTGAGGAGGAGAAACATCCCGATCGGTCGCAGCTGTTCTTCGAGGTCCCGGATCGAGAAGACGACGAAGCCGTTGTTGAGGTTGATATTCGTCGGCTGGTTGAAGAGGCCGGCGAAGGTGCCTTCCGTAAACTTGGAGAGGCGGCGGACCAGGTTTTCGGCGCCGGTCATGTTGGTGAGGATGTTCTGCAGATCCTTCATGAGCGGTGGCTCGTTGGTGTGGCTCTTGGCGTCAGCAGTGATGTCTTTGAGGGCGTACGTCTCGTAGACGGCCCGGTCGAGAAGCGCGTCCTCTTCGGGCGAGAGGCCGCTCACCATGATGCCAACCAAGTTCTTGATGCTGACCACGGCTGAGCGGAGGATGTCCTCGCCTTTCTCGCCGGCCGCCGATTTGGGCAGGTCGAAGGGATTGACACGCTCAGGTGAGTTCAGGGAGAGCGACAGGTAGGTACCGCCGACGGCATCGCAGAGCCGCTGGTACTCGTTCTCCGGGTCGATGACAATGACGTCGGTGCCGAACATCAGGCTGCGGAGCGCTTCCAGCTTGACGGCAAAGCTCTTGCCGGCGCCCGAGGTGGCGAAGACCACCGCGTTCGCGTTCTCCAAGCTCTCGAAGCGGTCGAACAGGATGAGCGAGGAGTTGTGCAGGTTGACGCCGTAGAGGATGCCGTCGTTTGAGGTAAGGGTGGAGCTCACGAACGGGAACGAGGTGGAGAGGGCGGCGGTATCGAGGTTGCGGTTGACGAGGAGTTCATCGTTGCCCATCGGGAGCGAGGAACTGAAGGCCTGCTCCTGCTGCATGAGGGCCTGCTTGGTGTAGATGAGGAGGCCGCCCAGTAACGCCTCGAGTTGCTTGACGATCGTCTCGAGCTCTTCGAGGGATTTCGAGTAGACGGTGAAGTAGAGGCCAAACTGGAAGAGGCGGTCCTCGCCACGGGCGAGAGCGTCACGGAGCCCCTCGATGTCGCCGATGGCAGTTTGGAGTTGTGGGTCGCGGACCTGGCCCTTCTCGCGTTCGATCGTCTCGGTCGACTCAAGCTGGGTGATCTTCCGCCGCAGGTCGTTCATCACGTCGGCCGAGGCCAAGGGGTAGATGAACATCGAGATGTCGGCCTGGATGTCCAGGTTGACAATCCGTGAGAGCCAGTTGGTGTTGAGGTAGCGGGCGTACGAGAAGACGAACAGGTTTTTCGCGTAGAGGTTTTCGAGCTGGACGTACTGGGGCGTCACGCCAAAGGCCGAGGGCGCAATGTAGTCGAGCACGTTCACGAGGCCGCGTTCGAAGAGTGCCTGTTCAGCGTTGACCTGCTGGCGCTTGGCGAAGAAGCCCTGGGGTTGGGTTGATGTGGTCGGCGTCGTGGTTGCTTCAGGTGCTCTGTCCGCGCGAGGACTAGAGTCCGCTTCGCGAGCGGGCCGCAGCCCGGATGGAGTACCTGAAGCATTTGGAGGTACAGGTACAGGTACTGGTGTTGGGGTCGTTGGCTGAGCAGGCTCATTATTGAAGAACGGCAGCTTAACCATTGGTCGCCTCCGGTGTTTCAGGCGCGAGCGGTGTTTCGTCGGGGTGGAGGTACTTGCTTCCTAGTTCTTCGATGCCGATCAACCGCTGCTTCACGGCTTCCTCGGGATTGTAGGTGGCGTAGTAGAGTTCAATCAGTTGCTGGGTATTCAGCTGGGCGCTCTTCACGCCGAAGCTCCCAAGGCCCGAGGCGATCAAGTTGACCCGCTCCGAGAGCTGGACGGTAAAGTCGGCAAACTCCTTGTCGGTCATCGTGAGCGTCACCTGTTTGGCCGGGTTGAAGAGCTTGTCAAAGAAGCTCCGTTGCTTGAGGCCGATGGGGTCGTACGGCACCACGACGTAGAACCGTTTGTCCATGATGTTGGCGACCGAGATCAGCCGCTCCATGAACTCAACGTAGCTGGTGGTTTGAGCGCGGATCTGTTCGCGTTGCTCGCTCTCGGCCCGTTGCGAGAGCTTCGCGAGGTAGTCGGTCAGGTCGAGCTTGCGGGATTGGAGGACGATTTGAATTGGGAAGTTCAGGCCGTTTAAGAAGCCCTGGTACCGCAGGACGATGTCTTCCTGTTCCTGCGGGGACTTCAGGGCGAAGTTGAGGGAGCTGGCAAGTAAGACGGCACGGAGGCCACCGTCCTTCAAGACCACGACATTATCTTTAATCGCGGCAATATCCAGGTAGGCCTGGGTACTCTTGTGAACCTGCTTGGGCTTCGTCGGTTGGGTCATCAGGCGGCTCCTGGCGTGGGCGGAAGTGGCTGGGTTGGTGCGTCTGGCGTTGAAGGCGCTGGCTTAACCACTGGTACTGGTGCTTCTGTGGCAGCGGCGCGGAGCGAGGCGAGTTTGTCGATCGTGACGAGCTGGTCTTGCTCGAGCGGCGTTGCCCCTTGTGTTTGCTGAGATACTTCCCCAGATGCTGTGGCTGGCGGGGTTGGAATTGAGGGTGTGATTGCTGGTGCTGGAACCGGTGTCGGTGGTGGTGTGGTAGGAATTGGTACGGTGCCACCGGTGTCTAGCACGGTGGCAAGGCCGGCAAGGTCGCCAGCTTGCACGGTCGATTGGCCAGTTTGGCGAGTCTCCTGGGCGGTTGGCTGGTGGGTGATCGAGAGTGGCTCGGCAGCATCGGTCTTCTGCCAGACGCGGTTTTTGGGTCTCACCAAGAACAGCAAGGTGGCCGCTAGGAATTTGGGGAATGGTTGGTCGTTGATCTTTAGGAATGCCAAGGCCAGCGTCGCCAAGCCGACCGGTACGGCAATGATCCAGAATGAGGTGGGCGTGAACAGCAAGTACGAGAGGTAGATAATCATCCCGCCTACCATGACCGTCACGAACTGGACCATCGTCAACGGACCGACGATCCGGTCTTCCATATCAATATTCTGAGGTACCTTGTAGCGCACGTCCCTCCACTGTTTCGCAGAGCTTCAGTATAGCGGCTTCTACTTCGAGCGGCCAATCGCGATACGTATCGGGGCGTCGTCAGTGACGGGTGTTGCCGGTGCGTTTGCCTGGGCGACTGGACTCGTCGCAACGGCACCAAGATGGGTGCGGAGGGTTGTCAGACGCTGGTCATCGCGCATCGCGGCCTGCAAGGCGTGAAGCTCGCTCGTGAGTTCGTCCAAGCGGGCTTGCCGCTCTTCGAGTTGCCGCTCTTGTGTTGCCAGCTGCGCGAGCCAGTTGGTCGCCTCGGCAGCGCTCATGGAGCGGCGCTCGGCGCGCTGGTCCGCAAGCTGACGGCGGGCGTCGCCTAAGCTCTGCCGCTCGGTGGCCACGAGTGCGGCGATCGTTTCGGCGTGCCGCTGGCGTTCCTGGTTGGCCTCGGTGAGCTCAGTCACGTACTGGCGAAGCTCGCGCTCGAAGGCCTGGCGTTCAGCCTGGAGCTTCTGCGTCGCTTGGTAGTGCTTCGTCGCCTTCTCTTTCTTCTCGGCCAACCTGGCTTGGCGCTCGGCCTCGGCCCGTTGGCGCTGTTCCTCTTTGGCCCGCTCCCGCGTGAGCTGTCGCTCGCGGGCAGCGGCCCGCTCGGCCTCTCGCTGCTTGGCTTTCTCGTGAGACGCCAGGCGTCGTTCTAGGTGGTTAGCGTCGGCGTAGTCGTCCGATTGGCGGAGGATGTGGTTCGCGCGGGCGATGATTGGTGCCATGTCCCCCTGGTCAGCACTACCCGTTGCGACGCGGTCTCGCAGCGCAAGCAGGTCGGCTTCGAGGCTGCCTAGGTCGGTAATGGCCGAGTTCACCAGCCGGGCCATCTCTCCGAAGAAGCGTTCGTCGGGTTCTTGGCCAAGCTTTGTCCGGCGGACTGAGACCAGGCGGGCGTAGCGTTCACGGACGCGCGCAATGGTGTCGTCGAGCGTCTGTTGCTGCGACTGTGCTCGTTGGGCGACAGCTGCCTGCTCACGGTCACGGAGCCTCTTGGCTGTCCACTGGCTGCTGGCCTGGTCAACCTTATTCTGGAAGGTGCGCATCAAGGGCCGCAGCTCGCGATTGATCCGCTGACGGACTTGTTCGGCGGTGAAGGTCGGTTCGTGCTGGTACTTCTCGATCCACTCGCCAAAGCGAACGCGGGCCGCAACCATGTCGTTGGTCGTACTGGCGCGGAGGGCAGCCAGGCCGGTCGTCGCCTGCCTGCGGAGTTCGGGCGAACTCGTGGCGGCATCGGCAAGTAGCTGGAGCTCGGCGCGGCGTTCGCGCAGCTGGTCCTCGAGACTTGGAATGCTCGCCTCCCACTCTTGGTCGAAGTGCTGGAGCACCTCTTTGATCGCCTTCGTTCGCTCCTGCTCCTCGGTCAGGGAGGTGGCGGTGGCGGCAACGGTGCGGCGGACCGTGGCTGGATCAAGTTCGGGCCGGATGAGCAGCCGTTGGCCTTCTTGTTCGAGCCAGGCAGGGGTGGGATCAACCGCGGCTAACTTCGTTTCGAAGGCGGCCAGCCGGGCTGGATCCTGCTGCAAGCCTTGGCCGCCTGGCCCAACAGCATTCTCACGGAAGGTGGCGACCCAGGCGCCAAACTGTTCGGCCGCCTCTTGTAACTGGACAGGTTTCGCCCCGGCGGCCAGCTGGACGGGCTGGGTAAGGTACTGGGCGAGCGGCTCGATCGCATGCACCCAGATCTGTGTGAGCTCCGGTGCCTCCTCGTGTTCCTCGCGGGCCTCGCGTCGGTCGCGTTCCAGAATCCTGGACCGGTCGTCGACCTCGCGGACAACGCTCGTAAGCTCGGCGAAGGTGTCGACGAGGTTCGTCACCAATGCCAGGTGTTCAGGCGTCACTGTTGGAGCCGATGCTGCTGGAGCAACGTTCGGATCAGGCAGTACCGCTGCTACGAGCGGTGGTCCAACCTGGTTCTGGTCGCCGGTATCTGCCACTACCCCTCCAC
>CAYZPG010000033.1:1303-5516 GCA_964480605.1 uncultured Candidatus Saccharibacteria bacterium | reverse complement strand
TTGCAACGCCGATCATTACTCACATCGTAATTGCCATCCAAGCATCTCACCGGCTCGGTACGGCACGAGATCGAGATTCCGACCTGGAATCAGGGTGTAGAGCGACGAAAGCTGTGATGGATACTCGTCATCGGGATACCGATCGGGCACCATCCAAGCCGCATGGTCGTACACAGCGTATTCTTGATTGAGCGGTAGGCCGTAGAAGGCTGCCCCGTACTGACTTGTAAACTTTTCGATCACGCCAGGCGGCGCAAGGTCAAGTAGGACCTCTATCGCGACCGGGGCCGAAAAAACGCCTGCACAGCCGCAACTGGCTTCTTTTTTGTTCAATGCATGTGGCGCCGAATCCGTACCCAGAAAAAACTTCCCTTGGTTGTTGCGTACTGCGTTCACTAAGGCGGTTCGATCCTCTGAACGTTTCGGAATTGGTTTGCAGAATCTATGCGGCTGACAGTGACCGCCAATGACATCATCGAGTGTCAGCTCGAGGTGGTGGACGGTAATGCTTGCTGCGACCGTTGATGGCAGTCGCTCAACAAGCTCCACTGCGGCGGCGCTCGATATGTGCTCGAGTACGATACGCAAGCTTGGAAATTCGCTCGCCAGCCGCTCGACCGTACCTAGAAATGCCTCTTCGCGGTCAATACAAAACGCACCAACCTGTTCACCGTGCAGGCACAGCACTAGCCCCTCGTCTTCCATCTCACGAAGCACGGGTGCCAACGTCAAGATATCTTCCACACCATGCTCTGAATTTGTCGTTAACCCTTTTGGGTAGTACTTACAGGCCACAACATCCGCCGCCACGGCCTCCCGGATCATTCGCGGCGTTGTTTCTTTCGTTAGCATGATGGTCATCAGTGGCTGGAACGATTCCGGAGCTTGCCGAAGGATTTCATCCCGATAGTGCTCGACCTTTTTCACTGTGTCGATTGGATCAGAGAGGTTCGGCATGACGAGCGCCCTCGCAAAGCTGCGCGTCGTATGCGGCAGCACGACTGAAAGCAGTCGCCCCTCTCGTAGATGCACATGAAAATCATCCGGCTTGCGGATTCGCACTTCCATAACAATAGATCTCCGTTCTTAAGGTATACGGAGATCTATAGACTGATACCTGGATTATCGCAAGTTACTTGACGGGTTTCATACCGCGGAAGGCCATGAAGATCATGACAAGCAGTACGGCTTTTGCTAGGTAGCTCCCATTGGGGTCGACAATCATGGTCGTGAGTGCGGTATCCGGCCGGAACATGAGATGCGCGACCAACGCCACTGGTATGGTCAGCCAGAGCCACGACGAACGTGGCACTTCGAAACCCAGCCGGCGCACCACCGCCGATAGGAACGGAGCAATCAGGTAGACAATGAGCAGGGCGCCGACCGTGTCGACGACGGAAAATGGCCCGATCCGATAATCAGCTCGCAGATCCTGCAGTAGCATATTCCCCCCTCGTGCGCAGCTGCGCCATCGATTGAATAATTTTCTCGGCCTGCTGTGACGCCTCGATCACAGAGTCGGCGCCGGTCAGCGTACCAACAACGTACAGACCGGGCACGTTCGTCTCAAACGTGACGGGGTCGTAGTCAGCCCGCTCGTCAACAACACGTATACCCAAACTCTCAAGGAAACCGGTTGGCTTTTCGAACCCAATGTTCACGAAGAGCCGATCGTACGGAATCATCTGTTCGCTATCGCCGATCCGAACTCGGACGTCGTCCTCACCAAGCGATCGTACCGTCGCATGGTAGTGCACCGTCACATCGCCGTTAGCGATAAATTCTGCCAAGGTGTCTCTGTTGCGGTCAGTCACGCTCTCGTGCAGCACTGGCTTGCGGACAAGCAGCGTCACCGTATTATTCAGACCGCCTTCAACAACGCCGATGGCACATTCGAGTGCACTGTTACCACCGCCCACAATCACAATCTGCTCGTCCTCGTAGTCCGTGTAGTAGTCGTACTCGTAGTGGATCTTGGCGTTCCCATCTTCACCTTCCACGCCCAATCGTTTCCGGCTCTCAAACGTACCACTGGCAAGCACTACCGACCGCGCCTGGACATCACCGTGTGAGGTACTAATAACGAAGCCATCAGCATCCTTCCGGATCCCGGTCACAAGCGTGTGCGGCCGATACATGAGTGACACCGCCTGTGCTTTCCAAAGATCGACCAGCTCATACCCTTTCACGCGGTCAGGGAATGCCAGCAGCCCCGTGTGCGGCGCGGTATTCGTGCCGTAGACATGGTAGAACTTCTTATTCCGCATGGTCTGGTCGATGTACGATCCAGCCTCGAACCGTTCAAGGAGCGTAAACGAGAGATTACTCGCCTGCGCCTGCAGCGCCGCCTCTATACCAGCCGGTCCGGCGCCAATAATGCATACGTCGTACTGCATTGCTTGTGAGCTCCCATCGAACCGACTACACTAGCGGCAGTATAGCAGATGTCCACAGAGCACAAGCACGAACCACGGGTTGCAGTCATTGGAGCCGGTATTGCCGGCTTGGCGGCAGCGTACGAACTACAGCAGTGCGACATACCGGCGGTCGTGTTCGAGAGGGATGCGCAACCAGGCGGCCGGATGGTGACGACCGAGGTGGACGGCCTCCTGTTCGACAGCGGCGCCGACTTCTTTTCCGACAACTACACGCAAATGAAAGCCTACGCCCAGGAGTTTGCTATTCCCTGGGTGCCGTATGAGCGCCACTGCGCCCAGCGGTTCATGCGCAATGGCGAAACGCACATCCTCCATTTGCGTGGACTGCAAGACATCCTGCACCAGCCGCTCCTCTCGTGGAGCGCACGGACAGCTCTCATCCGTTGGCTCGTTGGCCTCCAGTCGACAAAACCCGAGCTCGACTTTTTTGATCTCTCCAGCCTGCCTACACATTTGGATCACAGCAGCGCGGCCGACTACCTAAACCAACACGTCCACCCGGAGGTGAATGACTACATTGCCGACCCGTTTACGGGTGCCATGCAATTCCACCGCACCGATGAAATGAGTGCGGCTGCCCTCATCTCATTGATGCAGATGGCGCTCTCGCCAGTCCGAAAATTCACACCGCGCTACACCACCGGCGGCATCGCCCGAATTACTACTGCCTTGGCTGAACGGCTGCCGATCAACTACGGGTCGCGCATCACATCAGTTCACTCAGCAGATTGGGGCGTACAAATCGAGTTCGAGAACCAACTGCCCCAACACTTCGCGGCGGTCGTCCTTGCTGTGCCAGCCTATGCTGCCCAGTCACTGCTGACGCAGGCCACCAGCGCACAACATCGAATGCTCGCGAGCGCTCGATACGCCGCCACGATTACCGTGGCCTTTACTGCGCCTGCCGCAGTCGCTGACATCTCGCACTGCACCTACGTGCCGTACCACGAGCATTCGATGATCGGCAGCTACACCTTTGAAGGCAACAAAAGCGCCGGCCACACCAACGGCTCACGCGCCGTCATGCATGTGTATCTACGTGAAGAGGCAGCCCGCGAGCTACTGGCTGCGTCGGATGAGGCTATATTTGGCAGAGTACGGACAGAGCTAGCGCAGCTCTGTCCCGAACTAGGTGGCAAGCTAGAAGACATCCACCCGTTCGCACTCCAGCGTTGGCCGAACGCCATGCCAAAGTTTGACCACGGCTATATTACGATCATCCGCGATTTCTTGGAGCGCCACCAAGGCGACGGCCAGATCTACTTCGCTGGCGACTACTTGAATGCTCCCTGGACCGAGGGTGCTTCACGCTCAGGCATCCGCGCGGGCAGAGCGGTCATTGCGTCCTTAAATCGATGGGGGAAGACAATTGGCAGCGCCTCGATGAGCTCCTCGTCGGTTGGCGCCGTTTTACCGCTGTAGAAAATATCGCCGGTCAGTTGCTGATACAAATTGCAGCCGTTGCCGGTCGTGCCATGCATGCCGGCGTAGCCAGCCGTCGCGTTACACAGGTAGAAATTGCTCCACGGCGTAGTAAAGCTGAACCGACCGGGCCCGACTTGGCTCGGCGTAAAGGCCGCACCGTAGGCATTACCCGCCGGCGCCCAAGCGTAGTCCTCATTCGTCGAGGCCGAGCCAACCACCTTCGTAATAATGTGTTTGCGGATGTCGGGGAAGTAGTGCTGTTCCACAAGATCGATCATCCGTTCGGCAATGCGGTTTTTCTCTGCTTCGTAGAGCGAATAATCCTTGTCACGCAAATCCTTGAGCCACTG
>CAYZPG010000033.1:0-1203 GCA_964480605.1 uncultured Candidatus Saccharibacteria bacterium | reverse complement strand
ACCTCGGTATCGTAAAAAATGTGGCAGCCACGGTGACTGGTAATGAAATCGGCGAGCGTGTCGATGTAGTGCTTAAAGTGCTTGGTCGGGTAATACGCGCCCGTGTTGTACCCACAGAACAATCCCATGTAGGCAAAGATCGTCAGCTCATTCGGTGGTGACATCATGTCACCTGCATTGGCAATCAGCACTGCCTGCGCCTCCTTGCTCAACTCGCACTCATCGAAGACGTCTTGCAAGGTTGCCGTGCGGTACCGTAGCAGCGTTGGGTACTGCCAACCCTGTGTCAGGATATCGAGCGGGGTAATCGCACGCTCCGGCACCCGTTTCAACTCACGGCGGATCCGATCGAGCACCGCCGTAAATTTCTGCACCTTTTCACCCTGGCCTGGATACGCTTCATCGATGCTGCGTGCCAGGTTGTCGAAGCCGTACGGAATTTTTACCCGCTTACCGTCCGGCATGACCATGTGGTCGTAGCCGTCTGGGTCAAACAACTCGAAGGTGATTTCCTTCTCGAGCCCGATCTTCTTTAAGAATTCATAGATCCGGCCACCTGGCGCACAACCCCAGATGTAGTGCACCTGTCCGCAGAAGTAGAAATCGCCCCACTTGAACGACTGGGCATACCCGCCCGGAATGTCGTGTGCCTCCAGCATGCAGATCCGGTAACCGGCGTTCGCCAACAGCGCGCCAAGCGTTAAGGCCGAGTTGCCAGTGCCAAGTATGAGGTAGTCGTATTTTTCTTTGCGTTCCATGACCATGCCTCCTTGTGCATATGGCCGCAAGTATACCGAGGCAGTCCCCAGATTGAAACTAGGCTCAATTTCTGCTAGAATCACAGCCGTTTACATATGGGCCCGAACTGGCTTCGACGGGAGGATCAAGAGTGGTCCGTACTCGAGCCGAGGATGTGTTCTTTCCTCGCAAATCTTCGAACACGCTCACTACAAGCAAACAATGTAGCAACTAACGTGCGCAACGCGTTCGCGCAAGCGTTCTCGTTCGCACCAGCTTTCGCCTAAACACCGATAGCCGTGACGCAAGAGTCTGTCTGGCACTCCTGCGACCACGACACCTGCCAGATTGCATCGCGCAAGATCTCTCCGGGTAGCGCGCCTAAGAAAACGCGGAGAACCTTACGCTCGTCAACTACGCCTGCTCTCCTTTCGGACGGCGGTTCAATTCCGCCCGGGTCCACCA
>CAYZPG010000032.1:0-5537 GCA_964480605.1 uncultured Candidatus Saccharibacteria bacterium | reverse complement strand
CCCGCCACCTCGTCAACGGTGTTCGCCTGGTCGGCCGAGTCGGTTGCTGGTTGCCACGTACCACCGGCGTGGTAGTAGTAGGTCGTTCCATTGGGTGAGAGTTGGTAGCGTACCGTGCCGGTTGATCCGGCTGTCAGGGTGTGGCCAAAGCCCGAGAGGTGTTGGTAGGCAAAGCCAGTCTTCGTTCGGAGCGCTGGTCGCGTGGTTGGGTAGTGGCTTGGGCCGATCGCGAGTGCGGTCAGCGCCGGGGTATAGGTTGCAACATCCGTTTCCAGGGTGAGGCGGTACTGGAAGTAGCGGTTGGTCGCCAGGCCTGTAAGCGAGGCCGATGGCAACGTGGGTGCGGTGTTTGCCGCTTCGCTGTAGGCGGTGCTGGCGGTCGCGTCTGGTCCGACGAACGCCTCACCCGAACAGGCGGTATCGTTGCACGAACGGACGTGTAGCTGCATGCGCAGCGCGCCTCGTAGGTAGTGGTTGAGGACCTCGGTCGCACTGAGCGTACGAGCAAAGAACGCCGTCTCGTCGATAGCGCCGGCATAGCCGTTGCCAAGGACGAGTGCGTCGGTACCCAGTGTGGGCGCGGTGGTGGTTGTTTGCGCGGCCAGTGTCCCGTTGAGGTAGAGCTTCTGCTGGTTCGAGCCAAGACTGGGGTCGTAGGTCAGGACGATGTGCTGCCAGCCGGTCGTGGCCGGCGTGGTGAGTGTCGTGTCGCCAAGCGTCGCTCGGACGGTGCTGCTCGTTGTGTCGATGCCGTACGCCAGCCGCTTCTCGATCCCGCGGGTGCTTGTGATGCCAACGGTGGTCAGGAAGCCATCGGTTCCGGTGCCGGCGTACGCGAGCGCGTAGGTGTCATCGGCGACGTGGAGCAGCGTGCTGTCGGTCCCGTCGGCCGGATCGTGCTCGAGGCTATCAATCAGGCTGGCGCCAATCAAGCCGGCCGCGTCAATGGTCACCGTGCCAACAAACCCATCGCCGCTCACACCGGTGTAGGCAATGGCATACGTCTCGGTGGCCACGCGGACAATTGACGGCTCGGTACCGTTCGCTGGGTCGTACTCAAGACTGTCGATTGCGCTTGCGCCGATTGCACCTGTCCCATCGGCAGTGACTGTAGTCACGAAGCCGTCGGCGCCTGGCCCCCGGTATGCGATAGCCCAAGTGTTTTCGCCCACCGAAACCAGTGAGGGCTCCCGACCCTCTGTGGCATCAAACTCGAACGTGTCGGTTGGCGTGGCAGCAATGGTGCCTGCGCCATCAACATCAATCGTGGCGAGCCAACCATCGTCAGCATCACCTCGGTACGCCACCAGGACTGTGTCGCTGTCGAGCTGCCGCACGACAGATTCCTGGCCATTCAAGGGGTCGTACTCGAGGCTATCGGTGCTGGCAGCGGCAATGCCACCCACGCCATCGATGTCGATGGTTTGTAGGAAGCCGTCGTCACCGGGTCCCCGATAGCTCACAAGGAGCGTGTCGCTGTCGACCATGAGTGCTGACGGCTGGAGGCCGGTTGTTGGGTCGAATTCGAAGGTGTCGACCACGCTGCCAATGTCGCCGTTCGCCGCAATCGTGACGGTGGCAAGCCAGCCATCGTCACCCGGTCCGCGGTAGGCGATCGCGAAGACATCGCCTGTCACATGGACCAGTTCGGTTTCCAGGCCTTGGACAGGGTCGAACTCAAGGCTCTCGATCGGTGTGCCGATGGTGCCATCGTCGTCGATGCTCACGGTGGTTAGGAAGCCGTCGCTCCCGGCGCCAGTGTACGAGAGCGCGTAGACGTCGCCGGCGACATGCTTGAGGCTCGGGTCTGTGCCGTTGGTCGTATCGTACTCGAGGGTTGCCAGGGGCGTACTGCCCATCGATCCGTGCGGCGCACCTAATCCGGTGGTCTTGAGCCAGCCCGAGAGCGTGAAGGCGCCGCTCGGCGACAGGTTGGTGGTGCTTGGGATGTGAATGCGGTCATTGCTGCCATCGAAGGTGGCGGCGGCTGCGAACCGGCCGGTGTCGCCAGTCGTCGGACAGCCTGACCCGCTGCAGCTGCCGGTATGACCCGTCCCTGAACCGTCGGCGAAGCTCGTTGCGCTCACCGGTTCATCGAGATGAAGCAGGAGCGCATTCCCTGCCATGGTGGCGTTTCGTTCAGCGTAGCTGGTTTCGGTCAGGCCTGCGTTGGGCAGTGGCTTGCCGTACGGGGCACGAGGTGTCCAACCCAGGCTCGTCCATGAGCTCGCAATACCGGCATCGAGGCTTCGTGATAGGAAGGTGCCGCTGCCGTTGGTCTGCCCCGTAGCGGTGAGTGTGACAGCGTTGGTGGCAGCATCCCACTGCGTCTCGGTATGGCTGCCGCCGCCAAACCCCAGGACATCGTCGGCATCATCAGTGTGGTCGATGGCACGTAAGCTGGCCGCTCCGGCCTCGACGGCCAGGAAGGTGGGGTCGAACGAGTAGTCAGCCGCGTTCTCGAATGACCAACCTGGCGTGGTGGCATTGGCAGTGCCAAGGTAGGTGGCGCTCAATCCGGCAAGGAGCACTACCAGCAACACCACCCATCCAGCGGTGAGTTGGCGCCACGCACGCGCACGGTCCCTCCGATCCATGGCACCAGTATAGCAAACTTTCCGTGGCCGCCTACACGACACACGCCAGATGGCGAACCATCTGGCGTGTGCGTTACGCTGCGGAGTGTGTGTAGGTTAGCGTGGCTCTTGTGGGCGAGCTTGGTTGACCCGGAGGGTCCGACCCTCAAGTTCCTTGCCGTCCCACATCTGGATGGCTGCTTGCGCCTCTTCTGGCGTTGACATGACAACGAAGCCGAATCCCTTCGAGCGCTGCGTTTCGCGGTCCATAATGACAATGGCCGACTCAACGGTGCCAGCTTGGGCGAAGGCGGTTCGCAAGCCTTCTTCCGTGGTGTTGTATGACAAGCCGCCGACGTACAGTTTCTTTGTAATATCTACATCTTGGTTCATGGGAAGTCCTTCTCTTTGGTTACTTACTTTGGCACAAGAGCCTATCGACCACACTCTCGCTTTCCTCCCGAGTATACAGAAAGGAATCCGTCTGGCCAGCCCGGGTGACGCATTGCATCTGATTGCTTGGTGTAGTACACTTCCCCGGTTCACGAAGGATGCTCTATGTCCACTGCACACCACATCAGAAACATCGCCATTATTGCCCACGTTGACCACGGGAAAACAACCTTGGTCGACGGGCTCTTGAAGCAATCCAAGCTCTTCCGCGAGAACGAGGCGGCGATGAGCCAAGAGCTCATCATGGATTCCAACGATCAGGAACGCGAGCGGGGTATTACGATTCTCGCCAAGCAGACCTCGGTGACCTGGAACGGCTACAAGATCAATATCGTCGACACGCCGGGCCACGCAGACTTCGGCGGCGAGGTGGAACGGACCTTGAACATGGCCGACGGGGTCGTGCTGGTCATTGACGCCAAAGAGGGCCCGATGCCGCAGACCAAGTTCGTCTTGAAGAAAGCGCTGGAGCTGGGTCTGAAGCCGCTCGTCGTGATTAATAAGATCGACAAGCCGGATGCCCGGCCTGACGAGGTGGTACAGCTGACCTACGACCTATTTTTGGACCTTGCCAGCTCGGATGACCAGCTCGATTTCCCGGTGTACTACGCGATTGGCCGTGAGGGCAAGGCGTGGACCTCGCTGCCAGCGGATCCAACCGCGGCTGCTGACTTGGCACCGATTTTCGATGGCATCATTACACACGTACCAGAGCCCCGGGTTGAGGATGGGCCGTTGCAGCTGCTCGTTGCCTCACTTGACTGGGACAGCTACCAGGGCAAGTACGCCATCGGCCGGATTCGCCGCGGCAGCGTGAAGGCTGGCCAGCAGGTGGTGGTGTTGTCAGAGACTGGTCAGGCGACCGCCTCGATTGATCGGGTATTTACGAACGTCGGCTTGAAGCGGGAAGAGGTCGCCGAGGCAAGCGCAGGTGAGATTGTGGCAGTAACCGGCTTGGCTGCTGCCGGTATTGGTGACACGATTGCCGATCCCGCCCAGCCCGAAGCGCTGCCACGGATTCGCGTCGAAGAACCAACGCTCAAGATGACGGTCGGCGCCAATACCTCGCCGTTTGCCGGACGTGAGGGTAAGTTTGTGACTAGCCGCCAAATCTTGGACCGCATCAAGAAGGAACTTGAGACGAACGTCGCCATTAAGATGGAAGAGACGCCAGGCGGTGAGTTCGTGTTAGCGGGCCGTGGCGAGCTGCACCTATCCGTGTTTATCGAAACCATGCGCCGCGAAGGCTACGAGCTCCAAGTGGGCAAGCCGCAGGTGATTACGAAGGTGGTAGATGGTGTGACCGTCGAGCCGGTCGAGGAACTGATCGTTGATGTCGCCGAGGAGTATGCTGGCGCGGTTACGGCCGAGCTTGGCCGCCGCCGCGGCATCCTTATGGGGCAACAGCCTAATAGCGATGGCTCGGTTCGCCTGACCTTCGAGGCCACAACGCGGGCACTGCTGGGGTTGCGCAGCCAGCTCCTAACCCTCTCGCGGGGCACAGCGATTATGAACTCGCTCTTTTTGCGCTTCGCACCGCTTGCCGCCGCCCTGCCGAAGCTGCGCAATGGCGCTTTAGTCGCTTCGGATGCTGGCAAGGCTGTTGCCTACGGCCTCGACATCGCCCAAGGGCGTGGGATCACCTTCATTCCGCCCCAGACGCAGGTCTACGAGGGGATGGTGATCGGCCTCAACTCGCGCGAGACCGACCTCGAGATTAATGTGACGAAAGAAAAGAAGCTGACCAACATCCGGGCGGCGGGCTCGGACGACGCGATCGTGCTAACCCCGTTTACGAACCTGAGCTTGGAAGAGTGTCTGGACTTCCTCGAAGAAGATGAATTGCTCGAAGTAACGCCCACCAGCCTTCGGCTGCGCAAGCGACTGCTCAAGGCGAACGAACGAGCCAAGGCGCGAAAGTAAGCGAGCGATCCGCACTGCGTCTGCGGTGCGGACACGGCCGACTACTTCGAATCCATCATCTTCCCGCCCATCATGAGCACGAGATACACAGCGCTCAACCCGACGAGGTCATAGACGATCCGAGAGACCATCGTCATATCGCCGAAGAGCGTTGCGACGAGATCAAACTGGAAGAAGCCGATGAGGCCCCAGTTCAACCCGCCAATGATGACCAGTACCCAGGCAATCCAATCCAATGCGTTCATCTTCATCTGTGAATCACCCCCCTTCGTGCGACTTGGTAACGTATACGTTCAGTATAGCAGAGGCCTAAGAGGTTGACGGGTGCTCCAGATGTGGGTATAGTTGCATCTCCAGTTTTTGAAAACACTATCGCGCAGCGCGAGGTGTTTTCATTTTTACCTTAAAAGTGAAAGGAGGACGTACGTGCCGAGGCACATCTCCTTGTGCACGGCACAGAACATTATTCGAAGGGAGGCTTCCTTGACCAAGAAGCCTACTATCCGTCCACAACACCGAGGGCCACAAAAGCCCTCGAAGCAAACCCAGTTATCTGACTATCGGCCCCTTCAGCCGAAACCCAAA
>CAYZPG010000031.1:0-5727 GCA_964480605.1 uncultured Candidatus Saccharibacteria bacterium | reverse complement strand
TTACTGTGCTTGCTTGATCGAGAGGGCGATGCGACCGCGCTCGGCGTCGACCGAGAGCACTTTCACCTTGACGACGTCACCAACCTTGAGGCGGCTCGAGACGGTCGGGATGCGCTCGCTGGCAACTTCGGAGATGTGGACCATGCCCTCTTTATTGGGGAGCACCTGGACAATGGCGCCAATCTCCTGGCCGCTCATCCGGTTCTTCTGGATGCCGATGACCGTGCCCTCGTAGATGCCACCGATTTCGACGTCGGCAACCATGGCCTTGATCTTGTCGGCGACCACCTGCGCCTTGGCGGCGTCGGTCGAGGCAATCGAGACGGTACTCGTGGCATCGTCGATGTCGATCGAGGTGACGGTCTTACCGCCCGCTTCCTCAATAAGGCCACGGATGACCTTGCCGCCCGGCCCAATGACGTCGCCGATTTTGTCGTTCGGGATCTGGAAGGCGATGATGCGTGGCGCGTAGCTTGAGAGCTCGGTCCGTGGCGCAGCAATCGCGGCGGCCATGTTCTCGAGGACTTGCAACCGACCAACTCGCGCCTTCTCAAAGGTCTCTTCGATGATCGAGATCGGAAGACCCTTGACCTTCATGTCGAGCTGGATGGCAGTGACGCCGTCCTTAGTACCGGTCACCTTGAAGTCCATGTCGCCGCCGAAATCCTCGATACCCTGGATGTCGGTGAGGAGCTGGTAGCCCTTGGTCGCGTCTTCATCGAAGCCCTCTTCGGTAATGAGACCGATGGCAATGCCACCGACCGGTGCCAAAATCGGCACACCGGCGTCCATGAGGGCAAGAATCGTACCGCAGGTCGAGGCCATCGAGGACGAACCGTTCGAGGCCAGAACTTCTGAGACGACGCGGATGGTGTAGGGGAACTGGTCTTTCGGCGGAATGACCGGTTCGACGGCCCGTTCGGCCAAGGCGCCGTGGCCGATCTCGCGCCGACCGACGGACCGCATCGGCTTCACCTCACCGACCGAGAACGGTGGGAAGTTGTAGTGATGCATGAAGCGTTTCTCGCCCTCTTGCTCCATGTTCTCGATCACCTGACTCTCGCCGGGGCCGGCAAGGGTGACGATCGAGAGCACCTGCGTCTGGCCGCGGCTGAAGAGCGCCGAGCCGTGGGTCCGTGGCAGAATCGCCACTTCTGACGAGAGCGGTCGGATCTCATCGATCTTGCGGCCATCAGGGCGAACGTGTTCGTTGATGATGAGGTTACGGACCTCCTTCTCCACGAGTTCGGTGAAGGCGTTCTTGATCTCGGATTGCTTGAAATTGCCTTCGTAGGCCGAGAGGACGTCGGTTTCATGAAGCTTCAGCTGGGCCTGACGACGCTCCTTGTCCATCTCGCGGACGGCGTTCAAGAGCTTGTCGCCCAAATGCTTCGAGAGCTCGAGATGAATCTCCGACCCCGGGATAACCACATCGTGGGTCTCGACATCTTTGCATTCCTTGGCAATCTTCTCCTGTAGGTCGAAGAGTGGCGCTAACGCCTCGTGGCCGAACTTGATGGCGTCCACCACGATCGATTCCGGCAGCTGGTTCATGCCAGCTTCAAGCATCATGACCCGGTCGCGCTTGGCGGCAATCACGATATCCAGATCACTCTCTTCCTGCTGTGGCAGGGTCGGATTGACGACGAACTCACCGTTGATCCGACCAACACGGATGCCGGCGATCGGGCCCTGGAACGGGGCGGGGGTGAGCATGAGCGCCGCCGAGGCGCCAAGCATGGCTGGCATGTCGGGATCGTTCTCGCCAACTGACAGCACGGTGACAATCACCTGGACGTCATTGCGGTAGCCCTTCGGGAAGAGAGGGCGGATCGGCCGATCGATCAGGCGGGCGTTCAGGATGGCGTTGTCACTTGGCCGGCCCTCACGCTTGATGAAGCGCGAACCACTAATCTTTCCAGCGGCGTACAGCCGCTCTTCGTAATCGACCATGAGTGGGAAGAACTCAATCCCGTCCCGGGGCTCGTCGCCCACGACAGCCGTGACCAGTACGACGGTATCGCCGTACTCGACCTTGACGGCGCCGTCAGCCAGATTGGCCATCTGACCGACTGTCAATTTCAATGGCTGACCAGCGTATTCGATCTCGAACGTTTTGACATCAGACATACAAAAACCTCGCTTCTGCAGCGAGGCTAGAGTAAGGAGACTACCCCCTTCTGTAAGGAGCCAACCTTCTTACACGAGGCACATCGCTGCGCTCGTTTGTTACTACTTATTTACGCAACTTCAATGCCTGGACGAACTGCTTGTACGTCGCCTCGTTCGTGCGGGCGAGGTAGTTCAAGAGCCGTCGGCGCTTACCAACCATAATGAGGAGGCCGCGACGGGCGTCGTGGTCCTTCGGATGGAGCTTCAGGTGCTTGGTGACCTCGTCCATCTGGTCGGTCATCACGGCGATTTGGACCTCGGTCGAGCCGGTGTCGTCCTTGTGGGTGCGGAACTTCTCGACGAGCGACGAAGCTGGTGCTGCCTTCGTGGCAGCTAGTGCTTTCGTCTTCTTCGGCGCCTTTTCGATCGCCGTGGTTGTTTTTTCAGCCTTCACAACCGCCTTGGTAGCGGTTGATTTCTTCGCAAGTGCTTTGGTGGTGGGTTTCTTGGTAGCCATAGGATGGTGTGAATTGATGCAGGAAGTGTAGCAGAAGCGAACGGGAGGTGCAACGCTTACGCGGTTGGCGGTGTTGTCACCGACTGGGACGTTGCGTCCAGCTGCGCCTGACGTTCTTGTAGGCTGGCAACGCTCGGAATCTCGGGCTGGCTGGCTGGCATCGGCTGGGTTGCCGAGGCGACTGGTGCGGATTGCAGTAGGCGCGCACTCTGGAACGAACGGATCTTAGAGAGGACATCGGCCTCGTTCTCGACGAGCGAGCCGTTCGGAATCCGGAAGGCCGCGGCCATTTCATGGCCACCGCCACCGAAGAGTTCGGCGATTTGCGCGACCGAGACGAGCTTATTGACGCCTCGGAGGCTGCCGTGCAAGTTCTGCTGTTTCTCAGAAAGGAGCAGGGCGAAATCGATGTTCGGCGCGGTCTTTAGGAGTTCGTCGATCACACCCGAGGTCTCGGTCTCACTTGCCCCAAAGGTGCGGAAATCACTCCCGGCGACCGTGGCCCAGATAAAGCGGTTCGCCTGGTCGTACTGGACCGAGGACAGGATCTTGCCCCAGAGCTTCAGCGTCGAGAGGGACTTCGTCTTGTAGATGTGCTGGACGATCTCCTGCTGGCGCGCCCCGGCGGCCACCAATTGCGCCGCCACCGTGAAGGACTTGGGCGTGGTGTTCGTGTTCTGGAATGAGCCCGTGTCTGTCGTGATGCCGGTCAGCAAGAGCGTGGCGATATCAGCATCGATCAAGGACGGTGTCTTGCCACCGTCGGCCGGCTTGCCGAGCGTCGCCAGTGATTCCAAGAGTGAAACCAAGATCTCGGCTGTACTGGTCGCCGTGAGGTCAATCCAATTGACCTTGCCGAAGTAGTCGTTGCCCGGATGATGGTCGATGTTGATGATCGGCGTCTCGTAGAACAGCGTGGTGTAGCGGTCGTAAATTGGACCGAGACGGTCGACGTCGTTCGTGTCGAGGACGAAGATAAGGTCGGCGCTCGCGCCGGTCGAGGAGAACGAGACTAGCTCCGGCGTGAGGGCGCCACGCTTCGTCTTAATGACAATGTTGAGCTTCTGCTCCTCGGCCACGTTCTTGTACCCCAGCTTGTCCACCTCGACGTTGGTCGTATCAACGGAGATGACAAACTCGGGATTGGCCGCCAACTCGCTCACGACCTGGTCGTGAGCCGGCAAGAACTGGAAGGTGGCCGGTACCGGATCGCTGTTGGCAACGACCACTTCCTTGCCAAGCTTGCGCAAGGCCAAGGTGAGGGCCAATGAAGATCCCAAGGCGTCGCCGTCCGGCCCGTGGTGCGAAAACACAATGATCCGCTTGGCGTTTTTGACCAGGTCGACGGTCTGCTGCTTGGGTGTTTGTTCCATAGGAAGAGGAATCCTGAGTCCCTCCACCGAATTGATGCTTAAGCCTACCCGCCCAAACCTGGGCTGTCAATCTCACCGGAAACGCTTTTATGATTGACATTCTTAGTACGAGCAACTATAGTAGCTTGTTTTGAATAGTCCTTGTACCTAAACAACCTAGGAGGAAGATCAAATGGCAAAAAATCGAATCCGACCACATATGTCTATCAAGGAAGCTATCGATTCCTTGAGTGGCGACAGTGATGCTGGTATGACCGTCTGTCATGAATTGATGTGGTATGGCGCAAAAATAGATCCAGACGCTCTTAGTCCAGTTCGTCAGCTGTTAGCTCTTGATATGTTTGGTATCTACGAAGAGCGCATTTACCTCCTCTGGAGGGATGTCTGCGGAGGCGATCTTGGCAAGATGATCGCTGTGCTTCGCGCCTGTCAGCTTGGCGATCTCGTCAGCGTAAGTGTGAGTCCGGAAGCACTGGATCATGCGATCGACAATTTCGGCGCCGGCCTCAACGTCGACGAGATCGTTAAAGCAGTGAAAGGCGCGCTGCCGAACTTTCAGCCCGAGGCCGCTCCTCCGGCGCACTTCTAATCATTGACAACAGTTGCCCGCCTCACCGGCGGGTTTTTCTTTTCCCCGAGTGTTTACACTTCCTACCTGTTCTGCTAGAGTCTCGGCATGCCAAATACCTCATCTGCCAAGAAAGCCCTCCGCCAGGCCGAGAAGCGCAACCTTGCCAACGTCGCCTTCAAGGTGATGCTGAAGCGCTCGCTCAAGACCGTCTCAAAAGAGACGCTTGCCAAGACGACCTCGCTGATCGACAAGGCCGTGAAACGCAACCTCATCCATAAGAACAAGGCCAGCCGGATGAAGTCGCAGCTCGCCAAGGCCCACGGCATTGCCACCACCAAGCGCCCCGGAGCCGGTACCACCGCCACCAAGGCAAAGGCAACCAAAGCCAAAACCGCAAAGTAAACTGCTTACTTCTACAAAAAAAACACTCTCCTTGGGAGAGTGTTTTTTCATTTCCCACAGCGCAGCTGTGAGCGTGCCGGGTGGTCCGAACCCCTCCTACCCATGCAAAGATTCAGGAACTATACTAACTGTATGCCAAACGAGGGGACACCACCAATTGCGCCGACAACACCGGCTGCCGCACCAACACCGACTCCGCCTAATCCGCAAGGAGCCTTCGTTGGCCGACGAACAGTCGGCTCAGAGCGGGTATTTCGGGCCGTGAGCTACGGCTTCGAACTACTGCGCGGCATCCTAATCGTTATCATTCTCCTCGTCCTCTTCAACCTCTTCGTTGCAACCGTCTTCCGCATCAGCGGCGTAAGCATGGCACCCAGCTTCGAAGACGGCCAGTTCATCCTCGTCGACCGGCTGAGCTACATTGTCAGCTCTCCCCAACGAGGCGACGTCGTCGTCCTCCAGTTCCCCGGCGATCCAACCCGGCGCAAGTTCATTAAGCGCGTCATTGGCCTGCCCGGCGAGACGGTAAAGATTGAGAACAGCACCGTCTTTGTGAACGGTGAAATCCTCGATGAAACCTACCTGCCTGCCCTCCTCGTAACGACGCCCAATTTGCAACGTATCCTCCGGAGCGACGAGGTCTTCGTGATGGGCGACAACCGACCGAACTCGAACGACTCCCGCTTCTTCGGGCCGGTGCCAAAACGAAACCTGATCGGCGTCTCGCGCGCCGTCCTCTCGGGCGAGGCCTT
>CAYZPG010000030.1:1263-5829 GCA_964480605.1 uncultured Candidatus Saccharibacteria bacterium | reverse complement strand
GCCTGGTGGACTTCCTTTAAGTGCGTGTCGGTGAGGTGGGTGTAGCGCTGGGTAGTGACGACCGATGAGTGGCCGAGGAGGGTTTGGACGGCGCGCAGGTCGGCACCTGATTGCAGGAGGTCGGTCGCAAAGGTATGGCGGAGGGTGTGTGGGGTAACGTGCTCGGCGACCCCAGCGAGGTTGGCGTAGTGTTGAATGAGGCGCTGGATCGAGCGGACGGTGAGACGATTGCTGGCGTGCTCACTCCCCTTTTCGCGAACAAAGAGCGCGGGATCCTCATCGTGTCGAGTCTTGAGGTACGCGGCAATGCGTGTTTGGGCAGTAGGGGAGAGAAAAACGACGCGGCGCTTCTTGCCCTTGCCAAGGACGCTGACCTCTTCCCTATTCTCCACATCGGCACGGTCCAGGCTGACCAATTCGGCAACACGGAGGCCGGTTGAAAAGAGCGTTTCCAGAATGGCGCTGTCGCGTTTGCCCCGGGGACTCTTCTCGCCGGGTGCCGCGAGTAGTTTTGCCACGGCTTCGGATTGCAGAAAGACCACCTCGGGTTCATCGACGCCAGGAAGGTCGATCTTTTCAGAAGGCAGGCTGGAAATATTTTTTTTGGCCAGCCAGGCCAAGAGGGCGCGCAAGGCAACAAGGTGGTAGTTTTGCGTGGCTTTTGAAAGGTTTCCGTTGCGGTTGAGTTGCAAGCGCCAGGAGCGGACGAGTTCGTCGTTGATAGCTGTGACGGGAACGTCGTCGGCATGGGCAAGGAAGCGTTCCAGATAGTGGCTGTAGTTGGCGATCGTCCGTTCGGACAGGCCGTGGGCTAACTCCCCGTCCTCAAGGAACTGTCGGATTGCCTCACCAAGCTTCATGGACGGAGTATACCAAGATTAGTTGGCGATACTCGGTGAACTGGTATGATGAATCGAATGCAACCACTGATTGCCCTTGATGAACGTCTGTCGATTGCCTTGCAGGGCCTCGTCGGTACGCTGCCCATGGTATGGAAGGCGTTGGCAATTTATGGCGTGTACACCATCCCCTTCTTTCTGGTGTGGTACTGGTTTTTCCGCGACCGCTTGATCGCGCTCCGCGCTGCCTTGGCGGGTCTCTTGGCGTGGTTCGGCCTCAATAATGTCATCGCCAGTCTGGTCGGCCGAGAGCGGCCAGTCCAGATCCCCTCGCTCAATTTCCCGGCGCACGAGTTCTTGTTTGACCGGCCGGGGCCGTCGTTCCCATCCGACCATGCGGCATTCCTGACCGCTGTCACACTGAGCTTCTGGCTGGCTGGCGAGCGGCCAACGCTTCCCTACCTGATTGGCGTGACTGCGCTCACCGTGCTGGCACGGATCGTGACCGCCCAGCACTGGGTAGGCGACATCCTGGTTGGCATCCTGGTCGGCAGTCTGGCGAGCTGGATCGTCTGGCGCTTCCGGGCTCAGATCGATGCTGCGTGTCGGCCGCTCATTGCCATGCTCGCGAAAGTGGGGCTCTAGTGTTCGGTTTTGATTTGCAGGAACTCATCCGCGCCATTGGTTATGCGGGTATTTTTGGCATCATTTTCGCGGAATCCGGGTTGCTTGTCGGCTTCTTCTTGCCGGGCGACAGCCTGCTCTTTACTGCTGGCTTTCTTGCCTCGCAAGGCTACTTCAATCTTTTTATTCTCATCGTCATCAGTCTTATTGCGGCAGTCATCGGCGACAGCGTCGGTTACTCCTTTGGCCGGAAGGTCGGCAAAAGTCTGTTCGCGCGGCCGCAGAGCCGGTTCTTCCGCCCAGAGCACCTGGTGAAAGCCCAGGAGTTCTACAAGAAGTACGGCGCCAAGACGATCGTCATTGCCCGCTTCGTGCCGATCGTCCGCACCTTCGCCCCGATTCTGGCCGGTGTGAGCGAGATGCACTACCCGACCTTTCTCACCTATAACATTATCGGCGGCCTGTTTTGGACAATCAGCCTGCCTGTCCTTGGCTACTTCTTGGGCAGCCTTATCCCGAACATCGACCACTTCATCTTGCCGATCATCGGCCTCATCGTCATTGTGTCGGTGATCCCGCCGGTCTTCGAGTACTGGCGTGAGCGGCAGCGAGGGGCGAAAGGACAGTCATGAGTATTCCCGTCGAATTGCATACGCTCAACAATGGCTTCAAGTTGCTGACCACCGAGCAGCACGAGACGAAGGCCGTGACGGTCTTGTTTCTTGTAGGCACCGGCTCCCGGTTTGAGACGCCGGAGCAGAACGGTATCTCCCACTTTTTGGAACACATCCTCTTTAAGGGTACGAAGAAGTATCCCAGCCCGCTCTTGCTCTCGGAGCGGCTGGATGGGATCGGGGCCAACTTTAACGCCTACACCTCGCAGGAGTACACCGGATTTTACATTCAAGCCGCGGCGGAGCATTTTCCGCTGATTGCCGACGTGCTGCACGAGATGTTCTACCACCCGCGCTACGCGGCCGAAGACATCGAACGCGAAAAGGGTGTGATCGTTGAAGAGATCAACATGTACCGCGACTTGCCGCAGCGGCATGTGGGCGACCTGCTCTTCGAGCTCATGTACGGCACGACCACGCCGCTTGGCCGTAATATCGCGGGCACAAAAGAAACGGTGACGAGCTTTACGAAGCAGACGTTCGAGGAGTATCAGGCGCAGTTTTATACCCCGGACAACATCATCGTTTCGGTTGCTGGCAACCCCGAGGGCGCTACATGGGAACAAACCCTGAAGGGGCTCCTGGATGCAAAGGAAGGAACGCGTGCGCGTGGATTCGAAGCGGCTGTGTCATTGCAACAAGTGCCGCAGGTGCTCGTTGAACATCGCCCAACCGACCAAACGCATTTGATTCTGGGTGTGCCGGCCTTCAAAGAGACCGACGACCGTCTGCCTGCGCTGACCATGCTCAATACGATCCTCGGCGGCTCAATGAGTTCGCGCTTGTTCTCGGAAATCCGGGAGCAACGTGGCTTGGCCTACTACGTCCGCTCGGGTGATGATACGTTCCACGACACGGGCTTGTTGGGCATCTCGACCGGGGTGCGCAACGACCAGGCGAAAGAGGCGTTGCGGCTTATCCTTGTCGAGCTACAGAAGCTTCGGGATGAGCGTGTGACTGCGGCCGAGTTGACCAAGGCCAAGGAGCACTACAAAGGCAAGATGGCGCTTGGCCTCGAAGGTTCGTCGGAGATTGGTTCGTTCGTGGCGCAGCAGCAGCTGTACCACGGCCGGGTCATCCAGCCGGAAGAGTTGGTAGCAAGGGTAGAGGCGGTCACGGCCGAACAGATCCAGGCGATTGCCAACGAGCTCTTCGTGCCAGAGCGGTTGAACCTGGCGGCCGTGGGGCCCTTCAAGAACGACGACTTCCGGCCACTGTTGGAGCAGTGGGGACGTTGATGATTCTAGGGGGTTGATGCCGCTACTTGCACTTGCGTCGTTCGTTGCTTTCTTATTGGCGGGTACGCCGGCCGGCCGATCGCTCACGAAGGGCGCCTTCATTTATTTCATCATCATGTTTCCATTCCGACGGTTCCACCTGCCGCAGGAATGGTCGCCGCCGATCGTGCGGCATGAGTTCCGCTTCAAGAGCGCGTCGCATACGGTGACAGCCGATTTGTACCGAGTCGGCCAGGTTGCGTCGACGCACCAGAAGCCAGCCGTGATTATCTATGCGCCCTTGGCACCAAAGGGGAAGCGCGATCCGCACGCGGTCAACTTCTTAAAGAGTCTGGCGCGTATTGGCTTCGTGGTATTGGCGCCGGAGTGGACTGACCGGCCAGTCGGCCAGATTGATACTGGCGATGTCGATGATGTTGAAGCATCGATCCAGTACCTCAAGAAACAGCCGGATGTTGATCCAAAGCGGATCGGCATCGTGGCGGTAAGCTATGGGGTCGGTCCGTCCTTACTTGCAGCCGCACGGGCCAAGCATCGGGGCGACTTGCAGTACATCATGGCGATCGGCGGCTACGTCGATTTGTGGTCGGTGTTGCGGTTTGCGGGCAACGGCACGGTCCGCTTGGAGCACGGGGAAGAAATCCATCTGCAGCCCGAGCCGTACATGCGCTACATCCTCTTGCAAACCCTGGCAGCCTGGACGACGCATGTAAAAGACGCTGCGACCATCCGTGCCTTCTTGACAAAGGTCCGCGGGTACGACACGCCAATCCACCTGGCGACGTTGCGTCGGCTCTTGAGCAAAGAAAGTCAGGCATTGCTTGATACCCTCGAAAACGTGAACGACGGCATGCCTCTCAAAGAGGTCCGTGCCTCGTTTCCCGAGGGATTTCGACGGAATATGGATGCGCTCTCGCTCACACCCGAGATGTTGCACAAGGTCCAGGCGCGAGTGCTCATCGTCCATACCGTGAACGACCGGCTGGTGCCGTACTCGGAAGCCCGTGCCCTCTATCGCCACCTGCCGAAAGAACGTAAGCCATTGTTAAGCACGCTCTCGGGTTTCGACCACACGATTCCGCCGCCCGCCACGCCAGCGAATTTCTT
Source organism: uncultured Candidatus Saccharibacteria bacterium (assembly GCA_964480605.1). Taxonomy (GTDB): domain Bacteria; phylum Patescibacteriota; class UBA1384; order JACPKC01; family JACPKC01; genus JBBUCD01. The sequence continues at coordinate 1,347 of CAYZPG010000030.1, read as the reverse complement.
CTTCATCTATGCGCCGAACGCACTACGCCTTGTGCCACTCTTGTACACCTTCTTTCGCATGCAAGAAGAGTAGTCCCTTCTGTT
>CAYZPG010000030.1:0-1163 GCA_964480605.1 uncultured Candidatus Saccharibacteria bacterium | reverse complement strand
TCGGCATCTTGCTGACTGATCCAACCCGGCTGCAGTTTGTCCAAGAACAGTTTTGGGGCATCGACAAGAATTTGTTTGGCGTCTTGCTCGGCGGCCTCATCCTGGTCGGTACGGGTGTCATCGATGACCGGTACGACTTGAATCCATGGCTGAAGTTGGCGTTGCAAGCGGTTGCTGCGCTCTGCGTGGTGTTATTTGGGGTTGAGATCCACTGGCTCTCCAATCCGCTGGGCGGCAACACTATTATCCTTGGCGCTCTCACGTACTTACTGGTGCCAATCTGGCTTCTGCTCATGATTAATACGGTCAACTTGTTTGATGGCCTCGACGGCTTAGCAAGCGGCCTGACCGCGATTGCCTGCGGAGCGATGGTCTTTCTCTCGCTTGAGCCAGTGGTCAACCAGCCAGCGACGGCACTGCTGGCCGCCATCTTGGCCGGAGCAATCCTTGGCTTTCTCCCATACAACTGGCACCCGGCCAAGATTTTTTTGGGTGATACCGGCTCGATGTTTCTGGGCTACATGGTCGGTGTGTTCGCGATCATCTCGGGTGCCAAGTTTGCGACCGCGGCTCTGGTCCTCGGTATTCCCATCCTCGACGCCTGCTGGGTGTTCGTGCGCCGGATCCTCAGCGGCCAGTCGCCCATGAAAGCCGACAAGCTCCATCTGCACCACCGGTTTTTGAAAGCTGGTTTTTCCGTTCGTGCCACCGTGCTGATTCTCTACGCAATCGCCGCCCTCTTCGGTATGATTGCCTTGCAAACGGGTACGGCTGGGAAGGTGAGCGCGCTCATCTGGCTGTTGGTCTTGGGCGTGGCGCTCGCAACAGGATTAGTGATCGCTGGCCGGCGGAGGGCAGGATGAAACAGACAGCAATCGGACGGTGGGTGGTAGTCGGCTTCGTGCTCTTCGTGATTATTGCGATGGTGGCTATGCCGTTCTTGCCTGCCATCCAAACCGGGATCGCACCATGAGTCACGACGGGCACGACATCAATACCGATTACTTCTCGGGTTTACGTGACGGCGAGACGATCAGCGCCGTCTGGCGAAGGAATCCCTGGACGATGGCACGGCTCTACTTCATCTCGCTCATCCTCACCCTGGTCGTCTTCGGCGTCTTCTTGGCCTTCGGCGCCAGCCTACCCACCTCGATCGCGATCGG
>CAYZPG010000029.1:4446-5899 GCA_964480605.1 uncultured Candidatus Saccharibacteria bacterium | reverse complement strand
ATCCTGGATCAGGCTGATGACGTTACGGCGGCGTTTGAAGCGGTGGTCGTGAACCGGACAGAGGACCGCGCCGGCAAGGCACTGGTTGCCAAGTTTCCGATCAATGTTCGCTGTGAGCAGTGCGGCAAGGTGGCGACGACAGTCGTGACTGCTTGGGACGGCACGAATGTTCAGTATCAATGCCGAACGGGTACGGTTCCGTGGGCCGAGGGCTGCGGCCACGAAGGGGCGGTGTCGCCGTTCGACGGCCGGGCGAAGTTACCGTGGAAACTCGATTGGCCAGCCAGCTGGTTCGTGCTTCAGTCCGACATCGAGGGCGCTGGCAAGGATCACTACACCAAAGGCGGCTCCCGCGATGTGGGCGTCGAGGTATTCAAGCGTATTTTTGCTCCCGCGGCTAAGGCTGGCTACCAACAACCACCAGAAGATTTATTTTACGAGTGGCTCTATGACGAAGGCGGTAAAAAGCTGAGTACCTCGAAAGCGGTGGGTGCGCGGGCAGCCGACATGCTGAAGGAGTTGCCTCCGGAGCTCTTCCGGTTTTTGGTCGTGCGGACGAGGCCGGCCAGTGGTGTTGAGTTTCGGCATACTGCGCTGACCGTGCCACAACTGGCTGACGAATTTGACCGCATCGTTCGTGAGGCGGCTGCCGGCGATGATGTTGCGACGCGCCTGCTTCACGCCACGCGTCTCCTGCCTGATACACCACTTGTGCCAGCGCCACTCAAATTTTCGACCGTCAGCTCGCTTGTCCAGCTGCCGCAGGTGTCCGTGCAGGAATGGGCGGCGCAGGAATTGGGCCGCCCTCTCACCGCCGAGGAGCAGGACGTGCTGGCAGCTCGGGTCGCCGCCGCCGCGGCGTGGCTGACCCGGTTTCCGAGCGAACGGCTCTACACGCTCCAAACTGAGGCGCCGACGCTGTCACTATCTGAGTCGGAGCGTTCGTTTATCGAGGCGCTGGCAGCGTCCCTGGATAGTCTTGCGCACTGGGACGGCGCTACGGTGCAAGATGCGATCTACGCCGCCGCGAATGGAGCCGGTCTGCCAACCAAGCAAGGCTTCGTCGTGCTCTACCGGCTGTTCGTCGGCCAGGACTCGGGTCCGCGAGCGGGATTTTTGCTGGCCCAGCTTGGCAAGCAGATGGTACTTGAGCGGTTACGGGCAGTGCTATGAAAACTATCCTCATCGGAACCGGCAACACAGCGAAGGCGGCAGAAGTTGAGCGGTTCTTCCCCGACCTTACGGTCGATTGGAAGACGCTGGCTGACGTGGCGCCTGATTTCAAGACGGACGAGTCTGAGCCGACGTTCGAGGGTAATGCCCGTAAGAAAGCGATCGAGACAGCGGCTGCGACTGGCCTAGCCACGATCGCTGGTGACGGCGGGCTAGAAATCCCTGCGCTCGGTAACTGGCCTGGCGTGAAAAGCCGTCGTATTAAGCCCAATGATGAGGA
>CAYZPG010000029.1:0-4346 GCA_964480605.1 uncultured Candidatus Saccharibacteria bacterium | reverse complement strand
GACGAGGAACAGAGATCGATCAACCACAACAAGATCGCGCTCGACCAGCTGCGACCGGCTATCAACGACTACCTGGCATCCTAGAGAAGGAGACGTATGCTCGACATTGATTTCATCCGTACCAATAAGGACCTGGTCGCCGACGCGATCCAGAAGAAAGCGCTCACACTTGATCTCGACGAACTGCTCCGCGTCGACGAGGAGCGTCGGACGCTCATTACGAAACGGGACGCATTGCTGGCTGAGCGCAACCAGTTGCCAGTTGAGCAGGCGAAGGAGCGAGGTCCGGAGATCAAGGAGGCCTTGAAGTCGATCGAGCCCCAGCTCACCGCCGCCGAACACCAGTTCCGGACGCTCATGCTGCTCGTGCCGCAAATTCCGTCGGACAAGGCCCCGGTCGGCGACGAATCGGCGAGCCGGGTCGTGAAAACCGTTGGCGAGCAGCCGCAGTTTTCGTTTGCACCCAAGAGCCACATTGAGCTGGGCGAATCGCTCGACCTGATTGATTTCGACGCCGGCCGCAAGGCGGCAGGTTTCCGCGGCTATTACCTGAAGAATGAGGCGGTGTTGCTCGAGTACGGCGTGTTGCAGCTCGGTCTCCAGTTGCTCCAGAAGAAGGGTTTCTCGCTCCGCGTGCCGCCGACGATCGTCCGCACCTTCGCGCTTGAAGGCAGCGGCCACTTTCCCTTCGGCAAGGATGAGATTTACCAGATCGCCAATCCCGGCAAGCTCGAGAGCGGCGAGGCGCTTCAAGAACCCCACTACCTAGCAGGCACCGCCGAATCATCGCTCTTGGCCGAATTCGCAGATACGACGCTTGATCGCGCCAACTTGCCCATCAAGGTCGGTGGCATCTCGCCGTGCTACCGGAGCGAAATCGGTAGCTATAGCAAGGATGTAAAGGGGCTGTACCGTATCCATGAGTTCATGAAAGTAGAACAGGTGATCTTGTGCGAGGCCGACGATGCGCAGCAAGAGGCGCATCTCGACGAGCTGCTCTCCGTTGCCGAAGCGATGCTGCAGCTACTTGAGTTGCCCTACCGCGTCTTGGAAATCGCGACCGGGGATATGGGTGCGGGCAAGGTGCACATGTACGACGTGGAAACCTGGATGCCGTCACGCAACGCCTACGGCGAAACCCACTCCGATTCCTCGCTGGGCGACTGGCAGTCCCGTCGCTTAGGCATCAAGTACGTGGATGCCGACGGTAAGAAACGCCACGTCTACGCTCTGAACTGTACCGTGATCGCCTCGCCGCGCATCCTCATTCCGCTGCTGGAAAACCATCAGCAGGCCGACGGTTCCATTCGGGTGCCCAAGGCACTGCAGGAATTTGTCGGCAGCGAGGTGATTCGGCGACCAGTATAAGTACACAAAGATCGGAGGTTTGTATGAGAGTCGAAGTCCGCTCACGGGACACGTCGCACAAATTAAACCGGTCACTGTTGAGTTCGATCGAGCAGTTGTTTGGTAAGTTAGAACGCTATGCCCGTGATCCTGCCTACATCGAGGTGTCGCTCGAGCATCTGCATCGGCGCAAGAAGGGCGGTACGCACTACGTACATGCGACCGCGGTCATTCCTGGTGAGCCGACGACCTTCCATGTCGAGGTGACCGCTGAAGATTTTCGGACCGGCTGCGACCGCGTCTACGAGAAACTTGAACGACACCTGCGCCAGCACGGTGAGCGGGTGCGTAGTCGTGAGCGTCGCCACGCTCGTCAGGAAAAGTTGTCACGGCTGATGAAAGAGACCTTGCACGCCCCACGCCGCCTGCTCGAACGACTGAGCCGACGGAAGCGGCGAACAGCCTAGTAACGCCCTGGTTTTCAGGTATAATCGCGGTCTGGAAGGCAGGACTATGGCGACATTTTTGAAGAGCCTCTTCGGTGATTTGAACGCACGTGAGTTGAAGCGGCTCGAGCCGATGGTGGCTGCCATTACTACGTTCGAGCCAACGCTCGAACCGCTGTCCGACGCGCAGCTTCGGGACCGGATGGATGCGGCCCGAGCGACAATTCAGGCCGCTCCCGACGATGCGAGCCAGGCCACGGCACTCACAGCTGCTCTGCCGGAGGTATTCGCCTTGGTCCGAGAAATGGCCAAGCGGCGGATCGGCATGCGCCATTTCGACGTACAGCTGATCGGCGGCATTGTCCTTCACCAGGGGAAGATTGCAGAAATGAAAACCGGTGAGGGCAAGACGCTCGTTGCCACACTGCCACTTGCCCTCAACGCACTCACCGGCCGTGGCGTCCATTTGATTACGCCGAACGATTACCTCGCCAAAGTCGGCGCCCACTGGATGGGTATCGTCTACGAGGCGCTCGGGCTGTCGGTCGGTGTGATCGGCCAGCAAATGCAGAGCTGGCGCTACGTTGCACAGGCGCCCGAGCCAAAGGAAGGCGAGCCGGCGGGCGACTGGCCGCATCTCATCCCCTGCACACGCCAAGAAGCCTACCGGTGTGACATTGTCTACGGCACGAATAATGAGTTCGGTTTCGATTACCTGCGTGACAACATGGTCGGCCACCTGAGCCAGCTCGTGCAGCGCGAACTCCACTACGCCATCGTCGACGAAGTTGACTCGATTCTGATTGATGAGGCACGGACACCACTCATCATTTCCGCGCCAGCTGAGCAGTCCGGTGATCTCTACGCCCGCTTTGCCCAGATTGTCCGGACGCTGAAGGTGCATGAAGACTACACCGTCGATGAGAAAGACCGGCACGTGGCGATCCTCGATACGGGCATCCGCAAGATCGAGGAGGCGCTCGGTGTCACGAACATCTACTCCCAAGAAACGGTCCACTTCGTGCACCACCTCGAAGAAGCCTTGAAAGCGGAAGCCCTCTACCTCTTGGACCGGGACTACGTTGTCCAGGATGGCGAGGTGGTGATCGTCGACGAGTTTACGGGCCGTTTGATGCCAGGCCGGCGCTACTCGGAGGGACTCCATCAGGCGATCGAGGCGAAAGAGGGCGTTGAGGTGAAGCAGGAGTCGAAAACTCTTGCCACCGTTACCTTCCAAAATCTGTTCCGGATGTACCAGAAGTTGGCAGGTATGACTGGCACCGCTGCGACCGAGGCGGAAGAATTTTCCAAGATCTACAAGCTCGATGTCGTGGAGATCCCAACCCACCGCGACGTGCAACGCCACGATCATGCCGATGTCATTTATAAAACTGAGGCAGCAAAGTTCGATGCCATTGCTGACGAGGTGAAACGTCGGTCCGACGCCGGCCAGCCGGTCCTGGTCGGTACGATTTCGATTGAGAAATCCGAACAACTCTCGCAGCGCTTGAAACAAGCCGGCGTCCAGCACGATGTGTTGAACGCCAAGCAGCACGAGCGTGAGGCAAAAATCATTGAGAACGCTGGTGAACCGGGCCGCGTGACCGTTGCGACCAACATGGCCGGCCGCGGCGTCGACATTATCCTGGGCGGTAAGAAGCCGGAGGCAACGGCATCCACGCAGGACATGAAGGATTGGGAGGCGCGGCACCAAGAGGTGCTCGCAGCGGGTGGCTTGGCGGTGATCGGTACCGAGCGGCACGAGTCGCGGCGCATCGACAATCAGCTTCGTGGCCGGTCCGGGCGCCAAGGCGACCCCGGCGTCTCACAGTTTTTCGTATCGACCGAAGATGACTTGATGCGGATTTTTGGCGGCGAGCGCATGCGTGGTCTGATGGACCGACTTGGGTTGCCAGACAACGAACCGATCCAGCACTCGATGATCAGCAGCTCGATCGAGCAGGCGCAGCGACGGGTCGAGGGCCATAACTTCGATATCCGGAAACACCTCGTTGAGTATGACGACGTCATGAATCAGCACCGCGAGGCGGTCTACCGCAAGCGCCGGAAGATTCTGAGCCTGAAACCGGATACCGAGATGTGGCTGCACGAAGAGATTCGCAGCCTGCTCCACGACGACGAATTGACCGCCTTTGAGGCGAAGGTGGTAGAGATCGGTGAGGTGCCGTTCCGGCAGTTGGAGCGCATAGTCTACCTGCGCACCATTGATACCTACTGGATGGAACATCTCATGACGATGCAGCATCTGCGCGAGGGCATTGGTCTCAAGGGATACGCGCAGCGGGATCCGCTGGTTGAATACAAAGAGGCGGCCTTCGGTTTGTTCCAAGAACTGAAAGATGAGATCGAAAACCAGGTGTGCGAGATGCTTCTCAAGGCCGAGGCTGCGAAGCCGGCGGCATCAACTCCTGTCGCAGCGCCGCAGCCAACGCTGGTGTTGCAAGGGGCGGGTGAACGGTTGGCTGGCGGCGGGTTTGCAGCTGCCACACCACTCGAGACCTCGAACGCTGCTCCAGCTAGCCCGAAAGCTGC
>CAYZPG010000028.1:0-6103 GCA_964480605.1 uncultured Candidatus Saccharibacteria bacterium | reverse complement strand
CAAACAGGGCGGCGCTGAACGTCGTGATATCGAAACCCTTCACGATCGTGGACGTGAACCAGAGCATGAGCGCATTGATCACGAACGTGAACAGACCAAGGGTAATGAGCGTGATCGGCAAGGTGAGGATAAGAAGGATAGGCCGGACGACCGCATTCATGAGTCCAAGGAGGAGGGCAGCGATGAGTGCGGGGTAGAAGCCGGCAACCACGAAACCCGGCACAATGTACGCGACCAGCAAAAGCGCCAGTGCGTTAATAAGCCACCGAAGTAGAATGAACATACAATCTCCTTTCTTTCAGAAATTGTACCATATGGACATGCAAAGCCCCGTGTCGCGCACGGGGCTATTTGATGATTCATCCTTAGATACCTGCCTTCCTGTATTTAGGCGACCTTTCGGTCGGCAGGCTGTAGGGGCGCTGTCGTTGTGCCAGTCGTTGTTGGGAGTGCTAGTTCGTCGTCCAGGATGCTTTCCTGGAAGAATGTGCAGAGCGACATGAACTTTAAGTACATGTGTTCGAGGTCGGTGTGAAGCAGACGTTGCCTGCGCAGTAGTTCGCCAGTCGTAATGGCGAATGGGATGATCCCCTTTCGGAAGATTTCAAAACGTAGTCGGTGGAGCGCAAGTTTGGTGTTGAACGCAGGAACGCCAAGCTCGTACAGCGTTTCTACGATCCCCTGGTAGAGCTCGTAGGCTACCTTTACGAAAAAGATCGTTTTCACAATCAGTTCCCTGCGACTCCGGTAGAGGATGTAGTCTTTCGGCAGGTCCTCCTCGAGGAACAGATCCTTAAAGGGGTTGAACTGACGAAACCGAGTAGTGGGTAGTTCGATTTCCTGCAGGATAGGATTGCACACCCGCAGAAAATCATCGGGTCCGAAGCCGAGTGGTGGCGATACCTTGATATCGGGGTTCACCCTGTTTTGGACAGTGATTAATCGGACACAGGCTCGAATGAACCTGGGCCGATCCGATTTGGCAATACGGGTGATCTCATGTTCAATGACATCCACCCAATTATCCCCCTCCCAAAGCATTGATCCATTTCTCCTTTCATGTAAGGTGCGACATTTCGTCGCGCGGAGTATAGCACCAGGTAGTGCATTCTTCAATCGCAGTACCTGAGGAAAGGTTGAACCTGGAGGGCACTTTTGGTACAGTGCCAACGTTCACAACTTCATATTCCCGGATAGCTCAATGGCAGAGCAACTCGCTGTCAATGGCAGCCCAACAGAGTAATTTGTTGGTGAACACTGGGTGAACTCGGGGAAGCCGTCCAGGTAATCCCGAGCCAAGATCGTCAGGGCTTCGGTTGACGATACGGTCTAGAGACTAGCAAGTGAGTCCCAACAATAACCTTGCAAACAGCGCCCAGCCCCCGGCGAACGCCGGGGTGATGAGATAGTCCACGCCACATGGAAACATGAGGATTTCGTGTAACGAGTAGGTTGCTGGTTCGAATCCAGCTCCGGGAGCCATACAAAATACCCACCATGCGTGGGTATTTTGTATGTTCCTGGGTGTAGTGAGTGCCATTTATAGATGACAAAACAGCTTTTATCGGTTATCCTACGCGCGATCATTTACAAATTAACAGAGGAGGTGGCTTCATCGTGAAGCTGTATGGATACCAACATGCCCCCTTGATTTTGCTTGAGGCAAAACGCCGTAAAGAAGGAGGAAGGGCATTGATCGTAATGGCGACTGGTTTGGGAAAAACGGTGGTGGCAGCTTTTGATGTTCGCAGGTACCTGAAACGAAATGGTGGTCGCGTGCTGTATCTGTGTCACCAAAAGGATATCCTGCGCCAAGCCAGAAGAACCTTTCGCGCTGTTCTTGGGACAGAACGATATTCGTATGGCTACTACCATGGAGACAAGAAAACAACACGCCTGACGGATGTATTGTTTTCGACGTTTCAGACTATGGCGGGAGCAAAAACGTATTTTTCTCCTGAAGAGTTCGACTATATCGTTGTCGATGAAACGCATCACTCGCACGCGCCAACGTACTTGCCGACAGTTCAGTATTGGCAGCCGAAATTCCTGTTGGGAATTACAGCAACCCCGGACCGCGCCGACCTTAGGGATATACGGCAATTTTATGGCGAAGAGCTGTATTCCCTGCCGATCGAACGGGCAATTGCAAGGAACCTTTTGACGCCCGTCAGTTACAACTTAATGTCGGACGAAATTCAAGACTTGAATCCACTAGAATTACCGGCAGGCAAGCTTAGTCTGAAACAGCTCAATCGAAAATTCTTTTTACGTAAACGTGATGAGGAGATCGCCGAAATCATTCAAAGACATGCAGCACAAGTCCACTGTGCGAGAACAATAATATTCTGTGCAACGATCGAGCACGCAGATAGGTTTGCTCAGCTGATTCCAAATGCAGCAGCGTTGCATTCTTGCATGCCGCGCGCGGAGTATCGTGAAAGACTGCGCTTATTTCGAAAGGGGGACATTTCTACGGCAGTAACAGTTGATAAATTCAACGAAGGCATAGATATACCCGAGGCGAATTTGCTTGTCTTTCTGCGTTCGACAGGTTCGAAGACCATATTCTTACAGCAACTTGGAAGAGGTTTGAGGAGGTGTAAAAACAAGAGCGAGGTTGTTGTTCTTGATTTTGTTAGGAATTGCGAACGTCTACTACTCTTGAATCAACTTCGAAAAGATGTCGAACGCGAAGAGAAGCTTGCTCTCGAAGAGCAAGCTGATGCAGGCGAATGCGTTGAGATTTTTTCCGGAAGATTCTCTTTCAGTAGTACTGCTATTGATTTGCTCGAAATGCTCCATAAGATCCAAAGGGGCTACACGAGAGAGGATTTAGTGCAGCAGTTGCAAAATTTGGGCAAAAAGCTTGGGAGGAGACCAGTTTCGGCTGATATTCGCAAGGCAAGCTTGGAGCGACAAATTGCCAGCCCACCAACGTTTTGCGCATACTTTGGCAGCTTGGCAAATGCATTGGTAGCAGCGGGTTATTCCGCGAGAGTAGGCATGGTAACAAAAGAGCGGGCCATACATGATCTTCGGAAGCTTGCGCAAGACTTAGGGAGAGTTCCCAGACAACACGATGTCCAAGCAGCGAGTGCGGATCGCCGCTGTGTATCCCCTGGTGTCTATCGAGATTTGTTCGGATCGCATGCTCAGGCAGTTGCTGCTGCCGGTTTCAAGCCGGTAAAACGGCCTAATTTCTCTCGCGACGATTTGCTGCAACAGCTACAAAGCCTCGGCGCCCAGCTAGGGAGAGCGCCCGGTTCTTCGGACCTGGCTATAGAAGGAATGGCTCCTTACACTACCTTTAAGAGGCAGTTCGGTACCTTTCAAGAAGCCCTCAAGCAAGCGGGCTTTGGGCAAAAATTGCCATATTCAAAGGAACATCTCATTGGACAATTGCATGACTTGACGAGGAAACTTGGCCGGGTGCCAATGATGAGCGATGTGTATGCGGCCAGTAAGCAGGGAGAATCTGCATCTTGCGCGACCTTCGCGAAACATTTTGGAACTTTTCGGAAGGCTCTGGAGGCTGCTGGTTATACTGCTCCTAGCCCTGAGGAGATCCAAGGGAATTTGCTGACTTACTTGCGAGAGCTTGCTGCAAAACTAGGACGCTTTCCAACCGTAGAAGACGTGCGGCAGGATTATATTTTGGGAGGAAAGTTTTCTCTTTCCACGTATTATTCTGCTTTTGGTTCATATAAAAAGGTAAAAAGTAGACTTATGCTCTAAGTCAGACTCGCTTCGGCGAGTCTTCTTTTTATGTAGGATTGCCATTCAAATGTTCTCTTGCCTCATTATCGCACGGCATGTTTTCGCTATGCTCCGCCCCCTGGAAGCCTTTGAAGAAATCCAATCGAATCCTTCGAATGCCTCGGTCTATAACGCACTGCTTACGTATCTCAACACGCTCGGCGAGTACTCGGTTGAACGGAAGAAATCCTCGCTCCACATTGTGAAGCAGCGAGCATTCCTCGGCGTTCATCCCAGAGTGAACGGCCTACTCTTGACTATTGTCACCGCGAAGCCATTGCACGATGCACTGATCAAGAAAACGGAACAGGTATCGGCAAACCGCTTTCATAACGAAGTCCTGCTTGCTGACGACAAGGAGTTAAGCGGTTCCATATTGCAATGGATCGCTGAGGCATATCGACTCTGACGCTCTGCGTCGACTGGGGCTACTACAATTCGCTTATACTGGGATACAATGAACTCACCTATGAGCAACAAGTACTTGTTTGTTGGCGTTATACTGCTACTGCTCGCCGGGATTATTGCCGTCCGCCTCATTACAAGTCCGCCGGCTGCCCGCGGAGCGTACTTCAGTACGAAGACGGCTGGATTACCAGCTGCTACGCCGACCGAAACAGTGGCGCTCAACGACGGCGATACCTACAACCTAACGGCTGGCCCGGTCGTCCAAACCATTGATGGTCATCAGGTTCGGATGCTCGCCTACAATGGTTCGGTGCCTGGTCCGGTCATGAAGGTCAAGCAGGGCTCGAGCATCACCATTCAGTTCACGAACAATACGGATGTCGACACTACCATTCATCCGCACGGCGTGCGTGTCGACAACGCCTTCGACGGCGTCCCTGGCGTCACCCAGTCGCCGGTCAAGGTTGGCGAGTCGTTCACGTACCACCTCACCTTCCCAGATGCCGGCGTGTACTGGTACCACCCGCATCTGCGGCAAGACTACGCCCAGGACCTAGGACTCTACGGTGCATTCTTGGTGGAACCGAGTGATCCGAGCTACTGGTCGCCGGTCAACCGCGAGGAAGTGCTCATGGTGGACGACGTGCTGATGAACGACGGGAAGATTGCGAACTACGCCACCGAGCAGGTTGACCGGGTGCTCATGGGCCGGTTTGGCAACACGATGCTAGTGAATGGCTCGACGAGCTATTCCACCGAGGCCACGCAGGGCGAGGTGGTTCGCTTCTACATCACCAATGCTGCCAACACCCGAACCTTCAACCTGACGTTGCCGAATGCGAAACTGAAGCTCCTGGGCGCAGATAACGGTAAATACGAATCAGAAACGTTCGTGGATAGTCTGCTCCTTGCACCATCCGAGCGGGCAATCGTGGACGTGCTGTTCGACGCGGCGGGAACCTACTCGTTTGAGCATAAGACGCCTGAGAGAACGTACCCGCTCGGGTCAGTCGTCGTATCGGATGAGCTCGTTACACAGTCCTACAAGTCAGCATTCCAGACCCTGCGTACCAACGCGGACGTCATTGCTTCGATCAACCCATTCCGTAGCTTGTTTGGCCGGACACCGGACAAAGAGCTTGTCCTGACGGTCCAGACGGCGCAGATGCCGCACGGCGCCATGGCAGGCCATGAGGGCACCATGATGGCAGCTGACAAGATCGAATGGGAGGAGCAGATGGCAATGATGAACGCCAACGCAACGCCCGAGAATACCGTCTGGCAGATGGTTGACCGGGCCACCGGTAAGGCAAACCTCGACATTGCCGATTGGAATTTTACTGTCGGCGATAAGGTACTAGTACGCATCGTCAATGATGCTACGAGCGCACATCCAATGCAGCACCCGATCCACGTCCACGGCCAGCGGTTTCTGGTGGTGCGAACGAACGGGGTGGCCACGACGAATCTGGCCTGGAAGGACACGGTACTGGTGCAAACCGGTGATACGGTCGATGTGCTCGTCGACATGAATAATCCTGGCACCTGGATGGCGCACTGTCATATCTCCGAGCACCCAGAAGCCGGCATGATGCTGAGTTACACCGTCAAATAACTCGTAGGAGGGTGCTCAGTTTGGGATTTTGTTGAGCGATGGGCAAACTGGGGTGCGCCGTTGACCCTCCTCCTGCTCGTTGGCTGGCCAAAGCAACCGAAAGACTGGTTGCGCTAAGTTACACATCACGAACACTGGCCGGTCGGTAGTGATCGAGCTGCTATGATACTGACATGGCCGTAGTGTTCTTCGTCCTCGCAGTTGCCGCGGAAGTAATCGGCACGATTGCCGGCTTCGGATCGTCGACGGTGTTTTTGCCGCTCGCGCTGCTCTTTTTCGATTTCAAATCAGCCCTGCTCCTCGTCGCCTGTCTGCATATTT
>CAYZPG010000027.1:0-6399 GCA_964480605.1 uncultured Candidatus Saccharibacteria bacterium | reverse complement strand
CGGTACAACGCCGAGGTTGCCCGGTTCTCAAACGTCACGCAGTCCGTCCCGCCGCTCGGATTGCTGAAGCAGCTCGACTGGCCGACTTGGTAGTCGGAAAATCCCTTGCCTGACGCCCGTTCGTAGTTGTACCGCAACTGCCAAGCCGCATTCTCAACCTGTTTCGTAAAACCGGCGTAGGCCGGGTTGCAGCCTCCAGAATCAGGACAACCGTACCCCATGGCAGTGCGTAGCGCTGCGTCGTTCTGACTCGTCATCGTGACGAGACTTTGTTCCTTCTGAAGCGTCACCAAGAGTACGGCCGGGCTGACCGTCCCGGTCGAGGACGAGATGGTAATACCGTTGATCGAGCCCGAGCCGTCGCCGAAGCCATGCGCCGCATCCACGATGATCTGCGATGCAAAACGGCCATTCTCGGAGTAATTGGCGAGGAACGAGCCCTTTTGTACCAGGAACCGCTGGACCTCGTCAGCGGTCATACTATTCACGTTCGTAAATTCAACGTCATCAACGAGGCGGGACGGATTGAACGAGGCTGCCTGCGCCGTCGTAGGCAGGAAGATGCTGGCCACCACCGCCACACCAAGGAGGGCTCCAAATCGAACAAACGAGCGCATTGCGTCCATGTAGGCAGTATACCACGGCTGTGCAAGCTCACTGCCGAATGAATACGTAAAACAAGCTCGTGACCAGAACGCCGGCCAGCGCGCCGCCAACGCCCTGCCACAACGTGTGACGACCACGGGTTACCCGTGCCCAGACCACCGCCGGTACCAGCAAGGCAAGCCACCAAAACCACGTCGGTGTCCCAAATGAGAGTGCATACACCGTCAGTGCCGCTGCTATCACCCAGCTGTGCATGCTGATTTTCCACTGCGTGGTAATCAAGCCGGCCGGAATCGCGTTCGCGAGGATGAGCAGTGAGAGTATGCGAAACAACCGTGGCGCATCGAGCCGCCACAGCAGCAGTGCGCCCACGGCTAAGGAGACCAGAAAGACCGCAAAGACACTCAAACGGTCTTCACGCCGAGCAATATGGGCATCGCCAATACGGCCCCGTCTGACTTGCCAAAGAATGAAGATCGCCGGGATACTGGTCGTAACAATGAGGGTAAGGAGCGACCAGTAGAAGAAGTGGTCGGTCGTCGCAGCAGTGTGCCGCACAAAGAGGACGATGAGCCAGGCAAACACGACAAATGGGCTGCAGAGCGCCGAGAGCAACCAGGCGAGTGCGTCGGGCAATGAGGTACGAGACCGTGGCATATCCCCATCATTCGGCGATTCTTGGGGAGCGTCAAGCCGAACTGACCTTGCCACACTCTTCGTCGATGAGGCGCTCAGCCTTCTTTTTCCAACCCGCTGTCTGGGTTGCGACGTCGCAGGAGTGTGGTTTTGCGAGGCCTGCCGCACCGCCAGCGAGCTCACCGCCTCGCTCGATTTCTGCCAGTTGTGCGGCCGCGCGATCGACCAGCCAGGAGCACTCTGCTCGTTCCACCAGGCAGCAACTGGTTTGACTGGCCTGGTCAGTTACGCCAACTACCACGCGGCTCCGATTCGCACCGCCATCCACCTCATGAAGTACGAGGGGATTTGGGCAGGTCTGCCAGTATTGAGCCTGATTGCCTGGCAATCCCGTTGGCGCTATCTCCGCGGCCACAGTTGGTCCGCCGTCCTGCCGATTCCTCTGCACAGCAGCCGCCTGCGAAACCGCGGGTACAATCAGTCAGAATTGCTGGCACGGCCACTCCGCAAGCGACTGACAGCACCGCATCCACTCCACCTGATCCGAGCCACAGCCACCGTTCAACAGGTAGGTCTGCGGCGGGCCGATCGACTCCACAATCTGACAAATGCCTTCCGCTGGACTGGTCCACCGCTCACTGGCCGCGTCCTCGTCGTCGACGATGTGGTGACAACTGGCGCCACCCTCATGAGCGCCGCCACTACCCTGCGACAGCACGGAGCAACAGAAGTCTGGGCAGCGACATTGGCCTACGAAACACTTGTCTAGCGTTGTCGCCGGCGTCAACACACGATAGTATGAGTAGGCAAGGAGGGCGTATGCCGACGGCAACCGATAAACAGGCACGCGACGTCATGGAGTCAGACTGGCTGCAAGAAGACGGGGGCGGCCAACTCGCGATTGATGCCTACCAAACCGATGACACCGTCGTGATCAAGGCGCCAATCGCCGGCGTCAACCCAGAAGATCTCGACGTTGCGATTTCTGACGACATCGTCACCATTAAGGGTGAGCGCCGGGGCAATGAGACGCTGCAGCAAGATCACTACTTTGTCCAAGAGTGCTACTGGGGATCTTTCAGCCGTTCATACGTCTTGCCGACCGCTGTCGATGCCGACAACGCCGATGCGCAGCTGGCCAATGGCATTCTCACGATTACGATCCCAAAGCTGAGCAAGTCGCGCGCCCGACGCCTCACCATCAAGACCCGTTCCTAAGAAGGAGTCTCCCATGGGCCGAAAGGTTCGTAAGGCCGTCATTCCAGCGGCCGGATTTGGTACACGGTTCCTGCCCGCCACCAAGGCACTGCCGAAGGAAATGCTGCCGATTGTGGATAAGCCGGTCATCCAGTACGTGGTGGAGGAACTCGTCCAAGCCGGCATTACCGAGATCATCCTTGTTACGGGCTACCAGAAACGGGCGATCGAGGACCACTTCGACGCTCCGAACCTCTCGCTGGTTGAAAATCTCCGGATGGGCGGGCCGTCGAAGCAGCATCTCCTTGATGAAATCGAGGCGATCAGCCAGATGGCCAATTTTACCTACGTCCGCCAGAAGGGTCCGTATGGCAACGGCACTCCGTTATTGAACGTCCGCCACCTCATTGGCGACGAACCCTTCATCTACACCTTCAGCGATGACTTTATCGTTGCCAGTCCATCCCGGTTCCAGCAACTGATTGCGCTCTACGAGGAACACGACTGCTCGGTCCTGGGCAGCATCCGCGCCGCATCGGACGAAGACTACAAGCGCTACGGCTTCGTCGCTGGCACACCGCTCGCAGACGGCGTCATCGATGTCCAAACCATCATTGAGAAGCCCGGAAAGGAGAGTGCGCCCTCCGACCTGGCGACGGTCTCCGGGTTCCTCCTCACGCCGGACATTTTCCGCTACCTCGATGCCGCCCTCGAGACCCTCGGCGATGGCGCCGAACTCTACTACAACGATGCGCTGAAGCTGATGCTTGGGGACAAGCACCGCGTCCTCGCGGCCGAGATCCACAATGGCCGCTATTACGATACGGGCAACAAACTCGAGTACCTCAAAACCGTCGTTGAGTTCGCTCTTCAGCGCAACGATGTCGGCGGAGAATTCCGTACCTTCCTCGAACAGACACTCCGGCAGTAGCGCCGGCCCGTGGTACAATACCGTTGCACTGGAGGGATATGTCTCGAGTAGGTCACCGATCACTGGTCCGAGCCGGCATTGCGGTTCTCATTAGCCTTACCTTAACGGGCTGCATTCCTGGCCGTGGCGGCACGGGCAACACGGTCGGTGGCGGCACGGGCACCGACGCCCCGAAGACCATCACGATCTGGCGCCCGTTTGACAGCGAAGAGGTCTTCGCCCCGATCATCAACGAATTCAAGCTCGACAACCCCAACATCACGATCGTGTACAAGCAAATTCCGGCCGATGAGTATGAGCTGGTCGTGTCCGAGGCGCTCGCTGCCGGGCAAGGGCCAGACATCTGGTCTATCAGAAACGACTGGATGCCTCGCCATAAAGACAAGCTCATCCCCATGCAGGACGGGTTGCTCTCAAACTTCGCCCAGAATCTTTCAACCGACGAGGAGCGACTGAAGAGTCTTTTTGTCCCGGTCGTGGCGAACGATGTTTTCCTCGACGGCAAGGTCTACGGCCTTCCCTTCTACGTCGATCCACTCGTGATCTACCGCAACAAAACGGTCTTCGACAACAAGATCAACCAGCTCATCCAAGCCGGCCGCGATGCCGATGCCGACTTCCTACGCGAAAACTTTAATACCTACGACAAGCTCCAGCGAGCCGTCCAGCTCCTCACCGAACGGAATGGAAACGAAATCCAGATTGCCGGGCTGGCCGCAGGCACGTCAAATAACGTCAGTCGAGCAGAAGACGTCGTCTACGCAATGATGCTCCAGAATGGTACCGAGATGGTTTCGCCCGAACGGACGAACGCCAGCTTCCACCTAGGCCGCCAAAACGCGGTTGGTCAGACAACCTTCCTGGGCACCGAAGCGCTGCAACGGTTCACGAACTTCGCCGACCCAGGTAATCCCGCCTACACGTGGAACGACTCGATGCCGAACGACATGGCGGCCTTCATGCAACACAAGGTGGCAATGATCTTCGGCTACCAGTACTACCAACTCGCCTTCGAGCAGCAGGCGCCAAACCTCCAGTTCAGCGTCATGCCCTTCCCACAGATCCGCGACACCGACACGCCAGTTGACTACGCCTCGTACTACATCGAAACGGTCACCAAGAACGCCGACGATCCGGCGCTCGCCTGGCAGGTGCTCGCCAATCTCGTCATCGAGCGGGGAGAGATGTACCGCCAAGCCGATGGCCGCCCAAGTCCGCGCCCGGTCCTTGAACCACCAACGGTCATCGAGCGGGGCGAGCTAGCGAACCCATTCACGTACGAGCAGCAAACAGCCGCCGCTTGGTACAAGAGCAAACGCGCCGATAAGGTGGATACGATCTTCCGCACCCTCATTCAACAGGTTGGAACGCGGCAACGGGCGGCGCAGAACGCCATCGAGGCAGCGGCCCAGCAAATCTCCGCCCTCCTGCAACTCGAACTGGTGCCATGAAACGTTTTTTGATCGGGCTGGGTATCTTCGGCGTCTTTGTGACAGGTGTCAGCGCCATTGCCTACAGTACCGGGCTCTTGGTCAGCGAAGCTTCGTCGATCGAGGGGATCGGTGATCTGAAGGATGCCGGGAGCACACTTCCATTGCCATCGGGTGATACTGTTTCAAACCCTCTGTCTACGAATACGCAATCGAACGGATCCCAATCGGCACAACTCGGTACAATCAAAGAAGCTGAAAAAGTTACCCTCCAACGATTCTTCAACGAGAACTTTGCTAGTCTCGACCAGATCCTCACGGTCGGCGTACCACAGCTCCTCATTTATTTTGCCGGCCTTGTCCTGCTCGTCATGTTTATTATCAACGCCGTGAAGTGGCTCTTTGCCGCCGGGAACGACCAAGGGACGACCGACGCCAAGCAGGGCCTGCTCTTCACCGGCATCGGCTTTGTCGTCGTGATTATGGCCTACGCCATTATTCGCCTTGCCAAACAGATCTTCCAATGAAGCGCCGCTTCGTCACCACCCTTACGCTTGGCCTGTTGATGCTGCCGCTCCGCGTCCAAGCCCAAACTGAGCTGACCGAACAACACATTACCGATTTCCTCAACACCATCGCCCGGATGGCTATCCAGTACGTGCTCGTGATTGCAGCGATTTTCATCATCCTCTCGGGTTACATCTACATGACTTCGTTCGGCAACAAGGCCAAGGTTGAACAGGCGAAACAGATGCTGCTCTACACCATTATTGGCATACTGGTTGTCATGGGAGCCTACTTAGTAGTCTCGACGGCGCTTCGGCAAATCACCTAGGCTGTGGATAGCTCATTGCGAGCACCTCGACGCCAGGTAGAATACACGTACACGAGGAGGAGTATGCGCCAACTACAGACCGCACTTGGAACAGCCGTGATTGCCCTATCATCTGCCAGCGTTGCATCGGCGCAAACGAGCGCACTAGGCACCAAGCCGACTGGCGTACCAGAGCAATTTGCCACCTTTGCCAGGATTATCAGTAGCGCCTTCAACATCACGATTGCCGTCTCGGGCGTCGTCTTTGTTTTTCTCCTGCTCCTCGGCGGCGTCCAGTACCTCACCTCATTAGGCAATGAGGATTCAGCGGTCAAAGCACGAAAGGTCATGATCAACGCCGCCATCGGCCTTGTGATCGTCTTAACTGCCTTCGCGATTGGCAACTATGTTTTGAGCCTCCTTGGTATCGACCAAACCGTTGGCACAAGCGTGAACTCTGGACGAGCGCCAATTCAGTAGATTCATATGCAACGCCTCATCTACAGCTTTTTCGCGCTCCTCATTGCGACGCCAGCCAGCGCACTGGCGCAGGTGAACGTCAACACACCCGAGAGCGTCCGTAACTTCACCTCGCTCGGCGATCTGATCCAGCGCGTCTTCAACATTACCGTTGGCGTCTCGGGCGTCATCTTCGTTGGCTTGCTGCTATTAGGTGGCGTCCTCTACCTGACCTCACTCGGCAACGAGGACGGCGTCACGAAGGCCCGCAAAACCATGATCAATGCCGCCATCGGCCTGGTGATCGTAGTGAGCTCATGGGCCAT
>CAYZPG010000026.1:0-7458 GCA_964480605.1 uncultured Candidatus Saccharibacteria bacterium | reverse complement strand
GCGCGCAGCAAGGGGTTGCGATTCCAGCCAAAGAAGATCAGGCAGACGATTGGTAGGACGACCCACCACGTGTGATGGGTCGCCAGGAAGGCGGCCATACTGGACTGGCTAATCATTGCGGCTCGTGCCTCTTCCGGCATGAACGACATGATCGTGGTGACGATGAGGGCGGTATTGAGGAAGCTGTAGAGGAACACCTCGACCGGCGAAAGCAGGCCGCGGCCATCCATGCCACCGGAGAGGCCACTTTTCGTGATCATAAGCACCAGGACAACGACAAACAGTGCGGCTTGAATGGTGAAGGGTGACACCTGGGAGCTCACGAAGAACGAGTTAATGGTCCGCTCGCCGACGAAGAATTGGGCGATCGGATCATTCAGCAAATTCGTCAGCACCAGGGCGACGTAGATACTGACAAGCGTTACCACCGTTCGTTCTCGTTGGAGCATCATCCCGTAGGCGATACCAACGATGAAAAAGACGATGAAGAACAGGTTCCAACTCGGTGTCACAGGCTTCCCCCTCCTCTCGTGTGCGTTAGTATACCAGAGTTCTTAGTGCCACACAGTCCCGGTGTGGATTACAGGCCGCTGTCGCGCAGCTGCTCGAAGAGTGCACGTTGTTCTTTTGATAGCCGCTTGGGGTATTGGATGCGGGCGACAACGATCAGGTCGCCTCGGCCACCACGGTACGGCATGCCCTTGTGGGGAAAGCGGAAGGCCTGGCCGTCTTGGGTGCCTGGCGGCAGGACGAGCTCAATTGGCTCGCCCTGGTTGTTTTGGAAGCGGATCGTGTCCCCGAGAAGGGCTTGCGTCAGTTTTACTTGCACCTCAGCCTGTACCTGGGAAAAGGCTTGGCCGAAGAAGCTCTCGAAGATGTCACCGATGCCGCCAAGGTCACCTCGGCCGCCTCCGAAGATGTCTTCGTAATTGGCGCCGCCAAAGCCTTGCGCTCCGACTCCGGCGCTACCGAACTGGTCGTATCGGGCGCGTTTCGCAGGGTCGGCAAGTACTTGATAGGCCTCATTCACCTCTTTGAAGCGCTCTGGATCGCCGCCCTTGTCTGGGTGGTACTGCTGGGCAAGCTTGCGGTAGCTACGCTTGATCTCGTCTGCAGAAGCAGTTCGAGACACGCCGAGAATGTCGTAGTAGTCTTTCTGCGCCATAACTGGAGAAGTATGTCTGATTATTGGGCGGTTGTCGAGCTGGTTGTCGACGTCGCAGGCGCTGCTCGATCTGGCACAAGATCATTCCCCTGCTCGTCCTTCACGCCGCCAAGATACGGGTTGATGAGGAGTACGAGCGTTGCACCGCCGGCTGCCTTGTACTCAACCGTCCACCAGAGCCAGCCGCGCGGCGTACGGTTCGAGAGGTAGATAGTCAGCTGAGGGTTGGGATTGTTGATGCGGAACGTGGCCCCACCATTCTGCTCTGCCAGCTGTAATGCCTGGACGTAGTTCATGTTCCAGTACGTTTGGTTAATGGGGGTCAGTTGGCTGCCGAGATAGTCGGCTTTCGGAATAATTGCTCGGACTGATTTGCCGGTTTCTTGCGAGACGGAGTACGTGAACCAATTATCGAGATCGCTCGCCGAACCAAAGACGTACACCTCACTGCCCGTATTGGGCGTGAGCGTCGGCAGCGTTACTGAGACATAGCTAATGACTGCGTCAGGTTTCCAGGCTGTTGCCGCAGCACTTCCGAGCGTGAAATGTGTCGTCAGATCGGTATCAAAGGTGGCTGGTGCCAGCGTGGTAAGGTCGCTGACGGTCGGTGTTTGTGTCGTCGACTCGGTTGTCTCGGGGGCGGTGGAGGTTGTTGTGTTGTCGGTCGTGCGAGACTTGAGACAGCCAGTTAAGCTCAGGGCAATCAGTGCGACTCCCGCAACACGACGTGCAATCTGGAGTCGATGATCTGGCTGATGCGACATACCCCTCCTTACGCGTCTGACTTGGTGGCGTCGTCCGTTGTTGGCTCTTCCGGAGTTGTTGGCGTGTCAGTTGCATCAGCCGCCGGCTGCTGTTCGTAGGCGTGGCTGCCGACTGCCGACAGCTTTTCTTCAAGCGTGCGAACCGCAGTCTCAATGGCAGCCGTGTTATCTTGTGCGATGACGCCTTTGACGCCAAGGATCGCATCATCAACGGCGCGCTTGTCATCGGGTTTGACCTTGTCGCCAAGGTCCTTGAGTGTCTTTTCGGCAGCGTAGATGAGGTTGTCTGCTTTGTTGCGGACCTCGATGAGCGCCTTGCGTTGCTTGTCGTCTGCTTCGTGCGCTTCAGCATCTTTTCGCATCTGCTCAATGTCCGCTTCGGATAGGCCGGAAGAGGACTGGATGGTAATTTTCTGTTCTTTATTCGTCGCCTTGTCCTTTGCCGAGACGTTCAAAATACCGTTCGCATCGATGTCGAAGGATACCTCGACCTGGGGCACGCCACGCGGCGCTGGTGGCAGGCCATCGAGAATGAACTTGCCCAGCGATCGGTTGTCTGCTGCCATGGGGCGCTCGCCTTGGAGGACGTGGACCTCAACCGAGGTTTGGCTGTCGGCGGCGGTTGAAAAGACTTGCGATTTCGAGGTTGGAATCGTGGTGTTGCGCTCAATGAGCGGGGTCATGACGCCGCCGAGCGTTTCGAGGCCGAGCGTGAGCGGCGTGACGTCAAGAAGGAGCAAGTCTTGGACTTCACCCCCTAAGACGCCGCCTTGGATCGCAGCACCCAGTGCGACGACCTCATCCGGGTTCACGCCTTTGTGTGGCTCCCGGCCAAAAATATCGGTCACTACCTGTTGCACCAGTGGCATCCGTGTCTGCCCGCCAACCAGAATAACCTCGTTGATGTCGGCTTTCGTCAGTTTTGCGTCCTTGAGCGCCTGTTCGCACGGCTTGCGGGTCCGCTCAACCAGATCGCCGACCAGTTGCTCAAACTTTGCCCGGGTCAGCTTCATGACCAGGTGCTTCGGTCCGTTCGCGTCGGCAGTAATGAAGGGGAGGTTAATTTCGGTCTCAAGATTCGAAGAGAGTTCAATTTTTGCCTTTTCAGCCGCTTCTTTGATGCGTTGGAGCGCCATGGCGTCCTTGCCAAGCTCAATACCCTCGTTTTTCTTGAATTCTGCAAGTACGGCGTCCATGATTGCCTGGTCGAAGTCGTCGCCGCCAAGGTGGGTATCGCCGGCTGTGGCCTTGACCTCGAACACGCCGTCGCCAATTTCAAGGATGGTGACATCGAAGGTGCCGCCACCAAGGTCGTAGACGGCAATCTTGCCTTCTTTCTGCTTGTCGAGGCCGTAGGCCAGGGCTGACGCAGTCGGCTCATTGATGATCCGCTTCACGTCGAGGCCGGCGATTTTTCCGGCATCTTTCGTTGCTTGGCGCTGCGAGTCGTTGAAGTAGGCTGGCACGGTAATGACCGCCTCAGTGACTGGTTCGCCAATGTAGGCTTCGGCGTCGGTCTTTAGCTTCTGCAAAATGAAGGCCGAGACCTCTTGCGGGGAGTACTCTTTGCCACCCATGAGGATCCGGACTGAGCCGTCGGCCGCCTGTTGCAGCTTGTACGGCACGAGGGATTTCGTCTTCTGGACTTCGGGCTCATCGAACCGACGACCAACGAACCGCTTCACCGAGAAGACGGTATTTTCAGGGTTTGTAATTGCTTGGCGTTTGGCAATCTGTCCGGCCAACCGCTCGCCCGCCTTGTTGATGGCGACGACTGACGGCGTGGTGTTATTACCCTCGGCCGAAGGAATGACTTTCGGTTTGCCGCCCTCCATGATCGCGACGACAGAGTTGGTGGTGCCAAGGTCGATACCAATAATTTTTGCCATAGGTTACCTTTCCGACCCCTCCGTGTCTGATGGTTGCCCGGTGCTCACAACCACCTTTGTTGGTTTTACTATTGTATCACGGTGACGATAGCCCGCCTCAACCTCTTGGATGACATGCCCTTCGGGTACGGTTGGGTGGGGTAGTTGGCTGATCGCCTCGTGGAGCGTCGGGTCGAAGGCGGCACCCGCTACGTCGATGCGAGTCAACTGATGACTGGCCAAGAAGTCGTCGAGCTGTTTCTGGATTTGCTCGATGCCGTCGCGCCAGGCGGCGGAGTCGCTGGCTGGCTGGGCAAAGGCACGGCGGAAGTTGTCGGTGATCGGCGTCAGCTTGAGGAGCACGTCGAGCGTAGCGAGTTGCCAGAGTTCGGTACGCTCCCGCTCAGTTCGTTTCCGGTAGTTTTCGAAATCTGCCTGGCACCGTTGCCAGCCCTGCCGCAGCCGCTCGAGCTCGTCAGCTGAGGACTCACTGGTTGGTGGGGCAGTCGGCTGCTCGGGTTCAGTTGGGGGATGCTGGGTCATGTGAGAGAGAATGATAGGAAGAAACCATGGTACACTGCGGCCATGGTGAGGGTCAAGTGAGATCGTGGACGGCCTGGCCGCTCTTGTGGTGCTGCCTCGTCTTCCTGGCCGGCATCGCAATAGGAAGCACAGGTGTGCCAACAGTAGCGCTGATCGCGTGCGGTCTGTTCGTGGCCCTTGGCCTCGTTGGGGTTGTCTCGTCGGCGCAGCTACCTGTCCTACGAGCGGTGATTGTCGCAGGATTGGTATTTGCTTGCGGGATGTTGTTTGGCGCGGTTCGCACGCTGCAGACGCCAATGGTGAACGCGCCACTCGAGGTCCGAGCGGCTACGGCCACCGCGGTATCGGATGGTGCGCGGACGGCAACGACGCAGCGGTTGTACCTGGATCTGCAGCTCGCTCCGACAGAGCCCAAGATCCGTGTGAGGGCACGGGTGCCCAGTGATACGGCGATCCGATACGGCGAGGTGCTGACGGTCAGCGGCCAGCTGTTGCCGCCTCGTGACAGCTCGAGTTTCCATGAAACAGGGTTCCTGCGTGCCCACCACGCGCGAGGCATCTTGGAGGTTGAGGAACTTGAGCTGGTCGGGGAGCGTCGGGGCAATGCCGTGCTCCGTTGGCTCCATGATGTCCAGACCTACTTGTTGGGCCGTCTGCGCGTCATTCGTACTCCCGAACGCTCGATTGTATCTGGCGTTCTACTGGGTGAGTCCGGTGCGTTGCCAGACTGGCTGTCGGAAGCTTTTCGGCAGACTGGTACGACGCACATGCTCGTTGCGTCTGGCGCGAACGTGGCCTTGCTCGCCTGGATGGTCGAGCACCTGCTGGCGGTGTTTGGGATCCGTGTACGAATGTTCCTCACAAGCCTCTTGCTGCTTGGCTTTGTGGTGATTACAGGTGGTGACGCTTCGATTGTACGAGCGGTGTTCCTCTACCTTGTCGTACTGCTCGCCGCCGTATCGGGCCGACGTGTTCACCTGCCAACGCTGCTCGCCGTGGTTGCAACCGCGATGGCCGTCTATACGCCCTGGAGTATTCTGTATGATGCGTCGTTCCAGCTCTCCTTTGCGGCGGTAGCGGGGCTACTGATCTTCAGCGACTGGATTGCTCGGTGGCTGCCAACCTGGTGGCTACAAGAATTTTTAGCGCCAACGTTGGCTGCGCAAGTGGCAACATTGCCGATTCTGCTCTTCTCGTTCGGCCAGCTGAGCATTGTTGCGCCACTGACCAACCTGCTGGCCGGGCCGATCATCCTGCCAATCATGGTTGGCGGTATTGCGACCCTGATCGCGCCATGGTCGCGGTTTCTTCCTTGGCTTACCGAGGGAATTGCCAAGCTACTCCTGGGCATTGTGAGCGTTGGCGCGCGGCTGCCATGGGCCAGCGTTACGACCGATACGCACCGGCTGTTGTGGAGCGGCATCGCGCTCGGTCTATTTGTTGTGCTGCTGGTCCTGCGGTATCGTTGGCCGAAGGAAGCGAGGGGTAGTGGCAGCACGACGACAGTCTAGTTTCCAGTTGCTCATTATCTGCGCTGTCATTGCGCTGCTTGGGGCGTTCACGCAGGGTGTGAGGCAGCCGGCGGCGGACGGTCTCTTCCGGCTTACCGTACTTGATGTCGGCCAAGGTGATGCCTTGCTGCTCGATACGCCTCATGGTGAGCATGTGTTGGTTGATGCCGGACCGTCTGGAGAGGACGTGCTTGGGGTGATCGGACGATACCTCGTTCGTCCCACCAAGCTTCGTCTGCTCGTGGCGAGCCATAACCACGCCGACCACATCGGTGGCTTGCCAGCTGTGCTCTCAGAGTACGGAGCCGAGGAGGTGTGGATCTCGGGCGCCGTGCATACGACCGACGTCTACCTGCGCTGGCTGCAAGCCATCCAGGCGTCGGGGGCCCCAACCAAGGCGGTCAAGGCTGGCGAAACAATCACGATCGATGGCGTCACACTCACCGTCCTCTATCCGCTGACATCATTGCAGGGAGAGCGGCTGGATCATGAGCACGATGGGACGGTTGTCATGAAGGCGAGCTATGGCGCTGTCAGCGTGTTATTGACCGGTGATCTGGAGGATGAGCACGAGGCCGCCTTGTTGGCAGAGGATCCGGCAGCACTCGGGGCAACGATCCTCAAGGTGACGCACCACGGATCGAAATACGCGTCGACGGAGGAATTGTTGCGGGCGGTCCATCCGGCCGTGGCAGTGATTTCGGTCGGCGCCGACAACAAGTTCGGCCATCCTGCTCAAGAGACACTCGACCGGTTGGCGGCACAGCGGATCCCTGTCTTCCGGACCGACCAGCAGGGCACAGTTCAATTGACGAGTGACGGTGCGCAGCTGTGGGTTGAGCCAGAGCGGGGCGAGCGTCAGCGCGTAGACATCTTCTCGGGTGGCCGGTAAACTCGGCGCATGTCAGGACACTCCAAGTGGGCGCAAATCAAACGGGCGAAGGGCGCGGCTGATATCAAGCGCGGCAAGGCCTTCACGCAGCTGGCAAAGGCAATCACCGTTGCGGCCCGTTTGGGGAGGAATCTCGATACGGCGGTGGCGGCTGCGAAGGCAGCGAACATGCCGAAGGATAATATTGACCGTGCGATCAAGCGGGGTACGGGCGAGTTGGGCAGCGGGGCGCAGATTGAGGAGGTGGTGTACGAGGCCTATGGGCCGGGCGGTGCAGCGCTTCTCATAACGGCCCTGACAGATAATCGGAACCGGACGATTGGTGAGTTACGAGCGGTAGCGAATAAGCACGGATTGACGCTCGCTCAGCCAGGTGCCGTCATGTATCTTTTTGAAGAGCGCGGCATACTCGAAGTGGCCTCGGACGGCCAGACAGATGATGTACAGCTGGCTCTGATTGACGCAGGCATCGAAGAGATCGAGGTGCAGGGCGATCACCTCATTGGCTACGTGAAACCGCAGCAGCTCTCGGCAGCACGGGCTGCAATTGAGGCAGTAGGGCTTACGCTCTTAGGGGCAAAGCTTGGTTTCATTGCGAATACGCCGCACGTGCTCTCGGCTGATGATCAGGAGAAGCTGCTGAAGGCCATGGATATCATCGACGAGCTTGAGGACGTCAGCGCCGTCGAAACGAACGCCGCCTTCACTGAGTAGT
>CAYZPG010000025.1:0-8269 GCA_964480605.1 uncultured Candidatus Saccharibacteria bacterium | reverse complement strand
GGGTACTAGGTTGTATTGCCTGGTGCCACTCGGTATAGTCCCAAGACTATGACGCGACACGCTGACAATCCAGTACCAGCGCTCGAGATACGCAATCTAACGAAGCGGTACAAAAAAGCTACGGCCGTCGACAAATTGTCGTTGACGGTTGGGCAGGGCGAGTTCTTCGGTTTCTTGGGACCGAACGGTGCCGGAAAATCCTCGACGATCCATTGCATTACGGGCATCGCCAAGATTACCAGTGGTTCGATTCGAGTGTTCGGCCACGACGTGGAAGATGAGTACCGAGCGGCTCGGGCACAGATCGGGCTCTCGCCGCAAGAACCGAACATCGACATTTTCGCCTCAACCTACCGGGTCCTCGACTACGTCGCCGGCTACTACGGCATGCCTGGCCATGAGCGCGCGGCACGGATTGACGAGCTGCTTGAGCGCTTTGAGCTCGCCAAGCACCGGGATAAGGAATTTCGTGCGCTCTCGGGTGGTCTGAAGCGGCGGGTGATGCTCGCACGGGCGATGGTTCACAATCCAAAACTGTTGATTCTGGATGAGCCCACCGCCGGCGTCGACGTCGAGCTGCGGCATGAGCTGTGGAAGTACTTGCAGGAGTTGAACAAGGAAGGAAAGACGATCATCCTCACCTCCCACTATTTAGAAGAAGTCGAGTTACTGTGCGAACGGGTGGCGATTATTAACCATGGCAAAGTAGTGGCTGACCAGAGCATGGCCGCCTACATGAAGGGCGGGAAAAAGCTTGAGGAAACGTACCTGAAGTTGACGAAAGGACTCCATGCTTGAGAACTGGATCGGCCTGGTGATGATGGTCCGCCGCGAGTTTGAGCGGATGCTGGGGGCTGCCGTCCAGACCTTGGTAACGCCCTGGATTAGCGCCCTCCTCTACATCTTCATCTTCGGCCAGGTGGTCGGCAGTCAGATTGCCAACTTCGGCGAATTCACCTACATCGACTTCGTCCTGCCTGGCGTACTCATGATGAGCCTGATCAACTCGGCCTTTGCGCACACGAGCTTCTCGGTCTACTTCGGCCGTTTTACCCGCAACGTCGAGGAGTTGTTGGTGGCGCCCCTGTCCTACACGGAAATCATCCTGAGCTACGTCATTGGTGGGGTGCTGCGTGGTTTGGTTGTTGGGGCCGGCATTTACCTGATTGCCATTCTCTTTAGTGCTGCCACAATTAGCCACTTGGGTTTATTCCTCTTCTACGCCGTGGCGGTCTCGGCGATCTTCTCGCTGGCCGGCATGGTCGTTGGCCTGTGGGCGAAGAGCTTTGAGCAGCTCTCGGTATTGAGCGTCTTTCTGTTCACGCCCCTCACTTTCTTGGGCGGTGTCTTCAACTCAATCAGCATGTTTCCCGAGCAGTTGCAGCAGGTGGTCCGCTTGAATCCCTTCTTCTACTTCATTGGCGGTATCCGGTACTCGATGATCGGGTTTGCAGAAGCCAACCAGACGTTGGGTGTCGGGCTGATTCTTGTTCTCATTGGTGTCTTTGCTGTCTGGGTCGGCACACTCTTCAAGCGAGGCTACGGCATCCGCGTCTAGCGCGACGGTACTTGCTTGGCAGGCTTGTGGAGGCCAGGTATTCTCTCCGTATGAAAGTACTCCTCATTCCCGGCCTCTTGCTGGTTCTCGGTCTTGTCCTTTGGTACGGCCTACGGATCCGACGCTCACTGACCAACACCATACCGCTCCATGCGACGGCGGATCAGTTTGCGACCGAGTATGTGGTTGGTGAGGCAACGGCGCCCACACTGACGTATGTTGCACTGGGGGACAGTACGGCCTACGGCGTAGGGGCAACGCAGGTAGAAGCAACCTACCCGCATGCCCTCGCGACCGCGATCGCTGCTACTGGCTACCAGGTCCGAGTGCAGACGATCGGGCGGTCTGGCGCTCGGCTTGCTGAGATTGTCGAGGAGCAGCTGCCACGGGTGCCACCAGGGACGGACTTGGTGAGCGTCTCGGTTGGCGGGAACGATGCGACGCACCTGACGGCGCCGAGCACGTTTCGATCGCTGGTGACGTCGTTGATCGTGGGCTTGAAGCAGCTCGGCGCTCGCGACGTCTTGATTGCCAGTACGACCGACATGGCATTGACGCCCGCGATTCCGCCACTGGCGAATGCCGTGGTTGGTCTATGGGCGTCTCGGCAGAACCGCGAGATGCGCCCTGCCGTGCAGCAGGCAGGCTTCCGCTACGTTGACCTGTACACGTACGGGAAGCTCGACCGGTTGAGCCTGTATGCCAGCGATGAGTTCCATCCGAACGATGACGGCTACGCCAAGTGGATCCCGCTCTTCGTGGAGGCCACGTCCTTCGCTCATCAGCGTGCGCAGTAAGCGGCTCGTCCTCCTTGCACAAGGGGAAGTCGGCATAGTATTGTTTCACCATACGAAAAGGAAGGAGACGCTATGGAGGAACAGGTACTGACTGGTATCGCCGCTGCCCCGGGAACGGCCCAAGGGACGGTGACAGTCGTGGTTGATGGTGCAGGACTCGATACCTTCCCAGCCGGCAACGTCTTGGTTGCCGATGCCGTTCATCCGGCGATGGCGAACGTGGTCAAGACGGCGGCTGCCTTGGTGGTCGACAGCGGCGGCAAGACCTCGCACGCTGCGATTTTTGCTCGCGAGGCCGGCATCCCGGCTGTGGTTGGGCTGGCCGGTGCCACGCAGACGCTCAAGGCCGGTGCTACTGTCACCGTCGATGGGGACGTTGGCACGGTGACTGTCGCGCAGTAGGGCCATGCGTCTGCCAGGCGCCACCGCATTGATTTGGCTGGCATTTGCCGGCCTGCTCGTTGGGTGGTTCGTCTACACCCAGTACCAAACGCCCTGTCGGCGGACGCTGGCGTACGCGATCGGTACCTTTGATCCTCGGTTCGGTGAACGCGAGGACGAGTTTCGGTCGGCACTGGCGGCGGCGGAGGCGGTATGGGAGGATCCGACCGGATTCAACCTCTTCATGTACGATCCGGCAGCCTCGTTCAAGGTCAACTTGATTTTCGACGAGCGTCAGGCGACGGCGAACAGCCAGAACCAGCTCGAAGATGAGATTGTGACTGGTTCGGCCGATTTCGATACGAAGAAGGCGCAGTACGACGCGAAGCGTGCCGAGTATGAACGGCGGTCTGCTGCCTTGTCGGTGAACATTGAGCAGTACAACAGCCAGGGGGGCGCGCCCGAGCCGATCTACCAGGAACTGGAAGCTGAACGGCGCTCATTGAACCAACTTGCGAACAGCCTGAACGCGCTGGCCGACGAGCTGCACCTCCAGGCTGGTGACTTGAATGCGAAGATTGACTCGTTCAACGTGCACGTTGGCCATGTATTCGACCAGGCAACCTACACCGGCGAGGCAATCAACTTGTACGCCTTCGAGAACCGGGAAGACCAGGTGCTGGCACTTGCCCATGAATTCGGCCATGCCCTCGGGATCGAGCATGTCGCCGACCCGAAGGCGATTATGTACTACCTCCTACAGGAGCAAGATATGACGAATCCCCGTCTGACTGAAGCGGACGTTGATGCACTGCAGGCCGTCTGTTCGCGCAAGCCCTCGGTCGAGTCATTGCTGGGTGGCCGCCGATGAGACGCTCGCTGCCGCCGTACCTTGTGCTCACTGGGCTGGTTGTCGCCATTGTTTTGACGGTCGTGGCGCTAGTGCGGACGGCTCGTCCAGGTGCGACGGTGTCTTCGGTTGTCGTCACCTCAACGCCAGTGCGCTTGCTGGTCGAGCCGCTCCTCGAGGGGCTGCCAGCGCCGACGCAGCTCGTGCCACCTGGCCAGGGCCCGCACGATTTCCAGCCCTCGCCCAGTGCTGTTGGGCAACTCACCGATGCGTCGCTGGTCATTGGGATCGGTGGTGCCGACGAGACGTGGTTGGCCGAGCTGCTCACGGCAACGGATGTGGACGTCCCGACTGTTCGGCTGACGGAGTTGTTGGAAGCGCAGGGCGTGGGACTTCTGGAAGAGGAAGAGCATGGCGAGGTTGGTACCGATCCACACGTCTGGCTCTCGCCCAAGCTTGTGAGGCGGCTCGTGCCGGCTCTCACCCAGTCGCTCGTTGAGGCCTATCCCATGAGCGCCTCGATGATTGAACGGAACGCTGCTTCGTTCGAGGCGCAGCTCGTGGCGTTGGACCGCGAGATCACCGAGGCGAGCGCCAATTTCTCGGAACATCGGTTCATTGCCTTCCATCGCGCCTTCAGCTACTTCGCTCGTGACTACGGCTTGGAGCAGGTCGCTGTCATTGAGGAGGTGCCGGGTGAAGCGCCGACGCCTGGCGAAATCGCGGCAATCCAGGAGACGGTTCGTCAGTACAACCTGCGGGGACTCTTCGTCGAGCCACAGTTTTCCTCGCGGCTGGTTGAGCAGCTCTCGGCTGATCTCGGGTTGGTCGTGGCGCCGCTCGATACGTTGGAAACCGCCTCGCCCGGTGATAGCTACATCCGGTTGATGGAGCGCAACGTTACTGCCCTTGAGCGGGTGTTAGGAACTGGCCGATGAGCCTACCCCAGACGCCGACCATCCTCGTCTTGTTCGGTGCGACAGGCGACCTTGTAAAGAAGAAGATTATCCCAGCGCTCTTCCTGCTTTTTGTGCAGGGAAAATTGCCAAGTCGTTGCTCAATCCTGGGTTTCTCGCGTAAGCCGTGGTCGGATGAGGAGTTCCGGGCCCATGCCCAGACGATCCTCGCCGACCAAGCCGACCAGGCGGCGGTGATTCGGTTCGTAGCCTTGCTGGGGTATCAGCAGGGCCAGTTCGACGAAGCGGCTTCGTACGAGCAGCTGGCGGCTCGGCTTGCCGCAGTCGACGGAGCATGGGGCGTCTGTGCCAATAAGCTGTTCTATCTGGCCATTCCGCCTGAGCTCTACACGGGTATTTTTTCACAGCTCGCCATGTCCGGGCTTGTGAAGCCGTGTGCCGACGACCCGGCGCAGCGCGAGGGCTGGACCCGCCTGATTGTGGAGAAGCCGTTCGGCAATGATTTACGCACGGCTGAGGCCCTCGACATGCAGCTCGCCAGTCTCTTCGACGAAACCCAGATCTACCGGATTGACCACTACCTGGCGAAGGAAATGCTGCAGAACATCTTGACGTTCCGGTTTGCGAACAATCTCTTTGAAGAGACGTGGAATAACCGGTTTATCGAACGGATCGATATCCGGCTGTTGGAAGCAATTGGCGTTGAGGCGCGCGGCGCCTTCTACGATGGGGTTGGGGCGCTGCGGGATGTCGGCCAGAACCACCTGTTGCAGATGCTTGCGCTGACCATTATGGACCGGCCGGGTGATCTCTCGGCCGCGATGATTCGACAGGAGCGCGCGGCGGCGCTCCGAGACGCGCTCGTGCCACCGACCGCCGACGATATCCGTCACCACACCTTCCGCGCCCAGTACGACGGCTACCGTACGATCCAGGGCGTTGCATCCGATTCGTCGACCGAGACGTACTTCTACGCTGAAACGATGTTGGCTGGCCGCCGATGGGGCGGGGTGACAGCATCCTTTGAGTCGGGCAAGCGGTTGGAGCGGGCGCTGAAAGAGGTCGTCATTACCTTCAAACACCCCATGCCGTGCTTGTGCCCTCCCGGTCAGCACGTGAAGAACCAAGTCGTGTTTCGACTCGAACCCGATGAGGGGATTACCATCTCGTTCTGGTCGAAGAAGCCAGGTTTGAGCACAGATACTGAGGAGCGGCAGATTACCTTTTCGCTGTACGGAGAGCGAGTTCGGTCGCAGTACGTCGAGGAGTACGCCAAGCTGCTCCTCGACTGTATTGCCGGCGATCAGCAGCTGTTCGTGAGTACCGACGAGCTGAAAGCGATGTGGCGGTTCATCGATCCTATTATTGCTGGCTGGCAGGAGAACATCGTTCCCCTTGCCACCTACCAGCCCGATAGCCACGCTGTCCGGACCGCCGCCCAAACCGCCTTGGCTGCTGGGCACGAGGTGCGCCAGGCTGCGCGTCGGGTGGGCGTAGTTGGCCTGGGCAAGATGGGCGCCGGGTTGGCCGAGCAGTTGCTTGAAAAACAGTGGCAGGTAGTTGGCTATAACCGGTCAGCCGGTCCGCGGGAGCGGTTGGCCGAGTTGGGATTGACGCCAGCCGCCACGTTGAAGGAGCTCGTCGCAGCCCTGCCAGCGCCCCGCGTTGTCTGGGTGGTGCTACCAGCCGGAGCCGTTGTCGACGAGGTGCTGTTCGGCGCCGATGGCTTGGCAACGCTCCTCGATTCAGGAGATACGGTCATCGACGGCGGCAACTCATATTACAAGGATGCCGAGCCACGGGCGAGGCGTCTGCAGGAGCGCGGCATCCGCTTCCTCGACGTCGGTATCTCGGGTGGCCCAGCCGGTGCCCGCTACGGCGCTTGCTTGATGGTCGGCGGTGAGGAGGGGGCGTTCCGTGATCTCGAATCGCTCTTCCGAACTGTCTCAATCCCGGACGGCTACCAGTGGTTTCGGGGCTTGGGCGCTGGCCACTTCGTGAAAATGGTCCACAACGGGATTGAGTACGGCATGATGCAGGCGATTGCCGAAGGAGTCGACATCCTACGGCACAGTTCCTACCAGCTCAACTTGGAGCACGTTGCCGAGATCTACCAGAACGGGAGTGTCATCGAGTCGCGGCTCGTGGAGTGGCTCCGTCGCGCCATTGTGCTCCACGGACCCGACTTTGCCCATGTGAGTGGGACGGTGGCGCACACGGGTGAGGGCGCTTGGACGGTCGAGGCCGCAAGGGAGCTTGGCATCAAGGCGGCGATTATCGAGGGCTCGCTCGAGTTTCGGAAAGCGTCCGCTACGAACCCAAGTTACGCCGGCCAGGTTTTGTCGGCACTGCGCGGCCAGTTTGGCGGCCATGCACTCGATACGCCACGTGCCACGACGCACTCGGCGTGATAGGCTAACGCTATGAAGCTATCGTTCTACGGTGCGGCGGGTGAGGTGACGGGCAGTAATTACTTGCTTGAAACCGCAGCTGCACGCGTAGTGATCGACTGTGGGGCATTCCAGGGTGGCAAGGAACAGGAGCTCAAGAACGCCGCGCCCTTCATGTACGACGTGGCGCGGGTTGATGCGATGGTGCTCACCCACGCCCACCTCGACCACGTTGGGCGGTTGGCCAAGCTCGTGAAGGACGGCTATCGAGGTACGATTTGGTGCACGCCGGCCACGCACGAGTTAGCGGAGCTCATTATGCTCGATGCCGCCTCGATCATGAGCCACGAAGAGGTGAAGTTCGGCGACGTCCCACTCTACTCGGAAGAGGATGTGTACCGGGCACTCCGGCAGTTCAAAACGATCGACTACGAGGTGAAAACCGAGATTGCCGACGGCGTTACCGTTCGGCTCGTTGATGCCGGCCACATTCTGGGCTCGGCCTCGGTTGAGCTCTGGGCCGATGGCCGGAAGCTCGTCCTGTCAGGTGACATTGGCAACATTGGCGCCCCGATCATCGAGGATCCGACCAAGCTCGATGAGGCGGACTACTTGGTCTGCGAGTCGACGTATGGCGGACGGACCCACGAGGCCAAGGGCGAGCGGGAAGCGCTACTCTCCTCGGTCATCGAGTCATCGATCGCGAACCGAGGCGTCCTGCTCATTCCGGCCTTTGCCCTGGAGCGGAGTCAAGAGTTGCTCTTCAATCTCCACCAACTCCTCACTCAGGAGCACATTCCCAGCGTCCCGATCTTTCTTGACTCACCGTTAGCGGTGAAAGCGACCGAGGTCTTCGGCCGCTACCCGGAATACTACGACGCCGAGGCAACGAAGCTCGTGAAGGCGGGCATCGACTTCTTCGATCTGCCTGGGCTGACGCTTGCCGAAAGCGTTGACCAGTCAAAGAAGATCAAGGAAGTAGCGCCGCCGAAAATCGTGATTGCCGGGTCTGGCATGATGACCGGTGGCCGCATCAAGTTCCACCTCAAAGAATACCTCGACGACGCCTCAACCACACTCTTTATCATCGGCTACCAGGCCGAGGGTTCGCTTGGCCGGCGCCTCCTCGATGGCGTGAAACATGTCGACCTCTTCGGCCAGCAAGTGCCGGTTCGGGCGCGGATCGTTGCCTGCGGCGCCTTCTCGGCTCACGCCGACCATCCGCAGCTGATGAGTTGGCTCAAGGCGGTGAAAACTCCGGTCAGAGAGGTCTTCCTCACCCATGGCGATCCGACAGCCACCGAGGCGCTCAAGGTAGCGGTCGAGTCGGAGCTGAAGTGGAACGCCACCCGCCCCCGCTTCGGCCAGTTTGTGGA
>CAYZPG010000024.1:0-9044 GCA_964480605.1 uncultured Candidatus Saccharibacteria bacterium | reverse complement strand
TAATAAAGAAGGAGGGGTTATGCCACCAGTGGCGAGTTTGAGCATGATGGGGATTATCCTGGCCGTCGTGGCCAGCATGATAATTGGCGGGGTATGGTTCGGGGTGTTCTCCGACCAGTGGTTGAAGGCAATTGGCAAGAAGAAGAGCGAGATCAAGGGCAGCGGCATGGAGTACGCCAAGCAGGCGGTGCTCTCGTTTGTTATGGCCTATGTCCTCGCCCACTTCGTGAGCTACACCAACGCCGACACGCTGATGGAAGGCGCGCAGACCGGCTTCTGGCTCTGGCTTGGCTTCGTCGCCACCGTGACGGCCGGCAAGACGATCTGGGAGGGCAAGCACTGGGATCTGTGGCTCATTAACAACGGCAACTACCTGTTGACCCTCATGGCCATGGGCGCGATTCTCGCCGTCTACTAACCATGCAGTCCGTGGGCACTGCCCGAGCACCCAGCACCCGCTGGGTGCTGTTTGTTGGCCTGGTCGCACTGATCGCGGGAGTGGCGTACTGGCAGCAGACACAGGAGCCACCGAAATCGGCGGTGCTGCCCATGGGTTCCGGATCGCTCGATGCCACACCTCCGACCCTCATTACACCGGTTGCGCCTGGCACGAGCTGGCAGATCCAGCTAAGTGGAACGGTTGACCCCACAGTGCTTGATCACGTCGCGAATCCCCACAAACTCTACGACGTCGACTTAGTAGAAACGTCGCCAGCCACGATCGCCCAATTGAAGGCGAAGGGCATTACCGTCATCTGCTACCTGAGCGCTGGCACGGCCGAGACCTACCGCCCGGACTACCCTGCGTTTTCGGATGCGCTCAAGGGACACGCCTTGGCCGACTACCCCGACGAGTTCTGGCTCGACATCCGTGACACGGACACGCTCCTCCCGGTCATGCAGGCCCGCATGGATCTGGCCGTTGCGAAGGGGTGCGACGGCATCGACCCGGACAACGTTAACGGCTACACCAACGAGAGCGGTTTTCCACTGTCGTACGCCGACCAGCTCGTCTACAACCGGCTCCTCGCCTACGAAGCCCATGCCCGCGGCCTCTCGATCGGACTCAAGAACGACCTCGGACAGCTCCATGAGCTCGTCGACGTCTTCGACTGGGCACTCAATGAGCAATGCCATGAATTTGGCGAGTGCGAGGACTACCAAGTCTTCATCCAACAAGACAAAGCCGTGCTCGGCATTGAATACCGCGGCGAGCCAGCGGACTTCTGTCCCCAAGCCAACGCTGCCAACTACGATTTCCTCAGGAAAGAACTCGCCCTCGGCGCCCAGCCGCGCACTGCCTGCCGCCTAGACTAACTATCTGCATCCTGCCAGCACCGGAGATTCACTCCTACCCTATACGAAATACTCACGATTCCCTAAGGTACCTATAGGCGGGTAGCTCAGCAGAGAGAGCAATCGCAAAACATGCGAGAGGTCGAAGGTTCAAGTCCTTCCCCGCCTACCAAACAGATGATTACTACCACCAAAACGCAGCTCGTACTTGATCTTGCGCCGACCGCAGCCAACAATCCATCCCTTCGGGATGATATGCATCAGCTACTGACAGTGTCGAAGCGGTTCGGATATATCCGTTCTCCGAATCTGCAACAGGTATCGCTCAACAGCCAATCATTCGAACGGCTGCAAGGATTCGCTGCACTGCTCACCTGGATCAATGAGCATGAAACGGCCAACTGGCGGACACGCGACCAACTACAGGCCCTCGTAGAAGATGCCTTCGAGGCGGTCAGCGGCGGAAAACCCCTTACTATCCTTGCCTTTCTCTGCCCTAGCTACCGGAAAGGAATCGGCGAAATCGGATTCAACACCTCGATCGGAGAGACCACAAAACGAGGCATTGCCACTACATTCGCCTTGTTTCAGCAGTATCAGGCTGCTGGCATACCAAGTACGTGCACCATACTCTTTAGTGATCTTGTCTTGGAAAACATCGACAAGATGGACGAACCGCGCCATTTCGACGACCTAACAGCCAATATTCAGAGCGCCCGAACGTATGCCGCACAGACCAGCAGGCACATATCCTTTCAGACGCTGTCCGAATTCCCAATCAGTCGAGTTATCGGACGGGCTGGCATCCGAGGCGTCCCGACCGACGTCGACCAGCAGGTCTATCAGCTTGTCCTAAACCGCAACATGACCTTCTACCGTGCCCGGTTCGGCTGGAGCGAGGGTGATATTCGGGAGCGTACCAATACCCTTGCCTGCACCTATCCTGTGATCGGCAACTTCTTCCGAGCGACGTTCAATCCCTTTGTGCTGGTGTACACTGCCAATTCATTCGAACGATCGAGTATGTACCAAGGCAAGCATCCGGCTCGCGAATTCCCGATCTTTTACCCTCGGAAACCCTCACTTGCCCACACCTGAAAGCAAGAGGAACTCCTCGCGCACCGCCTGCTCCGTCTTGAAGATGCCACGAACCGCAGATGTCGTGTTGGTATTTTGGGATCGTTCCCCTCGCATGCTCATACAAGTATGAACGCCTTTCACCACCACCATGATGCCTTGCGGCTGCAACACTTTGTTAAATACCTCGATCACTTCCTGGGTAAAGTCCTCTTGAAGGGCGGGCTTCGCGGCAATCGTGTTGATAACCTTGACTATCTTCGAGAATCCAAGACTCTTGTCTGCGGCAAGATAGCCAAAGTACACCTGGTACTGCACAGGAAGTAAGTGGTGCGAACAGAGCGAGACGCAGTTTACGGGCTCCAAGATAATCATCCCTTTGTAGTGCGTCGGGAATACCGCAGCGAGATCCTTCTTGATTCGAGCCTGTGCACCCACGTATTGACCAACCATCAAGCCTCGCAGCGATTTCACAATGCGCGAAGGTGTTCCAATCATGTTCGGGTCTGCGAGATTCAACCCAAGACCCTCTACAAGCAACCGCGCACCTCGCTCTGCGAGCTTCTCATTGGCACCAAGATCAGCCAGTAAAATATCCATCGAATCACTAATAACCTCTGACAATGCCCCAGTGCCATCAATTTCATGCACCTCAGCAAAGGACTGGAGCACCTCAATCACACCTTCAATTTCCTGGCGATGCCTACTAATGCGCTGTGCAATGCCTTGTTCATCATCATCTTGGCGCTTCATTAAGGGCACGTGGCAGTTGCTGCACTGCGTCTCCAAGATACTGTTCGGCTGGGGATCATAGAGTACGTAGTTGCAAGTTGGACACACCAGCCGATTGAGTAGACGAGTCGATGTTACCTCATCGGGTGAGGTTACATGCAGTACCGTGAGCGCACCGTGCCGAGCTGTCAGGCTGCGCAGTAAGCGGGCTTCACTGGCTGATTTTGGATACCCATCCAAC
This sequence comes from uncultured Candidatus Saccharibacteria bacterium, assembly GCA_964480605.1. Lineage (GTDB taxonomy): Bacteria > Patescibacteriota > UBA1384 > JACPKC01 > JACPKC01 > JBBUCD01. Next base: position 5,698 of record CAYZPG010000024.1, on the reverse strand, counting down.
ACAAAGGATTCGATGCCGACATCGCGCAGGTGCTGCTCCAGAAAGAAATAGGCTCTGTCTGGAGGAAAAGGAACCGGACTGTCGCGCAAGCTCGCTGCTTCAGCGCCAGCAGCCTCATTTCGCGCCGCTTCAATCATGATCGAACGGTAGTTCACATGCGCGATACCAAGTCGATGCGCAATGTGCTCAGCAATCACATTCTTCCCCGTCCCAGGAGTACCCAAGACGAGAAAGAACTTATTTGTCATAGGTAGCAAATGTCATATGCGGTACGAATGGTAACCCGCGCGCCGTCCTCCATGTGATAAACAACGTGTCACATGAATCCGTGAGGTTCTGGCTCTCCGAAAACCCAAGCATCGCCGAGGCCTGCTTGATGGCGTCCAGATCACCCTCGAGCTCAAGGAATGTCGCGAACGGGTACTGGTCGATGGTCGCTTTTACGCCATCGCGCTGGTATTCGGTCCTGTATCGTTCATAACTGGTAGTTGGTGAAAATTCCATTGCTCGCAGAATCTGCTGCAACGGCTCGAGTGCATCTACCCGCACCTCATGTTCGAGCTCCCGCTTTACGCCCTGCCGCGCAACCGGCTTCTTGTAGCAGAACTCGATTGTATCGCCGGATTGACGAACACGAACCCTGCCATCAGTCCGCTGCATCAGTCCATCTGGATTGTCGTACATCACAGACAGTTCATGTGTCCGCTCTTTCACGCACGAGTACCCGGCTTTCTCGAGCGCAGCTGCTACTTCGGTCGGTGAGGAAACGGAGAATTTGTACTCAATCTCAACCATATCGCGATCTTAGTGGAACTTCTTCCCTTCTGACAACATCAGAAGGATCTGTTTCATCCGCCGTTCGCGGGTTTCGGGCTTCTTCGCCGTTTGGAGCCGGTAGGCAATCGCGTACACATTCGCCTTTGAGAGCGTCTTGAAGTAGGCGTAGGCCGTCGCATCTTTCTTCAGCTCTCGCAAAAAATCCTGGGGCAACGTGGCCTGGCTCGGTGCATCGTACGCAGCAGCCCACCGACCGTCCGCCTTTGCAGCCTCAACCTCCCGCAAGCCGGCAGCGCGCATCTCACCCGATTTGATGAGCCGTGCCACGTGTTCGGTATTCCGTTTTGACCAGTTGCTACGCGTTCGCCGTGGCGTAAACTTCTGGATGTACGATTCGTCGTCGTACGACTTCAGCTGGCCATCGATCCAGCCGTAGCAGAGCGCCACGTCGAGCGCCTGGTCATAGGTGACACTGGCAACGCCCGTTCCTTTCTTGTACATCCGTAGCCAGATACCGTCCGTATCAGCATGATGCGCGGCCAACCAAGCCCGGAATACAGCCTGAGAAGCGAAGGTCTTGATTGCGTATGGTGTGGATGACGAAGCCATCTATATTAGTCTACCCGATTGGTACACTGGATCCATGAGGCAACAACAACCTTCGATTGTGATTCTTGGCGGCGGCTTTGCTGGTATCCGGGCCGCCCTCGATCTGGACCGTGCCAATAAGGAAGGTATCCGGATTGTCCTCGTCGACCGGAACTCGTACCACCTCTTCACGCCCTGGCTGTACGAGCAGGCAGCCACGGCAGATGTGCCAAAACGCCAGCTCAAGATTCCCTACACCGCCATCCTCGGCAACTCGGCCGTCGAATGTATCCGGGGCGAGGTGGTTGGGATCGACCGGGCTGGCCGCACGGTCAAACTCCGCTCCGGCCAGGTCATACCCTACACCGCCCTCGTCCTCGCCTGCGGCAGCACGACCAACACCTACGGTATCCGTGGCATCGACAGGTACGCCCTGCCGCTCAAAACGCTCGAGGATGCCGAACGAATCCGAGCCACTGTTCGTGAGCGGTACGCTGCCTTTGCAAAACGCCATCGCGACGGCGATGTCTTTCAAGTCCTTATCGGCGGTGGCGGCCCAACCGGCATCGAACTGACTGCCCAACTCCACAGCTACCTCAAGGAGCTGGCGCACCGGTATGAGCGGGACGAGGGCACCTTCCTCATCAAACTGTTGGATTCCGGCGACAGCCTCCTGCGTGGGCAACCGGCTTACATTGGCACACTCGCGCAGCGACGGTTGGGCAGCTACCGCCGACTTGAGATCCTCTTGCAGCACACCATTGCCAAGGCCGACCGCACCAAGGTCTACCTGAAAACCGGCGACCAACTCGCCTACGACGTCCTCATTTGGACCGGCGGTATCCAAGCCAACCCGCTCGTCTCCATGGCCGAACTAGCCACCACTGCCTGCGCCCAAGCCGCCGTTGAGCGGACCATGCAGTCGATTTCCGACCCAGCCGTCTTCGTCGCTGGCGACGCCGCGTTCTGCGTTGACCCAAGCGCAGCGATCCGTGCCCAAGCCGGTGTTGAGAATGCCTACCAGCAAGGCCGAATCGCCGCCACCAATGCGCTACGCCTCGTCCAGGGCCAGCCGCTCGTACCCATGACCCAGCAACTGCACGGCAATGTCTTTCCCCTCAAGGACCAGTGGGCGGTATCGTCCGTCTTCGGCATCCCGCTCTCCGGCCGGGCGGCCTACTGGCTGATGCTCCTCATCAACCTACGTTACCTGCTCCACATCCTCCCGCCGCTAGAGGCGTTCAGACGCTGGCGTCCATAATCTCAACGGTTTTGTATCTGGAGCCAGCACCGGATCGTATCCGCACTGCCGACTTTGGTACATCGAAGTACCCGGCCAGCTCCTCGACTACCGCCTCGTTCGCCTGCCCGTCCGTTGGCGCCGCCGTCACACGAACCAGGTAGCTCCCATCCGACTCGAGCGAAACCGAGGTCTCGCGGGCGTTCGGCTTCACCCGCACACGGATACGCACGGCTATCCAAGTATCGGGTAACGCTTCACCAAGTCGGTCGAACGCCAGTACGCCCCCATGCCGAACGTGTCGCCAGTCGGAAGCTGCGTGAAGACGAGGAACACAAGCGCGTAGATGATGTGCTCATCAATGATGGGATTGTTGGTCGGCGGCAGCAGCGAGAGAAACATGAGGACCATCATGACGATGCCGCAGTAACTGGCGAACCGGACGGCGATGCCCAGCAGCAGAGCGAGACCAATGCCCAGCAGGCCAAGCATGAAGAGCCAGTCCACCAGCGGATTACCAGCCAAGTTCTGGAACAGCTCGACAAACGGCCCCTTCGTGGCGTTCATGAGGAAGCCCTTCGTTGGTGACACACCTGCCAACCAACCCGACCCTGCCTTCGTCGCAAACCCAAGGCCGAACACCTTGTCGAGGAAGGCCCACAGAAACATCCATCCCATCGCAATCCGAAGCACCGCTACGCCTACGAACGAATCCGGTTTCGCCATACGCCTCCTTATTTGATTGTAGTGTATCAGACTTCCACACCACGGCGCGTGCTACACTAGATTCCATGAGTGTCCTTCGCCACGCCCGTGCCCACCTTCATCGCCACCACCAGCAACTGACGAAGCGGCACCGCTGGTACCGACACTGGCACCGCCATCCACACAGCACCCGTGTCCACCTGAGTGGCGCTGCTGTTTCAATGGGCATTGCGGCCATGCTCATCTTCAACCCGGCCTACGCTGCCAAGCCGAAGATCAACTTCAACGTCCGCGCACCCGGCTTCCAGTACGGCACCTCGGTCCGCGGCAACCCGCTCACAGCCTACAAATTTGGCGAGGGCACCAAGGCGATCTGGTTCGTCGCCGGTCTCCATGGAAACGAGAAGAGTAGCAGCTACCTGGCGGTTGACCTCGCCAACTATCTTGCCGACAATCCACAGGTCATCCCCGCCGACCGCCGCATCATCATCATCCCTGCCGCCAACCCTGACGGCTTCCTCCGCAACAGCCGCGCCAATGCTCGAGGCATCGATCTCAATCGAAACTTCGCTGCATCCGACTGGCAACGCTACGTCCGCAAAGGCCGCCAGCTCATGCACGGCGGCCGAGCAGCTTTTTCCGAAAAAGAGGCGCAGGCCCTTCGCTGGTACATGGAACTCGATGGCGTTGAAAAGTTAGTCGCCCTCCACGCCCAGGCAAACATTGTGAATCCGGAACGCACCGAGGCCTCGAAAAACCTCGCCAAAGACTACGCCTATCGCGCCAGCTACCCGTACCTTGAACACTGGACAAGCTACCCGACCAGCGGCACGTTGACTCTCTGGGCCGAGGAGCACTTCAACGCGCCAGCTATCACCGTCGAGCTCCCCACCTATACGAATCCCGACTGGGATCGCAACCTCCCAGCCATCTTGCACACCATCCAACACTAAACAACACACTGTCCGCCCTCAGGCGTGGAGGTAGTACAGATTCGTCTTCCAATCCTTTGCGTCCGGCTTGTCCATGCCTGTCACTGCGTACTCTTCGATCACTGGCATCACGCGCTCTAGGTGCTGCTGTTCGCAGTACTCTGCCATGGCGCGATGAGCTGTCTTCAACTGCGCGTAGTCACCCTTCACAGTTGCCAGTATCGCCTTCGACGCAGGCACGACCACGAGCGACAATGCCGGATCGGTAATTTCAGGACTTCCATCAATCGGATGGCCGATGCCAAAATCGGTCACGCCCGTGGCTGGATCCATCGAGAAGTAGAGTGCTGAGCCCGGCCCGCCGATGGTGAGCCCGTGCTCCTTGATGTACGCATGTACCCTCCCAAACGAATCCTGCCACATTGCCTGATCCATAATCGTAGCGACATTGATCGTCTGACGATGAATAAGGTACGTCTTCGATGCAAAGGTGATTGAATGAATGGTCATAAAAAATTTCGATTTGGTGGACCGCACCGGGCTCGAACCGGTCACCTCCGCCTTGCAAAGGATAGATTAAACTCAAACCGGGCAAGTGGTGGACCAGCGGGGACTCGAACCCCGTACCTCCGCCTTGCAAAGGCGGCGCTCTACCAGATGAGCTACTGGCCCGGTTTGAGTTTAAGGCGCTCCCTGCCTACCGGCAGGCAGGTACCAAATGAGCTAGCGGCCCTTAGTTTGCCGGTTGGACAAACTGCAATGTCTCCCCTGGCGTCAGGTCGAACTGACCAATTGCATAGAGGAACCCGACGATAATAACCAATACCCCGGCAATTTTCCAGACGGTGTAGGTCCCACCGGCACCAAACGTCCGCTCGGCCCAATCCATGTGGCCGAAGGCACGGACGATCGGCTCGGCGTAGCGAATAATGCCCAAACCAGCCAAGAACGTCAGGACAAAGACTAGGAAACGACCAAGTACCATACCGTAGCAACGATCGTCACGACCTGAGTCACAATCCCAAGGACAAACTCGTTCGGCTTGGCCGTCCGATGGTACTTCTCTACCAAATCAAAGTACCACTTCAGCCCCTTCCACTTGGTGCTGGCGGGCCAAAACAGGCCGAGCAGCACGAAGGCATCGGGCAAGGCGCCACCGATCGCACCCGCAATCGGGGCGGCAGCCACGAGGGGCGCCACGCTGCTTAAGGCCAAAAACCCAAAGAAAGCCGCGGCGATATCGAGGATCCCCAGCGTCAGATCGCGTGCATCAACCTTGTGCGTACTGAACGGCTCATAGAAGTGCCACGTGCCAGAATCGGTGTGCGGCACGGCATCCAGCACGTAGTGGCTGGCCATCCCAAGCAAGAACCCAGCAACTGGATTACCCGTGGCCACGCCAATCGCGGTGCCAGTGAGAACGTGTGGGGTGATGTACATGAAATAAGTATAGCAA
>CAYZPG010000023.1:1333-9056 GCA_964480605.1 uncultured Candidatus Saccharibacteria bacterium | reverse complement strand
CATCTTCGCTACGGGTATTTGATAGTTTTCTGACGTAGCGCGCACGAAATAACCATTATGCACACCATGTGCCCAGACTGTGGCCGACGCCCAGTCTCGATCTCAATTTGTATCGCTTGATACACGCTCTGAAAGGAGAGCGCACTCTTTCGTATGGGATTAACCGCTTACCACGCATCCAAACAGCCTGAGAAACCAAATCAGGCGACACCGAAGCCAGCAGGTCAGCCAACCACTGGCCAGTCTTCGAATACTGCTCCGCGACCACAGCGCCAACCCCGCCGTGACGGCGGCAATAAGCAGGGCGACCGCCAACCCCGCCGGTCCGACCGACCACGGGACTTTCGTCCGCCGAAGAAGAAGATGGTCCAACGCGACGCCACGCCAGGTATCCACCTGCGCGCTGGTGCCGCCGCTGCGCCGCAGCCGGCCCGCACCTACCATCCGCCCGTCAATAAGCTCCGGGTGATTCCGCTCGGCGGCATGGGTGAGGTCGGTATGAACATGACCGCCTTCGAGTACGGCAACGACATCATCGTCGTGGACGCCGGCGGCCTCTTCCCTACCGAGCAGATGCCAGGCATCGACTTGGTCATCCAGGACATCAGCTACTTGCTCAATAACCGCCACAAGCTTCGCGGCATCATCTTTACGCACGGCCACGAAGACCACATTTCGGCTCTGCCCTACCATATGCCCCGCCTAGGCAATGTGCCGCTCTACTCCCTGCCACTGACGGCCATGCTCATCGAATCGAAGTTCGAGGAGCACAACATCAAGCAGAAGGTTCAGCAGGTCAAGGCCCGCGACTCGTTGACGCTCGGCGTCTTCACGGTCGACCTCTTCACGCTGACCCACTCGGTGCCGGACACCGTCGGGTTGGCGATTCATACCCCGGAAGGCATCGTTGCCTACTGCACGGACTGGAAGTTCGACCACACCCCGGTCTGGGGCGAGCCGTGCGACTATGCGAAGCTCATTGCCATGAGCCAGCAGGGTGTCTTGCTGCTCATGAGCGACTCGACGAACGCTGAAGTCCCTGGCTACACCATCAGCGAGCAGGTCGTCCAGGGGGATATCGACAAGATCTTCAAGATGAAGCAGGGTGTCGGCCGGATCATCTTCGGCTCGTTCTCCAGCAACATCAACCGCTTGCAGATGGCGATTAACTGCTCGGCTAAGTACGGCCGGAAAGTCGCCGTCTCGGGCCGCTCCATGGAGCGGAACGTCAACGCTGCCTTGAAGCTTGGCTACGTCCATGCGCCGAAGGACATTCTGGTCGACATCAAGTCGATCGGGAACATCCCCGACGACAAACTGACCATTATCTGTACCGGCTCCCAGGGTGAGGAGTACTCAGCCTTGGTCCGCATGGCTTCGGGCGAACACCGCCAGGTCAAGATCAAGCAGGGTGATACCATCCTCATCTCAGCCTCACGGATCCCGGGCAACGAGCACGCCATTAACGAGACGATCGACAACCTCTTCCGCGAGGGTGCCGAGGTGATCTACGGCGGCGAGCTCGACATCCACACCTCGGGCCACGCCAAGCAGGAAGAGCTGAAGATGATGATCGCGATGCTCAAGCCGAAGTACTTCATGCCGCTCCACGGCGAGTACCGTATGTTGAAGGCGCACGCCAAGCTGGCCGTTGAGATGGGCGTGAAGCCCGATAACGTCTACGTTGGTGAGAACGGCGCCGTCCTCGAGTTTGATAAAGGTGTCGCCAAGTGGGGCGAGAAGGTTCCGGCCAGCTACGTCATGATCGACGGCTTGGGCGTCGGCGACGTTGGCAACATCGTCTTGCGTGACCGCCAGGCCATGGCCGAAGAAGGCATCTTCATGGTGATCCTTACGGTCAACAAGCGGGCGGGTACGCTCACTTCGAACCCAGACATCATCTCGCGCGGCTTCGTCTACATGCGCGATGCGAAGGATCTCATTCAGAAGGCTCGGCACGAGATTACCCGCCTGTTCGAGCACCACAATAAGAAGGCACCGATGGACTGGGAGTACGTCAAGCGGGCCGTCCGCGACGACCTCGGCCAGTTCTTGTACGACTACACCCAGCGCCGCCCAATGGTGATCCCAGTCATTATTGAGGTGTAAGTTTTCTCAAAGGGTGGAGGGGCTCATCTTGATGTCGCCCCTGACACCCCTTGCACCCCCTCACCCCACCCGCGCACCGTTTCGCGGTTCGAACTGAAAGACACTCCAATGAGCCCTCGCAGGCTCGTCATCATTGGCCTCTTTCGAGTTCTCGCCACGAACGGTGGGGAACGTAAAAAGCACCCATATAGGGTGCTTTTGGTTTTGGTTCGTACTAGTAGAGGTAGAGTGCCCGGCGGAGGGCGCGGATAAAGCTGGCTGGCGAGAACCAGCGCGGGACACGCTGGCAGTAGGTGGGAAAGCTTTCCGAATGGATCTTTCGTTGATCAGACTCTTCTTCGACGATCCAGGTGTGGAACGTCAGCAGTAGGAGCGGCGTGAATAGAGCAAGCGGAGAGAGAACAACCAACTCAACGCCCACGTAGACGAGCATGTAACTCAGATACATAGGATTACGGGAGAACTGGTACGGTCCGGTTTCAATCAGTCGCGCTTCATCGTCCGGCGCCACCGATTTCGGCGGCAGGACGTAGTGGCGGATGGTGTTCAGTGCCCATCCATACAGGAGAAAGCCTGCCAGGGCGGTGTACACGCCGAGGCGGACAATGCTGTGGTGAGCCGGCGTTGTTGCCTGGTACCCAAAGATATGGATATTCCAAGCAGCAAAGACAAGCTGGTGGATCATGATGCAGATAGTAGTTAAGAAACACACGCGCATGAGCGGGAGATCTTGGGCGTAGAGGACCTCGCCTTTATAGACCGGCCTGCAGGCTGTTGCGTATGTAAACCAGATGAATGCCATGATGGCGGTCATTTCGGCACCAATTACATCTGACAGTGACATGGTTTGGGTCGCCTCCTCAAGTTTCTAAGGTTCGTCAGCAAATTTATGACTGGTCTCTATACCTGTTAGGTGACCGTCCGTCAAGGTGCGGAAGCGGAACGAGAGTGGAAATCTGGTACAATCGAACGGCATTCTTGGAGGGATGTGGCTAAACGACGTCGCCGACAATCTGCCCGATCAGTCCTCTCATACTTTGACTGGTCGATTAATCCCGAAACGACCCGCGAGGTGGTGGCGGTGATTCTTGGTGCGGTCGGCATTCTGGAAATTCTCGCCCTGGCTGGGGCGGCTGGCCGGATTGGGGCCGGACTCGACAACTTCTTGAACGTCCTCTTCGGCGGGATTCGGATCGCGGTCCCGGTGCTCCTGATTGGTACCGGCGTGGTCGTCTGGGATCCCAGCCGGTTTGCCCTGCGCTCTACCGCCCTCATTGGTTCACTGATGGCGCTCGTCTCGTTTTCGGGGATCGTCCATCCGTACGGCGGGGTCGTCGGGAAGCTGACCCTGAGCGCTGTCGAAGCCTTGTTCGGTGGCGTCGCCGGCACCATGATTCTGTTCGTTCTCATGGTCGTCGGTATCCTACTTGTGCTCAATACCTCAATGAAGGGCGTCTTTGCGGTCTTAAAGGGTGTGGCACCCGAGCCGGTCATCCGCGATTCCTCGGGCGGCGATGCCCAAACAGAGGAGAGCCGCGTCTCGGTCTTTGAGGCGGTGCGGAAGAAGCTCCAGGGCATGACGCCGCAGCAACAGCCAGCGTCCGCGCCAGTTGCCACCATGCCAATGGCGCAGCGGCCGCACACGCAAGCGCCGGCTGGTGACTGGGAGTTCCCACCGCTCGAGCTCTTGCTCTACCCAACGGGCAAGGCTAATCCCGGTAACGTTGTGAAGAACGTCGAGATCATCGAGAAGTCGTTGAAGGACTTTGGCGTCGAGGTGGCGATGGGCGACGTCAACATCGGGCCGACGGTCACGCAGTATACCCTGAAGCCGCACGACGGCGTGAAGCTCACCAAGATCACCTCGCGGGCGAATGATCTGGCGCTGACGTTGGCCGCACCGGGCGGCATCCGCATCGAGGCGCCGATCCCTGGCAAGGCCGCGGTTGGTATCGAGGTGCCAAACAAGACCGCCGCCATGGTGACGCTGCGTGAGCTCTTAGAAACCGAGCAGGCGAAGAGCTTGAAGAGCAACCTCTCGATTCCCCTGGGTCGCGATGCTGCTGGCGCGCCGATCATTGCGGATTTGAAGAAGATGCCGCACTTGTTGATTGCCGGTTCGACCGGCTCGGGTAAGTCGATCGCCATCAACTCCCTGATCGTCGGCCTCCTCTATCAGAACACGCCCTCGCAGCTGCGGATGCTCTTGGTCGACCCGAAGCGGGTGGAGTTCACGCAGTTTAATGACATCCCACACTTGCTCGCACCGGTCATTACCGAGCCGGACAAGACCGTCAATACCTTGAAGTGGGCCTTGATCGAGATGGAGCGGCGCTACAAACGGTTCCAGGAAGTCGGCAGCCGTGACATCGATTCCTACAACTCGAAATTCAAAGATGAGCAGCTCCCGTACATCGTGATCGTCATCGATGAGTTGGCCGACCTCATGGCCACCTCGGCCAAAGAGGTGGAAGGCGCCATTGTCCGCCTGGCCCAGATGGCCCGGGCGGTCGGCATGCACTTGATTGTGGCGACGCAGCGACCCTCGGTCGACGTCATCACCGGCCTCATCAAGGCCAACATCACCACCCGCGTCGCCTTTGCGGTGGCCAGTCAGATCGACTCGCGGACCATCATCGACGTGGCGGGCGCCGACAAGCTTCTCGGCCGTGGCGACATGCTCTTCCTCTCGAGCGAGTTTTCGGGACGGCCGAAGCGGATCCAGGGCTGCCTGATCACCGAGAAGGAAATCAAGGGCGTCACCGAGTTTCTGAAAGACCACGCCGGGCCGCAGTACGACGAGGAAGTAATGAACTTCTCGCCGCACGGATCGGGTGGGGCGGGCGGCCAAGGCGGCGATGGTCAGGTCGACGACGACATGTACGAAGATGCCAAGCAGACCGTGATCCAGGCTGGCAAGGCGAGCGCCTCGCTCTTGCAGCGCCGCCTCCGCGTTGGCTATGCTCGAGCGGCTCGTCTACTTGACCTCTTGGAAGAGCAAGGGGTGATCGGGCCGGCCGACGGCGCCAAGCCGCGCGATGTCCTCATGGGCATGGACTCGGGTTTCGGACCGGTGGCCAGCACGCCAATGAACCAAGACCGCCCGCCCCAAGGCCCACCCTCGTTCTAAGGAAAGAAAAGAGCCACCGTAGGGTGGCTCTTGGTGTTGGATCCAGTTATGTTCATGTTACTTGGCCCGAATCAGCTGGCTGCGTCGATTCGGGACGGACTGCCTGCGAGGCATCGTTGGTTTTCTGGGTTTGTTGGAGTTCCGCTTTCTTGCGGAGTAAGAGCTGGTCCGCTTCTTGATTGAGTTGCGCAAGCATCCCAACCACATCATCAGCTAAAAACAATGGCGTCTCCTTTTAAGGTGATACCCCGCAGCATACGCCGAGATTAGGCACTCGGGAAGATAGTATCCACAAGGCGTCCTGTGAGTGAGAGGAGTACAATCACCTCAAGCGGCACACTGCTTGATTCTCCCGCCGTCCTACCTGCCGGTAGGCAGGTTTGCATTCGCTTTCTCTCCCCTCTATGGTGGCATTCACTAGGCGCACAATCGGGTGTCCGCACACCATTGGCGAACAGCTCTCCCGGGCGCGGAAGCTTCGGAAGTTGGAGCTCCGTCACGTCGAGCAGGAGACGAAAGTTGCCTTGAAATATCTGCAGGCCTTAGAGCAGGGCCAGTACGATCAGCTCCCCGTCGCGATCTACACCCGTGGCTTCCTGACCCGCTACGCTGCTTTTTTGGGCTTGAACGTCTCGAAGTTGCTGAGTGAGTACCAGCACGAGCTGACCTGCTACCAGCAGGCGTCGAAGGCTCGGCTCACCCGCCAGCAGACACAGGCGGTTGGTAAGCCAGCGCTCTTGCGGCCGAGTATCACCGACGAGTGGCTGAAGCACCCGAACCGGATTCTGGTGACACCAGGTGTGCTCTGGGGCGGTGTCATCGGCTCGTTCCTCGTTGCGGTCCTGGGTTACATGTGGTTCCAGGTGGCGAGTTTTGCGGCCGCACCCCCGCTCGAAGTCGTGACGCCGGGCACGGCGGTCCGAGTCAGCGTTGAGCACGTAGAGGTGGCAGGTATTACCGATCCCACGGCCGAGATCCTCATTAATAACCAGCCGGTCGCCGTTGATCCCGACGGCCACTTCCGCCAGGACGTTCAGCTGGTCGAGGGCATGAATACGATCGAGATTGCGGCCGTCAACAAGGCCGAAAAGCAGACGCTGAAGACGCTCCAACTCATGGCTGAGCTTCCCGAGCCGCCGACAACAGAGACAGAGCCGGTTGCGGCGGAGCCCGAACCGACCGAATGATCCTAGCTGGTGCGCGCTGACGATTGAGGGCCTCGTCACTGCACACGAACTAGCGATCCCACGAGGAGGCCCTATGGCACGAGAACGAAGCGCGGCGGTCCAAGACGACGAGGCAACGCAACGCAAGCAGGCGTTGGAAGTGGCGCTGTCCTCGATCGAGAAGCAGTTTGGCAAGGGCTCCATCACCACCTTAGACAAGAGCCGCTCCCTCGACGTGAAGGCGATTCCCACCGGTGCCCTCTCGCTCGACATTGCCTTGGGCGTGGGCGGCGTCCCGCGCGGCCGGATCATCGAGATCTACGGACCAGAGAGTTCAGGCAAGACGACGCTCACGATGCACATTGCCGCCCAGGCACAGAAGATGGGTGGGTTGGCGGCCTTCATCGATGCCGAGCACGCCTTCAATCCTGAATACGCCAAGAACATCGGCCTCAATCTCGCCGACCTCCTCATCAGCCAGCCTGATTCAGGTGAGCAGGCGCTGGAAATTGCCGAGACACTCGTCCGCTCGAATGCCGTTGACGTCGTTGTGGTTGACTCGGTCGCGGCTCTCGTCCCCCGCTCCGAAATCGAGGGTGAGATGGGTGAGGCACAGATGGGCTTGCAGGCCCGCCTGATGAGCCAGGCGTTGCGCAAGTTGACGGCCGCTGTCTCCAAATCGAAGACCTGCCTCATCTTTATCAACCAGCTCCGCATGAAGATCGGCGTCATGTTCGGTAACCCCGAGACAACGACCGGCGGCATGGCCCTGAAGTTCTACTCCTCGGTCCGGATGGAGATTCGCCGCACCGAGCAGCTGAAGCAGGGCGACAAGGTGATCGGCAACCGCGTCCGCGTCAAGGTGGTGAAAAATAAAGTTGCCCCGCCCTTCACGAGCGCCGAGTTCGAGATCATCTTCCCACGAGGTATCTCGGCCGCCGGTGATGTGCTCGACTTGGCCGTCCAGCACGGCTTCGTCGACAAGGCGGGCTCGTGGTTCCAGCGTGGTGAGACGAAGCTCGGCCAAGGCCGCGACGCTGCCCGCAGCTACCTTGAGAACCGGCCCGAAGAGATGGCCGAGCTGCGCGAGCTGATTCTCCAAAAGATCAAGAATCCGGACGGGGTACCGGCCGCAACCGAACCTGTCAGTCCGGCTAGCGAAGCCGTTGAGACAGCAAACGACTCCGAGTAGCTCGGAGTCGTAGAGTAGATGTTAGTCGTTGCGTCGTTTCCCCTTCCAGAGCCGGACGTAGCCTGCGAGGCACAGGACGAGTGCACCTAGGTAGCCGGCTGCCCGGAAGAGCGTCTCAAGCATCAG
>CAYZPG010000023.1:0-1233 GCA_964480605.1 uncultured Candidatus Saccharibacteria bacterium | reverse complement strand
AGGCAGGCAAGGTAGAACATACCGAACAGTACGCCGAGGTAGAGGCCGCGCATCACGGTCTTCCCGCCTGGTCGTTGCCACGGCTCAAGAGGTGGAAGATCAGCATCACTAAAAGGAATAGCCCAAGCCCGACCATTTCGAGTTCGAAGCTGATTCTCACAGTCCACCTCGGTGACGGAAGAACGGCTCGTACCACACGCCGACGCCGGCCAAGGCGCCGATGAGTACGCCCAGTAGGGGGTGTGGTGACTGGTGCGGTCGCGGCTCGGTAGCAATCGAGCCCGAGACCAAGCCGAAGCCGATGATGAAGATGAGGATCGAGGCGGCGTCCCCGTAGCCCTCCCCGAAGCCGAAGCCGATGATGCTGCTCGTCACGACGGCAGCAAGGACAAACAATAGTTCGCGCAGAGTCATCCCATTCCCTCTTTTCAAAGAATAACTTCCCAGATAGGAAAGCAACGGAGGGAGTATATATCATCAGGTGCCGCGAGGAATAGGGAGCAGGGCTCGACAGCGGCGGCGATCGTAACGGCTGTGCTACAATACGGCTCTAGGAGAATGGAGGGGAATGGCCACATCGCCACCGCAACTTGCGTGGTTGGAAGCGCTCGACCAGGGCGATGTCTCGGTTGTGGGTGGGAAGGCGGCGAATCTCGGCGAGCTCATCCAGGCCGGTATTCCCGTGCCACCCGGCTTCGTGGCAACCGTCGAGGCGTACCGGCAGTTCTTGAAGGCGAATCGCCTCGACCAGCTGATCCGAACTGCCTTCAGTGGTATTCGGCCGGATGACACGAAGGCGCTGCAGTTTGCAGCCATGCACGTTGGCGAACAGATGCTGGCCGCGCCAGTTCCGGCGGCGAGTGCCCAGCTCATTCGTGAGGCCTATCAAGAGTTAGTGACCCGGCCGATGAGCGCCATGCAGGTCGCGGTACGGACCTCGATGCCTGACGGGCTGCCTGAAACCGGGGCGGCCGGCGACCAGCTGACACTGCTCAACATCACGGGTGCTGATGAGGTGGTTTCGGCCGTACGTACCGTCTGGGCGAGCCTGTTTTCGCCGCGAGCGGTTTACTACCGGGCGGCGCACGGGCATGACCACCTCAAGGCGACCGTCGCGGTGGTCGTCCAAGCGATGGTCCAAGCCGAGGTAGCCGGTAATCTGTTTACCCTCGACCCGCTCACCAACGACAAGACGGTGATCACCGTCGATGCGGCCTGGGGCTTGGGCGACGC
>CAYZPG010000022.1:0-10550 GCA_964480605.1 uncultured Candidatus Saccharibacteria bacterium | reverse complement strand
AGCCCCGTACCACGGTGCTGTAGCAAGATAAACGTAATCAAGGCGATCGCGCTCAAAATTTGTCCGGCGGAAAGAAGGGTCGTACGGGTCATATGTTCGTTCTATAGTGTCATGAGTGAACCAAGTGGAGGCGACGGTGGGAATTGCACCCACGTATAGAGGTTTTGCAGACCTCTGCCTTACTACTTGGCTACGCCGCCCTGGGCAGATGTGTGGAGCGGGAGACGGGGATCGCACCCGCGACCTCTTCCTTGGCAAGGAAGCGTTCTACTGCTGAACTACTCCCGCACACAGTCGCACCGGCGTTGGCTGATCCTAGCACAGGAGAGAAATGCTTGTAAAGTTACCCATCGTTTGCCATGCTTGGGCGAAGGAAGGAGTATTTGTGCCCAGAAAACGACGATGGCGAGCGGCCGTACAGACTCATGCCAGCGGTGCCGTGCAGACGCCCCCAACAACCTCAGCAGCCGCGGCAGCACATCCTCATCAACCGAGTACGGCACCAACACCCGTGCCAGTGGGAGATATCCGACACGTTGCCGGCATCGTACTGCTATTAGCCCTACTACTCGTCAGTACGGCCGTTGCGCTACGTACTGGCTCAAACCGCGCCGCCCTCGACCGTTACCTCGCCGAGCTACTCAACCAGCCGTCGTAGCGAGCGGTACTCGTCCTCTGAGAGCACCTGCCACGCTCCCGGCCGGAGCGATCCAAGCTCAATCGGACCTTGCTTGATCCGAACCAGTCGGACCACGGTCAATCCGGCCCGATCGACCAATCGTTTGACCTCGTGGTAGATACCCTCTCGAAGCGAGACCTCGAAGAGAATGCCCGTAGTATCAACCCCGATGTACGTCACACGCTCGAACGCTCGTCGTTTCCCTGCAATAATACGCGTTGCCTCTAAAGATGTAACGAGCTGACCTAGTACGTACGACTGGGGTTTCTGCACCCAGACTCGGTAGACCTTTTCTTGTCGGTATCGAGGGTGTGACAACCGGAGGGCGATCGATCCGTCGTTCGTCATCAGTAGCAACCCCTCACTCGAACGATCGAGACGACCAACCGGAAATACCCGTGGCGTTGCAGGTACGAGCGACCGCACGGTGGGGCGGCCTTGCTCATCATCCATCGTGCTGACGACGCCAACCGGCTTATAGACTTTGTAGATAATCGGCTCGACCGCAGCCGGGACAGGACGCTGATCAACCAGGATTACATCAGTGGCTGGCACTATTTTTGCCCCGAGCGTACGCACAACAACGCCATTGACCCGAACCCTCCCTGCCACGATGAGCTCATCGGCTTTACGCCGAGCAGCAACCCCGCGCGAGGCGAGGTATTTATTGAGCCGAACTGACGGCTGGGAGGTAAGTTGGTTGGCCATACTGTCCATTCGTCACAAGCATCCGGTACTCATACGACCCCACGACCAGCAGTGCTGCGAGAATCAGCAGCAGAATAGACAATCTGCGTTCGTACGTTATATCCATAAAACGTTCGTATTATGTATAGATATAGACGCGTCATCGTATGCCTCCCGTTAGGTCTTGTCAAGCGCTTGTTGCCTTCTGACGATATTGTAGCGCTTCAGCAATATGCGCCGACCGTACGGCGTCCTCATCGGCCAGGTCGGCAATAGTCCGGGCTACCTTCAACAAACGATGGTAGACCCGCGCCGACAACTGGTAGTACCCGACTGCCTGTTTGAGCATCGCCTCGGCGGCACGATCGAGCTCGACTGCCTTTGCCAGCTCACGATTTGTCAGCTCGGCGTTACAGGTGGCACCCCCTCGCGCCAGCTGTCGCTGTCGCGCCCTCACGACCCGCTCCCGGATGGATGCCGACGACTCACTGGCCGCTCGTGCTACCAATTCATCGTACTCAACCGCAGGCACTTGGACTGAAAGATCAATGCGGTCCAAAAATGGACCTGACAGCCGACGCTGGTACCGAAGCACTTGGGTTGGCGTGCAGGTGCACTGCGGCGTACCTAGGCGGCCGCATGGGCACGGGTTCTGCGCAGCCAAAAGGATAAACTTGGCAGGAAAACGAACCGACCCTTGGGCGCGTGAAATCGTAATGATGCCGTCTTCGAGTGGCTGCCGCAACACCTCAAGGACGGTCCGCGGAAACTCCGGTAGCTCATCGAGAAAAAGCACTCCGCGGTGCGCCAATGACACCTCACCAGGCTTCGGCCAGGTGCCGCCGCCAATCATGGCGATCGCACTGGCCGTATGGTGCGGCATACGAATTGGACGAGTTGGCAGGAGTCCAGTGTCGGATGGCAAGGTGCCGGCCACGCTATGAATCCTCGTCACTTCCAGCATTTCCTCATGTGTCAGCGGCGGCAGGATCGTAGCAAATGCCTTTGCAAGGAGCGTCTTCCCAGAACCTGGCGGACCACTCATCAGGAGGTTGTGTCCGCCGGCAGCAGCAATCTCAAGGGCACGCTTTACTTGCGCCTGCCCCTTCACGTCTGAAAAATCAACCGTGCTTGTCGCCACGACAGTTTCGGGAACCGCATGCGGGAGAGGCGAGATCAGCGCATTGCCTTGCAAATGAGCAAGGAGCTGCATGATCGTCTGTACAGGATACACGGCAATGCCCGGCACCACCGCTGCCTCAGCGGCGTTCGCCTCTGGGACAAATAGCTGGCCAATCCCAGCCTTCGCTGCCGCCAACGCCATTGCCAGTACGCCGCTCACCGGCCTAACGGTACCGTTCAAGGCCAATTCGCCGATCAGGACCGCATCCTGAGGCGGCGCAGCCACCTGGCCATCACTCGTGAGGATGCCGGTGGCAATTGCCAAGTCGTAGCCGGGGCCAGCTTTCTTTAAATCCGCCGGGGCCATGTTCACGGTAATCCGTCGTAGAGGAAACCGGGTCCCAGCATTCGTAATCGCACTCCGTACCCGCTCCTTCGCCTCTTCAACTGCCTTGTCAGGCAGCCCAACAATAATCAGGCCTGGCAATCCCTGCGCGAGATCAACTTCCACCGTCACCAGTTCGGCTGACAATCCGACGATTGCAAACGACTGCACCGTTGCCAACATTAGCCCTCCTTCAACACCCGTTTCGCACTCCGTTCAAGCTCAGGGTAACGACCCACCCATTGGGCAGCCGGATACCGGCGCCACCAGGTCAGCTGCCGCTTCACAAATCGTCGCAACTCGGTGCGCAACGTCTCACGCATTGCCTCCTCATCAATCTGTCCTTGGAGGTGCTCGAGCGCAATTCGGTACATGAAGCCAAGGCTGCGGATCCGTTCATTCGAAACCCCTGCGGTCACAAGCTGCGCTGTCTCCGTAAGGAGTCCGTGCTGGATCCAGTTCTCAAGACGATGGTCAAGACGGGCCCAAAGCTGCTCTTTCTCGGTCTGGATGACGTACACTGCGCTCGTAAAGTCCGGAGGGCGTTTCCGTTGCGCAGCTCGAAAACTCTGACCGGTCGCGAACGCGTGAGCCAGTGCCCGCTCAACGCGGGCCCGATTACTGGCATCGATCTGCGACGCGGTCTGCGGATCCCAGATCTCGAGTTCCTCCATGAGTATTTCGGTTGGCCGTGCCCGCCAATCCCCCGACAGGTTGGCTGACGCTGGAAACTCGAACCCCTCAACCACTGCCTGAATGTAGAGTCCGGTCCCACCAACTAAAATCGGTACACGTCGTTGCTCCCAGAGTACCGGGAGTAACTGGTAGACAAACTGCTGGAACATGGACGCCGTGTACTGCTCTGTCGGATCACAGAGATTGAGGCCGTAGTGGTCGATGCCATCGATGCGATAAATCGGTCCGAAAGGAGAGGTTCGCTCGGTTGCCGAGTACTCGTATGTCACCTTGTTCGTACCGATGTCAAGCGAACGGTACACCGTCCTCGAGTCGGCAGCGATGACGACGCCCCCTACTTCGTGCGCAAGCTTAATACCCCACTCGCTCTTACCGCTACCAGTTGGACCCGAGAGTGCAAGGACAATATGTTTCATAGTGTGGTGTCGAAGGTGGGACTCGAACCCACACACCCTTGCGGGCACAGGGTCCTAAGCCCTGCGCGTCTGCCAGTTCCGCCACTTCGACGTGCGTGCCTCACAACAGGAGTACTATACCAGACAGGCCAGGCAGCGGGCACTAGCTCACGGTAATGAGATCCTCGAGTGCCTCAAACGTGCTGTCTCCAATTCCCTTGACGTTCAATAACTCGCGCGTCGTTCGAAAGCCGCCGTGCGTCGTCCGGTACTCGATGATGGCAGCCGCCTTCGACGGGCCGATGCCGGGCAAGCTATCGAGCTCGGCAGCTGATGCGGTATTAATGTTCACGCTTCCCGAAACTGGTGTGGCTGCAGTTGCGTGAGTAGCAGGAGCCGCGGTTTGCGCACGCTGCAGGGCAGCCTGCAGCTCATTATTTTGCTCCTGAAGCCGTTGCAACGCCTCCACTGCTGCTGCATCAGGCCGCTCGGCAGCCGCTTGGCCCTCAACGACACCCTGTCGCCAGAGCCAGACGAACAGACTACTGCCCGCCAAGACGACAAAGAGCATGACGAGTGGCCAACGGTAGACGCGTACCCAGTTACGAAGCGCCTGCATCTGCCTCCTCGCCCCGATACATCGCAAGCCACGACTGCACGGTCTCTACTGGCGCCAGAGCAATCGCCTCGGCTAGTTCGCGGGCTTGTGCGGCCAGTTCGGTATCGGTTGGATCGGCAAGTCGAAGGCGGCCCCAGCCTGATTGGAGCGCACCTAGCAGGTCACCTGGCCCTCGGAGCTTCAAATCCATCGTAGCCAAGGCAAAACCGTCTGCAGTGCTCACGAATGCCCGTATGCGGTCTGACTGTTCATCGTCGTAGAGAACCGTGCACGTCGCTGGTCGGCTACCTCGCCCAACCCTACCCCTGAGCTGATGGAGCTGCGCAAGTCCAAACCAGTTCGCCTGCTCGATAACCATCTGGGTGGCTTTCGGCACATCAAGACCAACCTCGACGATCGAGGTGGCTACGAGCACATCAATTGCTCCCGACAGGAAGCGCTCCATCGTCGCTTGCTGCTCGGTTGCGGATAGGTTGCCATGATACGGCGCAAAACGAACTGCCGGCGCTGCTCGCTGGTAGCGCTGCAGGACAGCTTTCAAGGATGGAAATGGCGCGAACGGATCCTCGCCTGCCTCAATCCGAGGCGTAATGATGAAACCTTGCTCACCACGGCCAACCGCCTCAACCAACGCTGCAGCAACCTGCTCACGCTGTGATGATGGCAGCGCGACGGTAGCGACCGGCTGCTGCAGTGCTGGCCGTTCAACAAGCTGGGAACTGCCGCGCTCGCCGTAGAGCGCTAAGAGCAAGGCACGCGGAATCGGCGTGGCAGTCATCGTGAGGACGTGGCAGTTGCCAGCGCCAAGTGAGTCCTGCTGTTTCACACCAAACCGGTGCTGCTCGTCAATCACCACTAGCCCAAGCTGCCTCGGTACCATCGATAGTAGGGCGTGGGTTCCAACGTACACGGTAGGGCGGTGATGGATTGCCGGCTTCTCGGCAGCTGTCACCAGGTCACAATCGAACGGCAAGGATCCCATCAGTGCCCGCAACCGGTCAGCAAGCTGCCGGGCAAGCAATTGCGTCGGTGCCATCCAACAGACATCGTACCCAGCCTCAAGGACCGAGACGGCAACCAACAACGCCACAATTGTCTTGCCCGTCCCTACATCACCTTGCAGCACATGGCGTACAGCCACGGGGGAATTGAGCGCTCGGATAATATCCCAGCTGATACGCCGCTGGTCCCGAGTCAGCTGGAACGGAAGGCCGGCGACCAAAGCCTGCAGCCGTGGCAGCGCCGGAGCAATGGCCGGAGCAAGATTCGTCGTGGCCAGCCGCTGCTCTCGCAACACGTACTGCACCATCGCCAGCTCATCGAGCGCCAGGCGGCGGCGGGCAGCCGCCACCTCAGCAAGCCGCGGCGGCCGATGCATCAGCCGGACGGCATCGGCGAACGAAACCGCCTGAGCAGGACCAAGCGGATCAGGCATCGCAACCCTTGCCAGGGCATGGCCCACAGTGCTTCGTAGAAACGCCGAGCTAATGCCTGCCGTTTCGGGATACACCGCCAATACCGCCTGTTCATCAAGCCGCTGCGGATTCGACAGCTCAAGCGCCCGACGTTGCCAGTTCCAGACGGTCTTCCCCAAGAACAGCCACCGTTGACCGTTGGCGAGCACGCGACGCAGGTACGATTGGTTGTGCCAGACCACCGGCACGGTATCACCGGCCTCGTCGGTGATGAGCGCCGTAATCTTGGGACGCCGCTTTGCAATTGGCGGATCGTAGCGGAGTTGCGAGAGCCGGCCCTCGATCACCACTGTCTGATCCTGCGCAATCGTCGCGATCGGTACCGGCGTTGTCGCATCAAGCCATGTCCGTGGCCAATGAAAGAGCAGGTCCCGGACGGTGTAGATGCCAAGCTTGGCCAACTTCAACGCAACCGCTGGACCGACCTTTGGCAACAAACCAACGGGGCTCTCAAGCGTAAGCGTCGATGAGTTACTCGTCTTGCTGGCTGGTCGAACTGTTCGTACTACCGCCGGCTGACGTGTCCGTGCTGGCATCTGGTCCCTCACGTTCGTAGCGACGAATTGCCTCTGCCACCTTACCATCTTCTTTCAAGTCCTCGACGAACAGGATCTGAGCCGGATTGATGCGCATCTCGTCACGAGGACCATGCAGCTCGTTCCCCAGTTTAATCAGTTTCACGTCTGGCTCTTGCGTTGCAGCAGTTGGGTCATTCTGGCTTACCTGTTGCTGCTGGTCGACTTGGAGGTAATAAATGTTCTTCAGTCGGGCCACACCTACGCTCTGGCTAAACTCGCCGAAGTAGACTTGCCCGTTGGTCAGGAAGACCGCTTGCACTTGCTCGGAGTTGCCGCCAAACCCAGCCGAGCCCGCTGAACCGCCCCCAAACACGCCGGTTGCCCAGAGCACGACACCAATAATGATCGCCATAATAATCGAGACGACGATGAGTACAGTCGATTTCATCCGCACCTCCAGGTATGCAATGCGCTTAGTGTATCACTTTGCCAGATCGCAACAACCAAGACCTTGTCCACACTAGCGTTGGGCCAATTCCCGCAGCGCCCAGCTCACTTGCGCCTCGTCCGTCAAGTCAGCGGGGACCCGGCCGATGACGTGCTGGATTTCCGCTGGCGCGTAGCCCAGACCAGCCAAGGCATCAGCTAAGGCCAAGCCGCCCGTCGGCACCGCCGTACCAGCCTGTCCGGTCAGCTTACCCTTGAGTTCAATGATGATTTTCAGCGCACTCTTCTTGCCCACGCCGGGAATCGCCTGGAAGAAGCCGGCGTTGTCGCCGCCCACTGCACTCCGCACCTCAGCAGGTGTTGCCACAGACAGAATTGCCATCGCGAGCTTCGGCCCAATACTCGGTACGGTGATGAGCTGCTCGAACAACTCCAACTCCTCCATCGTGTCAAAGCCGTAGAGCGACTGCCCGTCCTCTCGCATATGGTGGTAGGTAAAGAATCGAACTTCGGACCCAACCGGTTTCATCGAGCGGTCGGCGATCATAACCAGGTACCCAACGCCATGCGCCTCAACAACTACCTGCTGTGGCCCAAGATACGTCACACTGCCCGATACAGTACGAATCATTGCTTGCCTGCTATCACCGCCCCGTAGGCTTGCAGGTAGCCCTCAACCATATGATCCACCGTAAACAGACTCTCGACTCGTTTTCGGCTGGCAGTGCGCATAGCGGCATGCTGCTCAGACGATAGCTGAAGGAACTGCCTTACAGTATCTACATACCCCGGCAAACCCGATGCCGGCAACGAGTACAATCCTGTCACACCTTGCGCAACAACCTCAGGCACCGACCCTCGACCCACGGACAGAACCGGCGTTCCCGTCGCCATGGCCTCAACAAAGTACAATCCAAACGGCTCCTCCCACTGAATAGGTGCGAGAAGTGCTCGTGCATTTCCAAGCAACAGATTGCGTTCCTCGGGACCAACTTCTCCAACGAATTGGATGTGTTCACCATCGATGAGCGGTTCGATTTCCGTTTCAAAATACTGCCTGTCAACTGCATCTACTTTTGCAGCCATTTTTAACGGCAGGCCTAATTCTTTCGCAGTCAGTATCGCCTCTTTTGGGCCTTTTTCTGGAGACATCCTTCCGAGAAAAGCAAGATAATCTCCCGGAGCTGCAACATAGGTGAATTGCCCAATGTCGATCCCGTTATACACCGTGGCTACATACTGTAGCGAAGGTAGTCCTCGGCGCTGCGCATCGGTGATAGAAATATACTTATTCTTCGCATACTCGCCGAACACAAACTGCAGATATTCGGGAGACAAAATACCATGCAGAGTCGCCACTACCGGAGCGCCCAATCGCGACTCAAACGGAGTAAGGCGCCATCCCATATGCTGGTGGATAATATCGAAATGATTGCCAGCAAGAGCCTCTTGCAACCGCGCGAGGGCAACAACCTTCCAAGCCTCTCGAAGCTTCTCTTGCCCCTTACCCTGCGTCAGCACGCGAATCGACTGTGGCGTGAGCGGCACTAACGTTGCCTTTGTGGTGGAATCCCCGCTCGCAAACAACGTAACATCATGGCCTCGCTCGACGAGCCCATCTGCTATATGGGCGACGACAAGTTCAGTACCTCCATACTTTTTTGGCGGTACCGATTCTTCAACAGGCGCTACCAACGCGACCTTCATGCGGCCTCCTAACTACACCACGAGTGATTGATAGGTTTGTGCTACTTTTGCCGCGATCGAATCCCAGCCAAATCGCTTTCGGACCATCAAGGCTGCGTGCTTTGAAAGTGAGTTCTGCAGTGCAACATCATCAAGAACCGTAATGATCCGCTGGGCAAATTCCGAAGGCTCCTTCGCTTTCGCATGAAATCCAGTGACGCCGTCTTCAACCGTCCATCGAAGCCCCCCAACATTTGACGCAACGACCGGCGTACCCGTCGCCATTGCCTCGATGGCCACCATTCCAAACGGCTCGTAGTATGACGGCATCACGACAACATTCGCGGCCGCATAATAATAATGCAGGGCATCTTGGGCTACTCCGGGCAGAAATTTAATTGTCTTCGTCAGCCCCTTCGCAGCAATTTCATCCCGTACCATGTGCCGAAAACCTGTTTCTTTCGATTCCTTGCGCAACTTCTGCCGAGGATCTCCCGAAAACAGAAAAACTTCGAGATCTGAAAAAATGTCGGGCCTACTATCTCGCAGCAAAGCGATGGCTTGTACTAGCGTGAGTGCACCCTTCCTGGGTTCCATTTTGCCTGCAAACATCACCACGTGCTTCGCAGGATCGATATGAAGCTTCTTCCGCGCAATCTCGCGCTTGATCGGGGAGAATCTACGTAAATTCACACCTGGAGGAATCACGACGATTTTCTTTGCAGTCGCGCCATATTCCGCAACCATAAATTCTTTTTCCTGAGGCGACGTTGCAATGATACGGTTGGCCCGCTGAAAAATTTCTTGCTCGATCCTCAGGCGATCCTCCGGACTTGAATCACCGTCGCGCAAGGCCGATTGCTTCATCTTGCCAAGCGAGTGAAACGTAGCAAGCAACGGAATTTGCAAAATGTTTTGCAGCCGAACGCCAGCCCAGCCGGAGAAGTAGTAGTTCGTATGGATAAGATGGTATTTCGTCTTTGTCTCCCGACTATATTCCAAGAAGCGCTCAACGAATTCAGGCATCAATGGCCCGAACTTATCTTTCGAGATGAAGTGTCGTGGCCCTGCCTTTAAGCGGACCACCTTTGCCCGTGTCGCAAACCGCACCTGTGCGGCAGCTTTACGATTCTCCCAGCGCGTGAACACATCAACTTTAATACCGATACGACTCAGCGAGCGAGCGAGCTCGTAGACGTAGACATTTTGCCCTCCCGCCTGCTGACCGCCGAGGGGGGCGAGCGGATCACCATGCTCACTGATCATTGCGACGGTTAGTTGACCGTGTTCTTGCTTCATCGTTTTCCTGATCGAGCTATGATGTTTGAAACAGAATCGTAACCAAGCCTAACCTGATCGTCAATGCGTTTACTCCCGAAGCGCTTGCGCGGCAATTTCTGGACTCGTCACGTCGATGACGATACCGCTGCCCATCTCAAACCCACCGTAGGTAGCAACGCGGGGTGCGATTTCAACGTGCCAGTGGAAGTGTGCCGACGTGTGCATGGTTGAGGGCAGCGTATGGATGAAGAAGTTGAGCGGTGGATCATGCAGCGTCCGGTCAAGCTGCCCGATGACGTGCTGCATCGCCGTACCGAGCTGCGCAACCTGCTCCGCATCAATCCGCTCGAAGTTGGATTGATGGGTGGTGGGCAAAATCCAAATTTCAAACGGGAACCGGGCGGCATAGAACGTGAAGGCAATAAAACCATCTTGGTCGTACAGTACACGGATCTGCTCTGTACGTTCATGCTCGATCATGTCGCAGAACGGACAGCTACCGCGTTGCTCGTACATGCGCTCCGTGTGGTGCAGCTCACGGATAAGCATGTTTGGGATGA
>CAYZPG010000021.1:3226-10856 GCA_964480605.1 uncultured Candidatus Saccharibacteria bacterium | reverse complement strand
ATAGTCGCGTTACCACCATTGAATCGGTCGGATATTTTGGTGTGTCAAAGCGGAAGCTGACTCTGACGTTAGATAGAACAACCGGGACGATCTTCGAACTCTTTGATTTTGTTCTCTTCGCAGGCAGTAGCGGCATCTCACCAACGCCGTGAATCAAAAAATGGTCGGGGATGCCGGACTCGAACCGGCGGCCTCCTGGTCCCAAACCAGGCGCGCTACCAACTGCGCCAATCCCCGTTGGTACGTCTCACAATGGAGTCGTAGGTACTGTATCGAATGCGTTCACGTCTTGGTAGCGCAGCGGACTTTACCCGCCGTCCCGCCTGCCGGTAGGCAGGAGCCTTGGCGGAGGAGGGAACTGCGCCAATCCCCGACGCGGCTGCCAGTGTAGCACAGCTTGCGGCGAATTGCGATTCCGTTTGAACTCCCGTATACTTTTTCGAGTAATTTCAACAACATTCAGCCGCTACAACATGATGCTCATATGGCTGCAGTGAAAGGATTCCATGACGGTTGCTTTGTATGTAGCCCTTGCCCTGCTGGGCGGAGGGGTACTTGGCTATGGGGCACGGAACGTGCTTCGCAAAAAATCAGATGCGCAGATTGAAGAGAAACAGCAGCAGATCCTTCTTGAGGCAAAAAGCGAGGCGTTGAAGCTTAAGGAGCAGGCGAAACAAGAAGAGGAAGAGCGACGGCGGAAACTTGAACAGTTGGAAGCAGACGTACGGTCACGCGAGACAAAGCTTGATGACCGGCTGACAAAAATCGATACCGAGCTGAAAGAGCTTGATCAGAAGCGTCAATCTATTGCCGAGCGTGAAAAGAGTATTGACAGTCTGCGGCAGCAGCAAATGGAGAAGTTAGAAGCTGTTGCCAAGCTTAGTCGCGACGAGGCGAAGGAATTGTTGCTGAAGCAGGCCGAGGTAGAGTTTAAGGATGATATCGTCGGGAAAATTAAGGAGCAGCGCCAGCTGGCTCAGCAGGAGTTTGATACCTGGGCCCGAAAGATCCTGGCAACAGCCATGGAGCGGTTGGCATCGGAAACAACCAGCGAGCACGCTCTTCAGCCAATCCCCATTCCTTCCGAGGACACAAAGGGAAAAATTATTGGCAAAGAAGGTAGAAACATCCAGGCATTCGAAAAGCTCACGGGCGTAGATGTGGTAATCGATGAGAGTCCAGACACGATCAGCATCTCAAGCTTTAACCCTGTACGTCGCCACATGGCTCGGGTTGCGATGGAGCGCCTGATCGCTGACGGACGGATTCATCCTGGAAAAATTGAGGAAGTGTGGGAGAAGGTTGAGACCGAGGTCTCAAAGGAGATCCAGGAGGCTGGAGAGCAGGCGGCTCGCGAGGCTGGTATTGCTGGTTTCCACCCAGATCTTTTGAAGATCATGGGGCAGTTGAAGTTCCGTACCTCGTACGGACAGAACGTACTCAAGCACTCAATTGAGATGGCTAACTTATCTGCCATGATCGCCGCAGAAATTGGCGCAGATGTGAATATTTCCCGCAAATCAGCCTTCCTGCACGATATCGGTAAGGCAGTCGATCACGAGGTACCTGGCCCGCACCATCATATTTCCATGGATATTGCCCGGAAATACGGCATGAGCGAGGTTGTACTAAACGCGATCGGTGCCCATCACGATGACATTGAGCCGAAGACCGTCGAGGCGATCATTGTCAGGATCGCCGATGCGATTTCCGGCAGCCGTCCAGGCGCTCGTCGCGACAGTTACGAGAACTACGTCAAGCGGATTACTGAGCTCGAGAACATTGCGAAAAGCTTCACGGGCGTCGACAAGGCGTTTGCTGTTCATGCGGGCCGCGAAATCCGGATTCTCGTGCGGCCAACCGAGGTTTCGGATCTTGAGGCACTTCGAATGGCTAAGGACATTGCGCGGAAAGTGGAACAAGACATGCAGTACCCAGGCATGATCAAGGTGAATGTGATTCGCGAGACACGTGCGCAGGAGTACGCCAAGTGAAGATCCTCTTCATCGGCGATATTTTCGGCCAGCCTGGCAGGGAGACGGTCAAACAGCTTCTTTCAAAACTCAAGGAAGAGCATCGTATCGATCTTGTGATTGCGAACGGTGAGAATGCGCATCATGGCAACGGCATCAGCTTCGATAACTACCAGGAGCTTCGCGATACCGGCGTCGATTGGTTCACGAGCGGTGACCATATCTGGGGCGTGAAAGAGTTTGTCGGAGAACTTGATAATCCTGCAATTCAGGTGCTTCGTCCGGTAAATTATCCGGCAGGTGTGCCGGGTAGGGGCATGGTAGTAATCAAGGTTGGCTCTGAAGACCTAACGATCATGAACTTGCAGGGACGCAGCTTTATGAAACAGGCACTCGATAACCCCTTCCTTGTATTTGATCAACTGTTTTCACAAGCAAGAGGCTTCATTTTTGTTGACTTTCACGCGGAAACGACGAGCGAGAAGAATGCGTTTGGCCACTATGTTGATGGTCGGGCAGGCGCTGTGGTAGGGACGCATACACACGTGCAAACGGCCGACGAACGGATCTTGCCCAAGGGCACCGCTTATATAACCGATGTGGGCATGACGGGGCCTCGCGACGGCTCGGTCGGCGGTGATCTTGGTCAGATACTCCCGTCGTTTACGAAGGGTTTACCATTTCGACTCCAACCCGCCGAAGGTCCAACACAATTGAATGCGGTGATTCTTGAGGTAGAACAGGGAAAGGCTGTCAGCATCCACCGTCTAATGGAAACGCTACCCGCTTCCTAATGAAAAAGAGCCCGGATTGTCCTCCGTGGGTTCTAGCTTACGAATTTGGCTGAGAGTAGCGAATCTCCGATCTTGCAGAATATATCAGTCGTATAGCTGAGGGTAGGAGCGCGGAAATTCCTAGTAAAAACAATCCCCAGAAAAATAATTCTAACTGCAAAGGTTCAATAATCTTAGACTGATTTGGGTTGCTTGGGTTATATGCTACCTGTAGCGATCCTCCAACATCGGGATATTCGCTCGAGCGATTATTTGTCGTAACTGTATAAGATTGATCGTCAACTTGATATTGAATAACGGGCGAGCGGGCCTTTCCACTTGTATTCGAGGATCCAATGACTTTTCCTGTAGTAGTTATCCAGCTAGGACTGGTTCTTGTAGTCAATATCAGGAATGCGCCTGCGGCGGTGAATAGAGTGCCCAGCGTTAGTTGTACAAATTCCTGCTTGATGGACAGCTTTATATTCTTCAGATCATCTCCAAATCTGCGATACGACATCTGGTGCCCTTGGAGGGAATTGAACCCCCAACCTTTCCCTTAGGACGGGACTGCTCTATCCGTTGAGCTACAAGGGCTTAGGTAGATTCTAGGTATCCAACCTGGTAAAATCAAACGCGCTTACGGGGATTGGCGCAGTTCCCTCCTTCGCCAAGGCTCCGGTGGGCAGGGTCCGCTGCGCTACCAAGACGTGAATGCATTCGATACAGTGCCTACGACTCCATTGTGAGACGTACTAACGGGGATTGGCGCAGTTGGTAGCGCGCAGCGTTCGGGACGCTGAGGTCGCCGGTTCGAGTCCGGCATCCCCGACCAGTAAACAAAAACGGACGAGAAGTTTATCCGCCGATTGAGGCGGAAGTCCGGCATCCCCGACCAGTAAACAAAAACGGACGAGAAGTTTATCCGCCGATTGAGGCGGAAGTCCGGCATCCCCGACCATCATGCTATACTACACTTATGGCATCCACACCCACGCAGCGAGTTGACGTTTCCACCTTCACGATTGCCAAGTTTTTCCTGGTGCCAATGGCACTCTGGCTCGTTTGGTACCTGCGTGACATTATCGCCCTGTTGTTTCTTGTCATGATTATTGTGGCTGCCTTGACGCCGCCCATTCGTTTTTTGGAGAAACAGGGAATCCCTAAGATTGGCGCCGTTACGTTGCTCTACGCGATTGGTGCCTTGTTGCTGGTTGGACTCTTCTCATTAATTATCCCACCGCTCGTAGAACAGATTCAGCTCTTTGTGGTTAAATTTCCGCTCATTATTGAGCGGGTAACGCCGTTGTATCAGGTAGTCAGTCAGAGCAATGCCCAGCAGCTCTTGAGCTCGTTGAGTAGTAGCCTGAGTGGTCTGACGCAAGGAGTGTTCGCCGCAACGGTCCAGATTTTCGGCGGCGCGATTTCGGCGATTACCGTTCTCGTCCTGAGCTTCTATCTGCTGGTTGATGCCGATAAGACAAGCGGCTCGCTGTTGGCGCTGGTGCCTCAGGATTACCGCAAGGTTGCTACGAGTCTGATCGTGCAGACCGGTGAAAAGCTAGGTGCATGGCTACGCGGACAGCTCATTCTGAGCCTGCTCATCGGCGTCATTTCATTCATTGGTCTACTGGTCATGCGAGTTGAGTTCGCCTTAACGCTCGGCGTGATTGCCGGTGTCCTCGAGATCATTCCATTCCTTGGGCCAATCATTGCTGCGGTGGCTGCCATCATTGTCGCCTACGCGTCGGGTAGCTGGCAGATTGCTCTGGTTGTCCTGGCGTTTTACATTGTGTTACAGCAAGTTGAAAGCCATGTCATGGTGCCGAAGGTTATGGAAAGCGCTGTTGGTCTTTCTCCGATCATCGTCGTGATCGCTCTGGCGATTGGTGCAAAGCTAGGTGGTATTACCGGCGCCATCTTGGCAGTGCCCTTGGCAGCAACGGCCTCGGTGATCTTGCGCGACATTCCAAAGTTTCGGATTGTCCGCCCCTCGTAGACTCGTTGCGGAGCTGGAGTATTCTCGATATACTCACCCGCACAGTTGGGCAGTTAGCTCAGTGGTAGAGCGCTTCCTTGACATGGAAGAGGTCAGAGGTTCAATCCCTCTACTGCCCACCACCTGATTATGAAGCGCTTCGTCGCGCTTTTTTAGGTTGTGGTGTCAGGGAGCGCGCTACTTCCTTCTGTGCCTCAAGTCCACCTAGGAGGATGAGCGAAGCGAGTCCGATCGTACCCCAGTTTTCGAGCGAGAGCGATACGGTGTGGAAGGCCTGCTGGATTACCGGAACGCTGACAGTGGTCAGTGTCAGTCCAAGGCTGAGAACGACGAGCAGGATGAGCGTAGGATTGCTCTTGAGAGAGAGTGTTCGAATGGGGATGTAGAGCGAGCGGGTGGCCAAGAGTGTCACTAGGTGAAGTACCGCCAGGCCAAAGAACGTGGTGGTTTGCGCTCGCTCGAGGGAAGCGGTGTGCTGTAGCGTGAAAAAGAACATCCAGGCACAGAGTGTTCCCATGACGGCAGCAATGGCAAGTGCGCGTTTCGCCAGTGGAGCGGTGAGGATGCGACTGCCAATTCCTTCATGTTCAGTGTGGAGTGGCTCAAAGAGCAGCCCGCTCACCGCGATGCCATCGGTAATGATATTGATCCAGAGAATTTGCGTTGGCAGAAGCGGCAGCGGTAATCCGAGGAGGAGCGTCACCCCAAGGAGAATGAGCTCGCTGACGTTGGTTGCCACGATGTACCAGACCACCCGTCGCAAGGTGGCAGCAATACGGCGTCCTTCGGCAATAGCAATGGGAATCGAGGCGAAGTTGTTATCTAGGAGCACCATATCGGCCACATCCCGGGCAATATCCGTACTGCCTCGCCCCATGGAAATACCGATATCTGCTCCCTTGAGGATTGGCGCGTCATTGGCCCCATCTCCCGTGACGGCGACCATTGAGCCCGACTGTTGGAGCGCTCGGACCAGCTCAAGCTTCATTTTAGGTGAGACTTCGGCAAACACGGTTTCTTGTGTTGCGAGACGTGTCAGTTCCGCAGCTGATGCCTCAACGAGCAATGATTCGGTGACGGGTTGGTCCTTGGTATGAAGTAAGCCAAGCTGCCTCGACACAGCCTGTGCAGTTGCTGCGGTGTCGCCCGTCGCCATGACGACCCGGATGCCATGCTGCATGGCACTGTTGATGGCGTGCATGGCTGACGGTCGGGGCGCATCAAGCATGCCGACTGCACCGAGATAGGTGAGTCCAGTTATGTCATGGAGCGCAAGCTTGCCATCTGACGGTGCTCTGCCGAAGGCTACTGCGAGGATGCGGTAGCCCTTACGACCAGCGTCAATCAGTGTCTTCTGCAGTGATTGCCGCTGTTTTTCGGTGAGGGAGGTTACTGTTCCATTGGGATGTTGGATGTGTGTGCTGCGAGCGAGAAGCACTGCCGGATTTCCCTTGACCGCAAGGCCAAGAACCGATGGCTTCGCAGTGGTATGTGCCACCGCCATGAGGCGAATGTGCGAGCTGAACGGTACTTCTGCCACCCGTCGGAACTGTTTCGTTGTATCCTTCACTGAGATCCCCGCCTTTTCACTCAGGGTTAGGAGGGCAATCTCCGTTGGGTCCCCGTGGGTTGCTGTGCCATGCACTCCTTGTTCAAGTGTCGCATTATTGGCGAGCGTGCTCGCAACTGCCAGGCGGTGAACCGCGCGTAGTGTGGCTGGTGACAACGCATGCTGTCCTTGTGTCAATCGACCGACAAGTTCATAGCCGGTGCCGCTGACATGAATTGGCTCGCCGCTCGGCAAGAAGATGCGCTGGACGACCAACTCATTTTCTGTGAGCGTACCGGTCTTATCGGACACAATCGTATCGATCTGCCCAAGCGTTTCGAGTGAGGCCAGCCTGCGGACGGCCACCCGCTGGGCAGCAAGGCGCTGAACGCCCATGGCCAGCGTGACCGTGATGAGTACCGGAAGTCCCTCTGGGACAGCTGACACTGCCGTTGCAATGGCAGTAAGGAGAAGTGAGATCGGGTCACGCTGCTGGATAAGCCCGATCACGCTTAAGATTGCGGTAATACCGAGTACAGTCCAGAGCGCCATCATGCCGATGCGGCCAAGTTCGGCTGCGAGCGGTGTGGTGTCCTCTAGGACGGACGTAGCTTCAACCATGCTGCCAAACTCCGTCTGCGTGCCCACTGCTACGACGACAGCTAGGCCTCTGCCACTGACTACGTTCGTCCCTGCGAAGACAAGGTTATGTCGAGCACCCAGGGCTGTCTGGGCAGGGAGAAGGCGCGTGCTCTTTTCGACCGGAAGCGACTCTCCTGTAAGCGAGGCCTCATCGACTAAGAGCGAGAACGACTGAATCACGCGCGCGTCAGCGGGGACCTGGGTCCCCTCAGCCAGCTCAATGATATCTCCAACCGTGACAGTGTCAGCCGCGATCGTGTGCGCCTTGCCATCACGGATGACCCGCGCCCTTGGTGCAAGCAAGGCAGCGATACTGGCGACGCTGTGTTCAGCTTTCTGTTCTTGTATGAAGCCGATCACTGCATTAAGGATGACAATGCCCAGAATAATGGCGGCGTCGAGTCGTTCGCCGATGTAGCTCGAGATCAAGGTGGCGATCAGTAAGATGTAAATAAGCGGATTCATGAACTGCCGGACGAATAGTTGGAGCGGCGTTCGGACAATCCGTGGTTGGATCGTATTCGGTCCGTGTTTGCGCAAGCCTGCGGCGGCGCTTGCCGCCGATAAGCCATGCGGACTCGTTCGAAGCGCACGGAGCGTATCCTTTACTGATTGCGTGTGCCAGGAACCTTGTGCCATGCCCCCTCCAATCGTATGTGTAGTGTAGCAGACCAGGTGGTCGCGGGCAGATCTG
>CAYZPG010000021.1:0-3126 GCA_964480605.1 uncultured Candidatus Saccharibacteria bacterium | reverse complement strand
AAGCTTTGGGTGGACACGGACGAGTATCAAGCCGACAGTGTTATCATCGCGACCGGCGCATCTGCAAAGTGGCTTGGTCTGCCGTCAGAAACGCGCTTGCGAGGCCATGGCGTTTCGAGTTGTGCGACGTGCGACGGCTTCTTTTTCCGTGACAAGGATATCGCCGTGGTGGGTGGAGGAGATACGGCACTAGAAGATGCAACATTCCTGACAAAGTTTGCAAAATCAGTGACGATCGTACACCGACGCGCCGAGCTCAAGGCATCGAAGCCACTTGTTCGCCGGGCGGAGACAAACCCGAAGATATCATTCGCGTGGAATACTGAGGTCGTCGAGGTCTTAGGTGATCAGTCGGTGACCGGTGTTCGTGTGAAGGATACGCAGTCTGGTGAGGAGCGGCAGCTAGCGGTCCAGGGCGTGTTTGTGGCGATCGGCCACAAGCCGAACACCGAGCCATTTGCGGGTCACATCGCGCTCGACGAGCAGGGGTACATCAAATCCAACGGAACATCAACGAGCGTAGAAGGTGTATTTGTGGCCGGAGACGTTGAAGACTACCGATACCGGCAGGCAATTACAGCTGCAGGTTCAGGCTGTCGGGCTGCACTCGATGCTGAACGTTGGCTTGCTACGCAACACTAAAACGTCACGGTCGTACCATGAGTAAGCTCTCGACGGATTATTCGCTCGGCGAGGACGGACTCAATACGATCCTCGATCAGCCGTTTGAGCGGGCGAGCACCAAAGGTAGGCTGGTACGCCTGCCTGCAGAGCAGGTCGATGGTTTCTTGTCGCACGGTCAGAGTGATGTGATTGGCGGTCAAGCGAGTTCTGAGTTTATGAATATCACGTTCGCATATGGTTTTCAGTGATTGGATGGTAAGCGGTTGAAAAACAATAATCGCGTCGAACCGGTTCAGGAACTCGGGTCGGAAATGGGTGAGGAGAATCGGAAGTAGTTTTGTAGTTAGAAACCGTTCGTGATCGTCGAAGCCGTCAGATTCGCTGGCAGCCACGATCTCCCGGAGACCGATATTGCTTGTGGCCACGATCGTTGTATGAGTAAAGTCAACTGTTTTTCCCTTTCCATCGGTTAATCGTCCGTCATCGAGCAGTTGTAGAAAGATGTCGAACACTTTGGGATGGGCTTTCTCGATCTCATCAAGGAGCACCAGCGAGTACGGCTCCCGGTCAACCGGATTGGTCAGCTGGCCACCCTCCTCAAAGCCGACGTAGCCCGGAGGCGCGCCAATCAGTCGTTGGACGGTGTGGGATTCTGCGAACTCCGACATGTCAATGCGATGAAAGGCAGTTTGGTCTTGGTAGAGGCGACGGCTCATAATTTTCGCAAGCTCTGTTTTTCCTACGCCAGACGGTCCAAGAAATAGGAAGCTGGCGACCGGTTTGTGTTCATTCCTGAAGCCTGCATACGCTCGGTTTAAGACCCGTGTCACCGTTCGAACAGCGTGCTCCTGTCCGACCAGCTCACGCCGGATATCGTCGGCGAGTTTGGCGACTGCCTCGCCTGGTGTGCCAGCTATTGCCTCGACTGGGATGCCGCGTTGTTCGCTGATGTAGAGATAGACATGCTGCAGTGCTGGTTCCTCGCTCTGCTGTCTTGCGAGCTGCGAGGCTTGCTGCCAAAGGCGGATAGCGCTGCCAGGCAGCGATTCGCTGGGAAAGAACCGCTGGGCAAGCGCAGTGAGCTCGGAGCCTTGGGAAACATGGTGCGAAGCAAGAATTGTCTCGATCTCCTGCGATGCTAAGGGAGG
This sequence comes from uncultured Candidatus Saccharibacteria bacterium, assembly GCA_964480605.1. Classification (GTDB taxonomy): domain Bacteria; phylum Patescibacteriota; class UBA1384; order JACPKC01; family JACPKC01; genus JBBUCD01. The sequence goes on along the minus strand of CAYZPG010000021.1, from coordinate 1,354 downwards.
TAACGAGATTACCTCGCAACGGCGTCGAACGGCAGCTGGTAGTCGAAGCACCGTATCTTGTTCGACTGCCATAAGGATTCGTAGGTCTCGTTGAGCAAGTTCTCGCAAGAGCCGGACGAGTCGTCGCTCCTCGGTTTTATCGGCAATGTCGGCAAGTGAGCTAGGATGCTCAACGATCATCAGTGATCGCGGGTGCTTGGCTGCGAACTGCGAGACCTCGCTGAGTAATGGTTCGGGATCGACTGCCTCGAACAGTCGACTTACGAGTTGCTCGGCATCTAGTCGAAAACGATGGCTCCGCTTCAGTGAAGGGCCAAGCGCGAGGACGTGTGCGAGTAGCGTCGCGCGACCGCTGCCCGGCTTTCCTTCTACTAGAATATGTTGTCCGGGATTGCCCTCAAGCGTTCGAATGAGCCGGTTCAGGATCGTAGTGCGCGAAGGGGCAAGCGGAGGAAGGGATTTCGGTGGCAGGTATGGTTGGAAGAACTGCATGGCTTAGGTTGTCAGTTGGTACACGAGGCTGTTGCTCGCATCGATGGTGAAACGAAGTGGGTGGGCTGCGATGGTAGTCAAAAACGCGGCTCGTTCGACCGGCTCGGTGCTCATGAGGTCAAATCGAACAATGCCGGGCTCGATGTTCACCACAACCGAGATGGATGGGAATCGGTATGCGGCCCGCGCAATGTCCTCGCACGCAATGCTCAAGGGTCGAATGGACGAGGGGTGGATCGGTGAGTCACCGCTACGGAGTGTGATCGTGCCCGCTTCCAGGTGCTCGATAGCTGCCGCAAGGACGGTGCGGGCGGTATCGTGGCTATGGCTAGGGGCAGCCAACGCTTGGTGCTTGCGTGCAGTGCTGTTCGTTAGACGGGATCGTCGTTGGATTACTGCGGTACTGGTCGTGGCGGTGGGTCTGGCGGCGCTGGGCTGCGACTGCTGCCTTGTATGTTTGTGCTGGGTGGGTTGTTTTTTCGCACTAACTTGGCCTTGGCGCTGCTGGATTTCGTTTGCTGTCGTGGTACTGTCCCGCCCTGCTGATTTGTATACCTGCTTCGCCGCAGCGCTGCGTTGGATCATCCGCCTTACAGCCTGCCGTGACACTGATGGCACGTGCTGCTCGCTACGGGTGGACGTCTTGGCGGCTCGTGCTGCGGTGTGGCGCTTCGTGTGTTGTTCTCCCTGTACAGTCACGTTCGTAGCCACCACCTCCCTTGGAACAGGAGTGGCGAGTGGCGGCGGAGTCGGTGTGGTTGGCGGTGTGCGTGGACGACGCACGTGTTCGGATGAGACTGTTTGAATGGCAGGCATTGTTGCCTCGCTCGCCGTTGTTGGTGGCGGCGTCTCGCCCTTCGGG
>CAYZPG010000020.1:10349-11814 GCA_964480605.1 uncultured Candidatus Saccharibacteria bacterium | reverse complement strand
GCACTCCGACTAAGGGTGAGGTAGCCCAAACCAACTTCCTGCAGGTATCCGAGACGAGTCGTAATCTCACGAAGAATTGGCTGCACAACATCCTGGGTCGCAGTCGAATCCGCAGCCATATCTTGAATGAAACCGGCAGCTTCATCGATTGTCAAAACCGACACGTCCGCGATTGATTTACTGCCGATAAAGACTGAGAGCGCTTCTTTCTTCAGTCGCAGGCCGCGACAGTCGGTGCATTGCTCGTCCACCATGTATCGCTCAAGTTCCGTACGAACGTACGATGAATCAGTCTCGTGGTACCGCTGCTCAAGATGCGGGATAATGCCTTCATACGACTCGCCCATGCCATACAACAACGAGTGAATTTCTTCCGACGAAAATTCACCGATCGGACGATGAATACTCAACGGCGTCGTGTTGGCAATCTTATCCAACATCTTCTGAATACTTTGCCCCTGATTGCCCAGACGCGACCACGGCCGAATCGCCCCTTCGGCGAGCGTCAGCCGAGGATTTGGAATCAATAAACCAGGATCTAGCACCCGCCGGACACCAAGTCCCTGACATCTGGCACAGGCTCCCTGGGGACTATTAAAGGAAAAGGTCCCCAAGTTGACATCGGGATACGATACCTGGCAGCGCTCACAGAACAACTGCCGAGTCACCCCTTTAAATTTCGACTTTGAGCGTTGCTGTGCCGGAGTCATTGCACGAACGGCAAGTGTGTCTTGGCAGACTGGACAGTGCGGTTGACCGGCTCGAGTAAAGAGCAACCGAAGATAGTCGTACACCTCACTCATTGTGCCCACGGTAGATCGAGGGCTCTGCGTTGCGCTCCGCTGATCAATGGAAATAGCTGGTGTCAGTCCCTGGATCTGGTCAACGTCCGGCTTTTGAATGGTGCCGAGAAACTGGCGCGCGTACGATGACAGTGACTCTACGTACCGACGTTGCCCTTCAGCATAAATGGTATCGAACGCCAACGAGGACTTTCCCGATCCAGACAAGCCGGTAAAGACGGTGAGCTGGCCGCGCGGTATCTTCAACGATACGTTCTGAAGATTATGAACCCGCGCCCCTTCCACGATGATGTAGTCTTCTTGCGGCTTGGTTACAGCCATCGTCCACCTCTTGAAAACCAGCAAATGAATAGGCGCAAGTATAGCCGCGAACCCGGTGACTTGCAAGCACTCCAACCCTTTGTTAGGCTCACCCCAAGTATTGAATGAGCTGTTTGCGCGATGTGAGGAGGGGCTCTCGCACCAGGAGGTATTGCAATGTTTGAAGGTGTTGCACAAGACGGTGTGTCAGGCCCAGGAACCGTAGTCGGCGCAAACGTAAAACTCACAGGCACGATCAGCGACGTGAACGACATCACCGTCCACGGTACAGTGGAGGGCGAGGTCGTGTCCGACAAGACCGTCGTGATTGCCGAAACAGCCTCGGTGAAAGGACCGGTCAC
>CAYZPG010000020.1:5092-10249 GCA_964480605.1 uncultured Candidatus Saccharibacteria bacterium | reverse complement strand
CAACCGGCCAAGCCAGCTGAGGTCCGCGAGCCAGAAACCGTACCCGCCACCCCAACGTTCGAGCTCGAAGACTAAGGATGCTCGGTAGATGTACTACTACATCACCGAACCAACGCGGACGCGGGAGCAGCAGCAAGCGGAAGAGCGCGTCCGCGAGCTTCTGATCCGCGCCGGCATTGCCGGCGAGTTCGTCTGTACCTCGCCAACGCGCGACGTCGAGGTGTTGGCCGAGATGGGCGTTGCCAAAAAGTATACAACGCTCGTCGCAATCGGCAGTGAGCCGCACATCAATACGTTGGGTACGCTCCTCGCTGGCACGCCGTACGTCTTCGGCGCCATTCCTACGACAAGGCCCGACGCCCTTGCTCACGTGAATGGTATTCGAACGTTCGAAGAGGGCGTTGAGGCGCTCAAGTTTCGACGTGTCCATGGTGTACCGGTCTGCCGGATTGAACCGAACAAGTTCTTCTTTTCGGAACTCAATCTTCACGTGCCACAACCAATCAAGGTCCGACTCCGCATTGACGATGCATACATCGAGGCACTCTGTCAGGATATTGTCTTTACCGGATCAGGTACGATCGGACTGCGGCAGCAAGTCCGTGATCAGCGGGGCGGTTCTGTGTTTCAACGGCTCTTCCAGTTAGCTACCCAAACCCACACCGAGTACTCGCAATTCCGTGGCGACGCCATTGCGATCGAGACGGATCCCCCACAGACCTTCTACCTTGGACACGAGGCGTTCGTGCGGACACCGCTCGCTGCTTCTATTATCCCCAACAGCTTGAAAATCATTACCCGCCGTGATACACTTTCCCCATTATCTGACGAACAAATAGAGTCCCACGGCTCAGCGCCCGGGAGGTAGTATTTCAGACAAACAATTGGTTAACGAATCGATTCAAAGCGCCGAAGTTGTCTTGATTAGCGAGCGCGGAGAGAACGTCGGCACGGTGAGTCGGGAACAGGCATTCTTCATTGCCCACGAACTCGGACTGGATGTTGTCGTCGTCAGCAATAAGAGCACGCCACCAGTTGTCCGCCTGAAGGATGTCGGCAAGGAACGGTATGAGCTTGAAAAGCGAGCTCGCAAGCACAAGGCAGCCCAGCGGTCCGGCGAGCTCAAAGAAATCCAACTCTCCTTCCGAATCGACGACCATGATTTCCAAACCAAGCTTCGCCATGCCCAACGCTTCTTGGCCAAGGGAGACCGAATTAAGTTGTTCATGCGATTGATTGGTCGAGAGAATGCCTTCGCCGAGCAAGCCAAGCAACGGATTCAAGAGTTTGCCACAGCACTCGGCAAGTCAGTCGACACCCTCGACAAGCAGGGAAGCCGTATCACCGCCATCCTCAAATAAGGAAACACTATGTCGAAACTGAAAACACACAAATCAGCCTCACGCCGTATCAAGCGCAAGACCCGCGCTGGCCTGTACACGGCATTGTCGATGAGCTCGCAGCACCGAACGACAGGGAAATCGTCACGCGTTCAGCAGGCTGCCGGCAAATCACGCTCCCTGAGCGACGCCAACAATAAGCGTCTTGCCAAATTACTCCCATACCTGTAAAGTGCCGCCATGCCACGAGTAAAGCGCGGAACGCAAGTCCGCAAACGACACAAGAACCTCTTTGCCCGAACAAAGGGCTATCTTCATGGCCGTAAAAATCTGATCAAGCTGGCTCGTCAAGCCAGTCTGCGGGCAATGCACAATGCCTACCGCGACCGCAAGGCGAAGAAGCGCACCTTCCGCTCACTCTGGATTATCCGTCTCAATGCCGCGCTCCGACAGCACGAGCTCACCTACTCCACTTTCATCCCGATGCTCAAGCAGTCTGGCCTAGGACTGAACCGAAAAGTCCTCTCAGAGCTCGCCGTACAAGACCCTACCGCGTTCGCCGCACTCGTCGACCGCATCAAAACGAGCAAGTAACGCAGTCAGACCCTTCTTCCTCGTAGAATTGTGTAGCCGAGCAGTACGCAGCCAGTAACAATGGCGATGTCGGCGAGATTGAACTGAAGAGCAAGCAGCGGCACAGCGAGTGGGTCGATCACGGCGCCCAGCCGGATCCGATCGATGATGTTACCCGTGAGGCCGCCAACGATACACGGCCACGCCCAGTACGCCGGCGAGCCAACAGGATGACGACTCCCGCGATACAATCCAACCAGGCAACCGATACCGATCAGCAAGAACAACGGCAGGAGCCAGCGGGTCGAGCGGCCGATCCCGAATGCGATACCAACATTCAGGACCGATTGGTCGTACAGCAGTGCTTTCGAAAGCTGGTCAAGGACGAGAACCGTACCGGCAATCAGCAGTTGCATTCCCGTATGCTACCACGTCTTGAGGGTCAGCAGAGAGCCTGTTAGTATTGGCTCAATAGTGAGCGATTGGATCCGTAGCTCAGCGGTTAGAGCGTTCGGTTCACATCCGAAAGGTCGCTGGTTCGATCCCAGCCGGATCCACCAGCATAGATATATGAACCTACCTCCAACACCTCAACCAGCACCGACCAAGCCGTATGCCGGCAGGGCCCCGGAATCAGCGTACGAGACACTTCGCACGATCGTATTGGTATTGATTACTGCGCTCCTGATCCGCTCGTTCATTGCCCAGCCGTTCATTGTCGAGGGCAAGAGCATGGAGCCAACACTTAAAAACTCCGAGTATCTCATCGTCGACAAAATTGAGTACCGGCTGCACAACCCAAAGCGAGGTGATGTCATTGTATTCCGCGCACCAGAGGCACCAGATCAGAACTACATTAAGCGTATCATTGGCTTGCCCGGAGAAACGGTCACGATCAAGGACACGACCGTGTACGTCGATGGCAAGCGCATCGAAGAGCAGTACGTAGCCAGTCACACCGTCCCATCCCAGACCTCGACCGACTCACCTACCTTCTTTCTTGAACAAAAAATTAGTCCCAACGAGTATTTCGTGATGGGCGATAACCGTGATCACTCTTCAGACTCCCGGCGTTGGGGGCCGCTGCCGAAAGAGAATATCCTGGGCAAGGCACAGGTGGTACTCTTCCCCATTCCCAACCTAGGGTTCCTTGAACTGCCAACGTACCCGGAGCTCACGACCAGTTCGTAAATGTACGTTGACGTACTCGTCGACCACCCTGTCCGACAGGCACTGACCTACCAAGCCACGCCGGCAATCCTGCCCTACGTACAGCCCGGCAGCCTCCTTGAAGTCTCGTTTGGCCGAATCTCCACCTATGCTGTCGTGGTTGCACTGCGTCGTACAAAGCCCCGGGGCACAACGACCGTGAAGCCAGTTCGCCGACTGCTTGCAGAGCTATGGGTGCAACCCGACATACTCCGCGCTGCCGCAGCCCTCACGGAAACGACGGGTGAGCCGCCGGGCATTTGTCTGTTCCGTCTCCTACCACCTCCTGGCAAACAGGTCCAGTCCCTGCCCCCAGCGGTTGAGCGACCGCACGCGAAAGCCAAGCGCTACCACGTAGCGGCGCCGCGGGCAATCCGGTTCAAACAATACCGGTCGCTCATTGCAAGCGCAGTGGCAGCCAATGAACAAGTCCTGGTCGTCCTGCCAGCGCCGTACCGGCCAGAGTTCCTCGAAAGCCTCCCGAATGAGTGGTCCGTGGCTGTCGTTGACGCAAGTATGAAACCCACCGTCCAACGGCGTCACGCCGCTCAGTTCGCCCGGGGCGAGATCTCGGTACTTGTTGGTACGCGGCACAGTATCGGCTGGCCGGCGGCAGCGCTCCGCTGGCTGATTGTTGATGATGTCACGCACCGCGCGCACGACGATGACCAGCGGCCCTATGCTGATTCTGCAACGGTGGCCACTGCCAGATCTGTTGCGAGCGGAACTCAACTCCTACTTGGTACTGCAATACCCACGCCCGGCATGGTGCTAGCGGAACAACAACGGGGCGCCCTGCGAATTCGTTCAGGCGCGCCCAGCGGCCACATTACGCTTCGACAGCGCAATCCCCTGGCCGACCTCGACCGCACACCCAACAGCAACGACCGGATCTTACTTGTTGCCCCTCGTCAGGGGTTGGGCGGCACAATCAGCTGTCAGCAGTGCGACTGGATTCTCCACTGTGTCGCGTGCGGTGGCGACCTCAATGTCCAGGCTGCCGCACCCTCGTTTTCGTGCTACCACTGCTCTGTCAAAACAAGGCGGCCGTCCCGCTGCGCACACTGCGCCTCGGGATTCCTGGTCGAGTACGGCATTGGCACCCAGGCAGTCCAGGCAGCACTACAGGCCCAACTTGGCGTACTCCCAGCAACCATCACCGTTGGTACAGCTACAGAGCTTGAGCGACCACTGCACTATGACCATATTATCTTTCTGTACGCCGACAGCCCGCTGCTCTCGCCAGTCCTCGACCGACCCCTGCAGTACCTTCGAGCGGTCTGCGAAGCTAGGGACTTGTCGCCTCGGCTAACAATTCACACAAGGCACCCTACCCAGCCTCTTTGGAGTCTGCTCGGCACCCATGCAGCACAAGCATACCGACAGCTCCTTCATAGACGCGAGGAGGCGAAACTCCCACCATTCTGGCGCACCATCTCATTCCCCAAACCAATCCAGCCCAAGCAGCTACGAGTCATTGACGAGCTGACGCGCGTGCCACACCGACGCACCGAAGACCATGCTATGATGTATCTGTCCGTTCCAGCAAACCAGTACGCCCAGACCTGGCGAACACTACACCGCGTCGCACCGACGTTGCGATACAGACTCGACTCGATCCTAGATCACGCATGACCATCGCCCACATCACCGAATCATACCGTCCAACTTCCACTCGAGTCGCGCACCATATCGAGCTCCTTGAGCGAGCGATGGGCGCACAGGGCCACACCGTACGAGTGATCGCGCCAGTCGCCCACGGGGTCCGGTTACGCACTGACAGCATCCGTTACGTTCCCTCGATTCCTTTTCCCGGAGCATCCGACTACCAGCTCACCTTCCCGACGCTCTCGAACGCAGAAACCGTGTTGCATGATGCCGACATCATTCACACCCACCACCCCTTCGCCATGGGCTCATGGGCGCAGCTCGTGGCAGCGCGACTCGGCAAGCCCCTGGTCTTTACCGACCACGCGGATTACCTGTCGTACGAACAGCACATTCCCTCCAGCACTTCCCTGAAAAAGCGCCCGGT
>CAYZPG010000020.1:2522-4992 GCA_964480605.1 uncultured Candidatus Saccharibacteria bacterium | reverse complement strand
GATGGTCCGCAGCGGTCGCAGCTCGAGCGGCTCGCCGAGACATTGGGCGTTGCCCACCGCACCTACTTTGTTGGCCAGATCGGCTACCGCTCGATGCCCGACGTGTATGCGGGCGCCGACGTCTTGGTGAATGCCAGGCAACTCGAGGCACGTCCGACTGTTCTCCTCGAAGCGCTCGCAGCCGGCATTCCGCTGCTCACCGTGCCGACAACCATCAGCAGCATCCAACGTGGCACTGGCGCGCTGATCGTCCCCGCCAGCAAGGTCGGTTTTTCGAGCGGACTGCGCCAACTCCACCTACGGCCAGCCCTGCGCCACCAGCTACGCCAAGGAACAGCCTCGGCGGTTGCTCCACATACCGTGGATGCCGTGACCGCGCAGACACTGGATACGTACCGGCTCGCCCGACAATTGACGGTGCCTGTCCGGTAGCATATACTCTCGCGTCATGACAAAGCTGCCAATTCTCGAATACCCACACGACATCCTCACCTCGCCAACCCACAAGGTCCGAGGAATGACTGCCGAGCTGTCCATGCTGATTGAGCAGATGGTCGCCACCATGCGTTCGGTTGACGGCCTTGGCTTGGCTGCTCCGCAGGTGGGCCACAGCCTCCGCCTCACGGTCATCGAGTACCGGCCCCGCAAAGGCGAGCGTGCCGACGCGATTCCACTCCAAGTACTGATCAACCCAAAAATCATCTCCCGCGGAGACGAGCACGATGTGACCGAGGAAGGCTGCCTCTCCCTACCAGGCATCGAGGTTGAGGTGCCACGGTCGACAAAAATCAAAGTTCGTGCCCAAACGCCCGAGGGCGAAACCATCCAGTTCAGAGCAAGCGGACTGCTTGCGCGCATCATCCAACACGAAGTTGACCATCTGGATGGCAAGCTGATCATTGACTACGCCTCAAATCGGGAGGCGGCACTTGAGCAGTATCTGAAGCGCAACAAGCGCGCATGACGCCTCGCTTTGCCTTCCTTGGCACACCTGCGTTCGCGGCCACGATCCTGGAGGCGCTTATTCGCCAGGGTTGGATTCCCGAGCTCGTGATCTCCGAACCAGCCAAGCCAGCGGGTCGAGGCCACCAGACGACGCCGTCGGCCGTAGCCGTAGTTGCTGAACGCCATCATCTCCCCCTTGAGACCCCTGCAACAAAAGATGAGCTCGCCTCGCTGCTTGCCCAACTTAATCTCGATCTGGCCATCGTTGTTGCCTACGGCAAAATCATTCCCGAGACCGCAATTGCGCTACCGAAATTGGGCATGGTCAACGTGCACGCCTCACTGCTACCGAAGTATCGGGGGGCCTCGCCGATCCAGGCAGCGATCTTGAGCGGTGATGCGCACACAGGCTTGAGCTATATGCTCATCGAGCCAACGCTCGACACTGGTCCCATGATTCGCCAGGTCACGCATGCCATTACACCGACAACGACCAGTCAGCAGCTCTTCGACGAGCTTGCCGAGCTTGCCGGGCGCACGATTGTGCCAACGCTCGAGGCCTACCTGGCTACTCCTGCAGCCATTACACCGCAAAATCATGCCCAAGCTACCTACAGCGGTAAGCTTACCAAGGATGACGGCCAGGTTGTCCTTCATGAGCAGACGCCCGAGGTGCTCGACCGACTCGTTCGCGCCTACACGCCTTGGCCCGGCGTCTACACCACAGAATTTGGACCACGGCTACTGTTAAGGCGAGGCCACCTGGACCATGGTCGGTACGTCATCGACGAACTCCAGTGGGAGGGCAAGCGTGCCGTCGATGGCCCCACCTTCGCTCGCGCCTATCCTGCAATCTTGACGCAACTACCCGAAGTCATTACACTGACCACATCCCGAACTCCTGTCTCGGGCAGTACTGATTGAAACGCCACAAAGGAACCGTTCTCCATGCTACGAATCCGCCTTCGCCGTACAGGCAAAAAGCACCAGCCGCACTACCGTATCGTCGTCGCTGAACACAGCGCGCCGGTCTCGGGCAAGTACGTTGAGGTGCTTGGCCACTACAATCCACGGTCAAAAGAGCTGGTGCTTGAGGATCAGCAAGTCACAATGTGGCTTGACCGCGGCGCTCAGCCATCGAACACCATTGCCCGCCTTCTCCTAAAGAAGGGCATGAAGCACAAGCTCATCACCGTCCACACCTACCCTGAGCGACCAGGCAAGAATGCACCTGCAGAAGAGGCACAACCGGTTACCGATGCGCCGGCAGCCGAGGCCACAACTGAAGCGCCCGAGACGCCAACAGACAATGAGAGCCCAGCCGCCGACGAGGTAGCAACCGACGCCGCGCAGACAGAGGAGCCCGCCGAAACGCCGGCAGCCGAGACAGCACCAGACGACGACAAGAAGGAGTAACCATGGAAAAAGATCAAGCATTTGTTGAGATGGTCGTCCGTGAACTTGTTGACACGCCAGACGCCGTCAAGGTTGAGCGAAAAGTCGATGAAATGGGCGTCCTCATTAC
>CAYZPG010000020.1:0-2422 GCA_964480605.1 uncultured Candidatus Saccharibacteria bacterium | reverse complement strand
TCGTTTGAGACACCAGCTACGCCGGCTGAACCAGAGCACGAGAACCCAACCTCAATCCTCTAAAACGACCAAATCTACCCACAACAAACACCACAAGCGCGTGGTGTTTGTTGTAGTTTCAACTAAAATACTCCTATGAAATTCACCGTCCTCACCCTGTTTCCCGACATGATCCGCCCGTTCGTTGAGCAGTCGATCCTGGGACGCGCCCAACAGGCTGGCGCCATCACTGTCAGTCTTCGAAACCTGCGCGACTGGGCAACCGACAAACACCACACCGTGGACGACGCGCCGTACGGCGGCGGTGCTGGTATGGTGCTCAAAGTTGATGTGATTGACCGCGCCCTCGCCGAGCTCCGAACACCGACCACGACGATTGTCCTGCTGACACCAACCGGCCGACGATTCACGCAAACCACCGCCCGAACATTCGCAGAGGGCAACCGTGATCTGCTGCTCCTAGCCGGCCACTACGAGGGTTTCGATGAACGCGTGCGATCGTTGGTCGACGAGGAAATTTCGATTGGAGACTTTGTACTGACCGGCGGCGAGCTGCCCGCGGTAATACTGCTCGATGCCGTTGCCCGTCTACTACCCAATGTACTCGGCAATCCAACCTCGAGCCACGAGGAGTCATTCTCAGACACCCATCCGCTCGAATACCCTCACTACACCCGCCCAGACAGTTACACACCGGCAAGCCGTGACGTCGGTACGCTCGTTGTGCCGGAAATCTTAACGTCAGGCAACCACGCCGCCATCGAGGCCTGGCGTGCCGAACAATCTACTCGCCGTGCGAACGAGGCTGCAACAAGAGATAGCGAACCGCAAGCATAAGGCTGGCAACGGCAGCGAAGTAGCACCAGATCGAGGCAATAGCAAACGGGTAGGCCAAGCCTGACACTACCGCCCCCAGGAAGATCAAGGTGCCCGTTCCTACCAACCAGCGATCACGGGCGACCAGCCACGAGAGCGTCGTCGCAATCAGGTAGAACAGTCCGATCTGCGCGGGCATGTGCATCTGGTATTGCAAGCTACCCTGCACAAGCATTACTCCCGCTTGCTGGTTCACCATCTGGTACAAAAAGTAGCTCGCCGCCACAGCGCCTGTCAGGAACGCACCGATCATTGCCTGCTTTCGCCACCGCTCTGTCTCCCATCGGAAGATGGCCAGCGGCATGTACAGCGGCCACAAGAGATAGGCAATACTTTGAAAGGCAGTCACAGCCACCGTCCGGATGGCTCCCGGCTCGTACAGATACAGCCAGACGACCCCTTCAAGGAGTTGCTGGGCAGCAAAGATTGCCGGAATCACCGCAACCGCCAACTCGCGCCCTGACTTCTTCTTCTGAGCGATGGCAACCGCCGCCGTTGCAAGCACACCGCTGGCGGCAAAACTAGCTGCGGGCGAAAAACACATGCACCCATCCTACCATAGCCTTGCGAACCTGATTGACACTCCTCCCGCTACCAGGTAGGATGTTCCCTGTTGGAGGAGCACAAGATGCGTGACGATGCTATGATCGAACTGTTGCAGCGGGTGCAGAAAGAGTTGTGTTGCCCGGTCTGCAAACGGCAGTTCGAGCTGGATGAGTTGCGCGTTCGCGGCGTGATCGATCACCACTATTTGGTACAGGCCTCGTGTCAGCGCAATCACCACCCCGCCCTTGTACTCCACGTCGTTGGCCATCATGAGCCAGCCGGCGCGACCGACCACATTACCAGCGATGACGTCCTCGACTTACACCAGCAGCTCAAAAAATTTAATGGTGACTTCCGAGCGATGTTCAAAACACTAGGCGAGCAGAAGTAATATGGCAGACACCCTCACCCTTAGCGCGAAAACCCGAACGACCGAGGTCAAACCCCAGGTGCTGCGCCGTGCCGGCGAGGTACCAGCCGTCGTGTACGGCTTCGGTATCGAGAACACCTCGATCGCACTCGACCGCAAAAACTTCTGGCGCGTCTACGCAGCGGCCGGTGGCAACACCCTGGTTGAGCTCACCATCGACGACAAGGCACCAATCAAGGTCCTCATCCAGGACGTGCAATTAAATCCTGTCCACGACGAACCGATCCACGCTGACTTCTACGCCGTCAACCTCAAGGAAACCGTCCAGACCGAAATTCCGTTGAGCTTCATTGGCGATTCGCCAGCCGTTGTCGACCTCGAGGGCAGCCTGGTGACCAATAAGACCGAGGTTGAGGTGAAGGCGCTCCCAACCGACCTCATTAGTGAGATCGAAGTCGACATCTCGGTCCTCAAAACCTTCGAAGACATCATCCGTGTTTCCGACCTCAAGGTACCATCAACTATCGAAATCCTCGATGACCCAGAAGAGGTGGTTGCCTTGGTCAACGAGCCACGGAGCGAAGAAGAGCTCGAGGCTGAACTCGCCGACACCTCGGCCGAGGCCGAAGC
>CAYZPG010000019.1:0-11960 GCA_964480605.1 uncultured Candidatus Saccharibacteria bacterium | reverse complement strand
CGCGTTCTCTTCGTGAAACCAACGACGTTCATGAACAACTCTGGCCGGACGGTTGCTGGGTTGGCCAACTTCTACAAGGTACCGGCGGAGGACATTGTCCTCATCCATGACGAGCTTGATTTGCCGCTTGGTACCGTGCGACTCCGACTCGGGGGATCGGCCGCTGGGCACCATGGCGTCGAATCAGTCACGCACCACTTGTCGAGCGATCAGTTTTGGCGGCTTCGTTGCGGGATTGCCCCGGCAACGCCGCTACCAAAGGGTGAGGGGTCGCGGTTCGTGCTCGCGCCGTTTGACGCTGAGGAGCAAGAGCGTGTCTCGGCAGTCGTTGTGCACGCGGCCACCATGGTGCAGAACGGCCTGCGTTCAGGTATACTGACAGAAGCAACAGCCACTATTCCAAGCGTGGGAGGCAGCGTATAGCTGCCGCTTGCACCACACAGAACGGAGTACGATGCCAAAGAAGAAGAATGAGGAGCGCGAGGCGGCTCTGGAGGCTGAAGCCTCGACCGATGCCGTTGTGCATCCTGCCGGCGACCAAATCGTCGATGAGGAACAGTTAGACGCAGCTGCGTCTGAATCAGAAACTGACACCGATACGGTGGTGTCGGCTGAAGAGGCGGCGATTCATACAGATACGATCGTTGCCAAAGAAGCCTCGGCAGATACTCAGCCAGAAAAAAGACAGTCAACCTCGGCACGGCCTGCCCGACAGCGGACGCGAAGCGCCAAGTACAAGAAAGCGCTTGAGACCTTCGACCGGGAGAAAACGTACGAGTTGAAGCAGGCGATCGAACTTGCGCAGCAGGCCTCGTACTCAACCTTCGTTGGCTCCGTTGAACTGCATGCCCGTGTCGCCGTAAAAAAGGGAAAGACGACTGAGGGTGTCCGTGGTCTTGTCCAGTTGCCGCACGGGACGGGTAAAACGATCAACGCAGCGGTACTGACCGAGGAGTTGATTGCCGAGATTGCGAAAACAAAGCAAGTTGCGTACGACGTTCTGATTGCGCCGAAGCAGCTCATGCCAAAGGTGGCAGCGATCGCCAAGATCCTGGGCCCAATCGGCAAGATGCCAAGTCCAAAGGCAGGTACGGTTGCCGATGATCCAGACGAGGCTATGAAGGCCATTCAGTCGGGGCGGGTTGAGTATCGCACCGATGCCTCGAACAACATCCACTTGACCATCGGCAAGGTGGATTGGGAGCTTGGCAATCTCCTTGAGAACGCAGAAGCGGCCATCCACGCCTTGCCACGGAACCAATTGGTGTCGATCACGGTAACCGCGAGCATGGGGCCGGGAATCCGGGTGGATCTGAGCTCGCTGTAGTCGTAGCTGCGGAGGCAGTCTATGTCTCGCAAACATCCGGGGTTATTCATCGCATTCGAGGGCTTGGATGGTTCTGGTAGTCAGCACTACGCAACCTCCCTGGCACGTCTGATGAGTAGGGAGGGGTACCGAGTGACCCAAACGAGTGAGCCCACCAGCACGATGATCGGTGGGCTTATTCGTGCCCGGCTGGCCAATGAGTGGAATATTGCACCTGAAACATTGCAGCTGCTCTTTACAGCTGACCGGGCGGAACATTTGCGGTCTAAAATTATGCCCGCGCTCGACGCAGGGCGGATTGTCGTCTGCGACCGCTACCTGCTTTCTGCGCTCGCGTACAATGTCGTTCTTGTGAATGACTTGCCGTGGCTGCGTGCGCTGAATGCTCGGTTCCCAACGCCGGATTTGACGTTTGTTATCCAGGTTGACCCGAAGGTGTGCGTCCGCCGGCTGAAGCTTGAACAGCTGGAGCTCAATATGCGGGCGGAGGAGGAGAAGTTACGTGAGGTCTGGAAGGAGTACGCCCGACTCGCCAAAGAGTCCGATGCAATCCATATTATCGATGGGGAGCGGGATGATATCGCGATTATGGATGAGATCGGTCAAATTGTGCAGGGATGCCTACTGGATCCAGGCAAATAGGGCCATTGACGAGCCAATGCTACTCCCGTATACTGCCAACGTGTCCCGAAGACGATAGGGCTCCGGTGTTGTACCGGAGGTAATATTCCACCCTATTGAGGAGCACGAACTATCTGTAGTTTCGTCTCTTCAAGTCTCGTCGGTCGACGGGATTTTTGTTTGAAAGCGGAAGGATTGTATGGCGAAAACACGTGAACAAAAAGCTGCACAGCTTGCAGAATTGGAAACGTTGATTGACCAGCCAGCAATGGTACTGACGCAGTACGGCGGGTTGACGGTCCGCGATCTTGACGAACTTCGTGCGCAATTACGGACGACTGGTTGTCAGTATCGGGTGCCAAAAACCAGCTTGCTCAACAAGGTGTTGAAGGAGCGCGGTATCGAGGTGCCGGAGTCGCTTTTGAAGGTTCAGCTTGGTATTGCCACCTCGGCGACTGACGAAGTTGAGCCAAACAAGGCTGTGGTGAGCTTTGCAAAGACACATAAGCAACTTGTTGTGCTTGGCGCGGTGATTAATGGCCGCTTTGTCGACGAGTCGTACGTACGCTCGTTAGCAGCCCTGCCTGGTCGGGCAGAGCTCCAGGCGAAGCTGGTTGGTAGTCTTGCATCGCCACTTCGTGGCATGGTGACAGTACTTGGAGGCAATATTCGTGGGCTCGTGACCGTTCTTCATGGGCGGCAGGAGCAGCTTGCCGCGCAGGCCTAGTCTGCGCCGCTGAAAGGATTTTTATGTCAGACGACACAATGAACGCACCGGAAGAAACCAAGGCAGAGGTGCCTGCGAAGTTTGCCGATCTGGTCAAACAGATCGAGACCCTGTCGGTTGTAGATTTGGCTGAGTTGGTCAAGGTGTTGGAAGAGCGCTTCGGCGTCTCGGCCGCTGCCCCAATGGCCATGATGGCCGCTCCGGCAGCTGGCGGTGGCGCTGCTGCTGAGGCAGCTGATGAGAAGGCAATGTACACCATCCATCTTGCTGATGCTGGTGCACAGAAGATTGCGGTTATTAAGGTGATCCGCGAGATTCGGCCGGATCTTGGCTTGAAAGAAGCGAAGGATCTCGTTGATGGTGCTCCAAAGGAAGTGAAGAAGGACGTGCCGAAAGACGACGCCGAAGCGGCTAAGAAGAAGCTGGAAGAAGCTGGCGCCAAGGTCGAACTCAAGTAAGTTTGGCCTGAGCCTTTCAAGAGAGCGGCAGTTGGCCGCTCTCTTGTATTTCTTACCTCTTCTGGTAGGATGCCAACCTGTGGCCGGGTAGCTCAATGGCAGAGCAAGACTTCATGTAGATTGGTCTCTGCATGGGGACTGCGTTGGTGGTTCAAGTCCGCCCCTGGCCTCCATATAGTAGGCTCCGTGGCACGTTTCGTGCTAGGAGCCTCTTTTCTTGCAAGGTACAATCACAGCACCATGTTCCACATTGCAGCACAAGAAGGACAGGCACGAACAGGTATTCTTGAGACGAGGCATGGCCGTATACGGACGCCTGCGTACTTGCCATGTGCCACCCACGGGGCTTTACGAGGCGTGCCATGGGAATTGGTCGAGCCGATCGGACTCGATGCGCTGCTCGTGAACGCTTATCATGTCGGCTTGCGCCCGGGTGTCGCGACAATCGAGCGACAGGGAGGGCTGCACAAGTTTATCGGTTGGCAGGGGCCGATCCTGACCGATTCGGGCGGTTTTCAGGCATTCGCACTTTCTTCGATGGCGAAGTACTCCGAGCGCGGCATCGCGTTTCGCTCGCACATCGACGGGGCCCGTATACATCTCACGCCCGAACAAGTTGTGCGTGACCAGGAACGCCTAGGCGTTGATCTTGCCACCTGCCTTGACGTTTGCACAGGATTTCCTGCTTCCGAACGTGAGGTGCGTGAGGCGGTCGACCAAACAAACCGGTGGGCGGAGCGATCAATTGCTGTCTGGGATGATCGTGCAATGCAGTTGTACGGTATGGTGCAGGGAAGTATCTACCGTGAGCTTCGTGCCCGGTCAGCCAGGTATTTGGCCGAGCTGCCGTTCGCAGGTTTCGCAATCGGTGGCAATATGTATACGTTCGGCAAGGAAATGAAATTGATCGAGCGTGAGAAGCAGCTCATGTGGGAGGTCGTCTCATGTACAACTGATTTGTTGCCGGCCCATAAACCACGGCACTTATTGGGAGTGGGGGAGCCTTCGGATATTGTGGCGGGTGTCCGATCGGGTATTGACACCTTCGACTGTGTGATGGCAACGAGGTTGGCCCGTCATGGCGGCGTGTGGGTTCGTACGCGTGCGGACTCATGGCACTATGAACGTATCAGTATTACAACTGCCGCTGGGAAGAGTAGGGGAGTGATTGACGAATACTGCGATTGTATTGCTTGTGCTGGCCCGTACAGCCCAGCCTACCTAGCACACCTTGCAAAGATCGGTGATCCGATGGCAGGCACGTTGCTGACGGTCCACAACCTCACATTCTTGTCGAAGTTGCTACGGGCCATTCGCGAGGCGTTGGCTTCAAAGACATTTCATGTGCGTTTTCCTGCGACGGAGACGTTGAGGCTCCACTAGCCAGGTGATACACTGGTCGCAATGGATATTACTCCGCGCGATTTTAGATCTGGGGCAGAGCCAATTTCGCAACCAGAACAGCCTTCGCAGCCTGAAGCCACTCCTGAGGTAGCTGGTTCTTCGCGAGAAAAGGAGACTGAAGTACTCCAGCCCGTAGAGCAAATTGTCCCCGCGCCTGATATGGCCACGATTCAGGATCCACAGAATCCAACTGCCGTTCCTGATCAGCAGGAAACAACTGCCAGTGCTCCAGACGTAGCTCCGTTATCAGATTTCTATGCAGCACCAGCTGCTCCTGGCGCGTTGCGTGCGCTGGAAGGTTCGGTGGGACAATGATGATGGAGAGAGGGGAGTGCGAGTGATCATCGGTGTGCTCTTGGGTTTCCTGATACTTCTTGGCCTTGGCGTGGCTGGCTGGCTGTGGCTTCGGCAGTATCGAACGCAGCGGGCGATGGCGTCGGCTGAGCAACTCGTAATACTCAAGGTTCTCTTGCCAAGGGATCAGGCAGTGCAAGAAGGGGAGCGGGCCCCTCGTGATTTCAAGGAGACAATCTCGGTTGCCGAGCAGTTCTTCACGGCCTTCTCGTCGCTCTACGATAGCGACCCAAAGCGATGGCTTGATGGCCAAGAGACGATTGGCTTGGAATTTGTTGCTCGTAACAACTTGCTCAGTTTTTACCTTACGGTGCCTAAGCATCTCCAAGAGCTCGCTGAGCGGCAACTCCATAGCTACTACCCGTTCGCGCAGGTTGAGCCAAGTCAGGAGTTTCGGATTTTCGGAGAGCAGGCCTTCCCAGTTGGGGCCTACCT
Source organism: uncultured Candidatus Saccharibacteria bacterium (assembly GCA_964480605.1). Taxonomy (GTDB): domain Bacteria; phylum Patescibacteriota; class UBA1384; order JACPKC01; family JACPKC01; genus JBBUCD01. The sequence goes on along the minus strand of CAYZPG010000019.1, from coordinate 6,634 downwards.
GACCACCAAGGCCTCGTCGGCGTTGCCAATTCGAACCTACCGGACCATGGAGAGCGATCCATTAAATGCGCTGACGAACTCGATGAGCAAGTTGCCGCAGGGTGTGAGTGCCGGCTTCCAAATGTTGCTCCGGCCAACCTCAGGCGAGTGGCGTGCAAAGACAACGGCTGCGGCGAAGAAGATTGCTGAGGGCAAGAGTTTGGCCTCGAGTAACTGGCTGGGAGATGCCCTTGGGACACTGCTGGGGGCGCTGCGGCCTAGCGGTACGAAGAAGCCCGACGAGCCGGTCCGTCTGACGCCCATCCAGGAAGAGATGATGAAGAGTATTCAGGAGAAGGGGAGTAAGGTTGGCTTCGAGACCGTCATGCGGATTCTGGTGGTGAGTGAACGGTCAGCACAGGAAAGCAAGGCGGCACTCGAAACGATTACCACAGCGCTGGGCCAGTACACATTGCCAGAGTTGAACTACGTCAAGCGCGTCACGCCGCCGGATATGGCGCGGTTCGCCGCTGACTATATTATCCGTCGGTTCGACGGTCCAACAGCAACCCTCAATACCGAAGAGTTAGCCTCCCTCTACCACTTCCCAAGTCAGCACATCGACACACCGAACATCGAGTGGTTGGCCGCCCGTACCTTGCCGCCGCCCGCGCACTTGCCGGTAGAAACCGACGGCACTGTCGTTCTGGGAAAGAGCGTCTACCGAGGCGAGGAGCGGTTGGTCCGCATCCAGCCCGACGACCGCCGCCGACACCTGTACGCAATTGGAAAGACCGGCGTAGGTAAAACAACGCTGTTTACCTACCAAATCGAGCAGGATATTAAAGCGGGCCGTGGCTGTTGCTACATCGATCCAAACGGGGATGCTGTTGAACACATTTTAGGGTTAGTGCCAAAGTCTCGCGCAGAAGATGTGATCTATTTCGATCCGTCCGATACCGATCGGCCGATGGGCTTGAACGTGCTTGAGTGGAAGCGGCAGGAAGACCGAGATTTTTTGGTGGCGGAATGGCTTGAGATCTTCTATAAGCTCTTCGATCCGAACCGAACCGGGATGGTTGGCCCGCAGTTCGAGCACTGGGGCCGGAACGCTTCGCTGTCGGTGATGGCGAGACCTGGCGGTGGCACCTTGATCGACATCCCACGGTTGTTTACCGACGACGCCTTCCGCGAAGAAACGGTCAGCTACGTTACCGACCCGGTGGTACTCTCGTTCTGGAATCAGCAGCTTGCCAAGACCGCCGACTTTCACAAGTCAGAAATGTACAACTATTTCACCTCGAAGTTTGGTCGCTTCATGACGAACGACATCGTCCGCAATATTATCGGCCAGCAGACATCCGCCTTTGATTTCCGAGACATTATGGATAGCGGCAAGATCTTCTTGGTGAATCTTTCGAAGGGTAAGATCGGCGAAACCAACTCGTACCTGCTGGGCATGATTCTGGTCAGTAAGCTTCAGGTAGCTGCCTTCCAGCGGGCCGATACGCCGGAAGAGCAGCGGAAAGATTTTTACCTCTACGTCGATGAGTTTCAGAACTTCACGACCGATACCTTTAAGACGATTTTGTCGGAAGCCCGGAAGTACCGGCTGAACCTCAACATCACCAACCAGTACATTGCCCAGTTGCCGGAGGCAATCCGCGACGCCGTCGTCGGTAACGCCGGTACATTGGTGAGCTTCCGGATTGGTGCCGCAGATGCCGAGTTCATGACGAAGGAGTTTCCTGGCGTCTCAGATCAGGATTTGGTGAATCTGACCTTTGCGAATACCTACATCAAGCTCTTGGTGGATGGAACGCCGACGAGACCGTTTTCGATGCGGACCATGAAGAGCGACACCCAGCACCATACCGAGCTAGCAGAGGCAATCCGACAGCTGTCCCGATTGAAATTCGGTAAGGACCGCGCTGCCGTTGAACAGGATATCAAGCAGCGTGGAGCAACGACCCCGACCGGGGCTGCAATTCCCGAGGTGCCGCCGCCAAGCGAGGGTGGCCAATGATTACGTCGCTCATCACCATCGTCGTACTTGGTTTGCTTGGCTTTGGCATCTGGTACGGCCGTCGTTGGTACGACGGTTGGCTGGCGCAGCAGAAGGCGGAGGCGTATGTTGAGTGGCGCTCGTCCCAGCGGTACACGATCCTCAAGATTCTGCCTCCAAAGAACAATGAGAAAACACCGCTGTCGGCCGAGCAGATGTTCGCCGCCCTCCACGGCATTTTTCGCGAGACCGCTACGTTCCAGGATGAAATCAGCTTCGAGTTAGCCGCGCACGACAAGTTCATCCACTTTTACGTCCACGTGCCAATCCACCTCCGAGAATTCGTTGAGGGACAGATTTACGCCCAGTACCCGTCTGTCGAGATTTACGAGGTTGAGGATTACGCCGGGCTGGGTGAGTCGCAGCCGGTGATTGGTGGCGAGCTTGTCTTCACGAAAGACGATGTGTATCCAATCCAAACCTTCCCAAACTTTACCGTCGACCCGCTCTCTGGCATTACCGGCGTGTTGAGTACCACTGGGGATCGCCAGCAGATTTGGATCCAGATGATTGTGAAGCCGGTGTCGGAGCGTTGGCAGGAGAAGGGGATTGCGTTTGTGGCGGCGAAGCGGCTCGGCGTGTCCTTGCAGAAGCCGGGCGTGGTCGTCCGCGCGCTCGGGGCGATTGGGAAGGCCTTCGTTACTCTGCTTGGCGCCCTGGTCAGGCCAGGTGGGGGTGGGGAAGAGGGGGCAGTGCCAGCAGAATCGAAAGCGCCGCAGCTGTCTGCTCCTGAAGAAGCTGCCTTGAAGGCCATTGAGGCGAAGGTGACGAAGCTCGGTTACGAAACGAAGATCCGGCTCTTGGTGACGGCACCCGACCCGTACACGGCACGCAGTAAGGTCGAGGCGGTGACGGGTGCATTCAAGCAGTTCAGTTCGACCAATATGAACGGGTTTAAAACCTCGGTGCTGACCGAGGATCGGGCGTTGCTGCAGGCCTACCGGTCACGGCAGTTTGATGGTGACGGCATGGTCATGAACACCGAAGAGCTGGCGTCATTGTTCCACTTGCCAGCAGTAACGGTGGAAACGCCGAATATCGCCTGGGCTGGCAGTAAGAAGGGTGAGCCGCCTTCCAACTTGCCGATGGTCGGACAGGTAGATGAAAACGACGTCACCTTCTTCGGAACGACGGATTTTCGCAACTTCAAGCACAAGTTTGGCATTAAGGCCCGAGACCGCGGCTTGCACATGTACGCGATTGGGAAAACCGGTACGGGTAAGTCAACCTTGTTGCAGAATATGATCGTCGACGACATTCGCAAAGGCCGAGGCGTCGCCGTGGTCGATCCGCACGGACAGCTCGTTGAGGATGTCTTGAACCTGATCCCATCTGATCGGATCAAGGATGTGATCTACTTCAACCCAGCTGATCGGGACTTTCCGATCGGCTTCAACCTGCTTGAGAACGTGAATCCGGATTTGCGCAACGTGGTGGCATCGGGCGCAGTCGGCATCTTCAAGAAGCTGTTCGCCGAGTCCTGGGGTCCGCGACTCGAGTACATTTTGCGAAACGCCATTTTGGCGCTCCTGGAAACACCAGACTCGACAATGCTCGGCATCAACCGGTTACTGACGGACAAGGCGTTCCGGAAGCATGTTGTCCAGCACATTACCGATCCGGTGATCCGGGATTATTTTGAGAATGAGTTTGAGCGGTACGATCCAAAGTTTCGAACCGAGGCCATTGCGCCGATCCAGAACAAAGTGGGTCAATTCCTCTCGTCCTCGACGATCCGCAACATTGTTGGTCAGCCGACGAGCGCCATGAACATCCGCGAGATTATGGACAGCGGCAAGATCTTGCTCATGAACCTCTCAATTGGCCGTATCGGTGAAGACAGTTCAGCGCTGTTAGGCGCAATGCTGATTACCCAAATCCAGCTGTCGGCTATGGGCCGGGCCGATGTTGCCGAGGACCAGCGACGGAACTTCTACTTATACGTGGACGAGTTCCAGAACTTTGCCACCGATTCGTTCGCGGTCATTTTATCGGAAGCCCGTAAGTACCACTTGAACTTGGTGCTGACGAACCAGTACATCGCCCAGATGCCCGAGACGGTCTCGAAAGCAATTTTTGGCAACATCGGCACGATTGTGAGCTTCCGAGTTGGCCCTGGTGACGCCTCGGGACTTGTGAAGGAGTTTGAACCAGTCTTTCAGGCAATTGACCTCGTGAACCTGGCAAACCACCACATCTACGTCAAGATGGCGATCGATGGCGTGACAAGACCAGCGTTCTCGGCGACGACGTTGCCACCGCAGCAGGAAGCAACGAATAATGTCGAGCAGATCATTGCGCAGTCCCGCGAACGCTATGCGGAGTCGCGGGAGGTTGTCGAGCAGCGGGTGCGAGAGTGGTCGGAGCCTCGACCTACACCAGGCGCCGTGAAGGCAGGGGAGATACAGGACGTGAAGCATTCGGCTGCGTCGCCGCCTGCGTCTGCAGATGGGGGAGGGGGAGTGAAGCCGGTTGCTGCCGCAACTGCACAACCAGAGCGCAAGGCAAGCAGTCAACGGCTCACCCCAGAAGAGCTGGCGGCATGGCAGGAGGCGCGGCCAGCACCAAAGCCGTCGGCTTCACCGGCAACGGCTAACCAGCCAGTGGCGGGGCAGGGGAGGGGGGGTGCGAAGCCGAAGCAAGAGAGCGAACAGCGCCCACCAGCACCCAGAAAAACTGCTGATGAGCAGGGGAGAGCGACTGCGGCAACGCCACAGACGCCATCGGTTGATTTAAGTTGGTTTGATCAGGACCAGTTGTCGTCCGGTCAGGAAATTTCGTTCCCACCGAAAGACGACCCGTTGTCGGCCGATGATGAGTAAGAGCTAGTACGTTCCAAGAACGCAGCTGACGTGCTGTATAACAGGTATGCGACTCCTCCCCCGTCTCCCCTCTGCTCTTTTGGGGCGGGGAGGGGGTTCAGAAGAGCGGTATGTCTGTCTGTGACGTCTACTACGCATTACTGTTTTATCGGCTCCCTTTATTTTAAGTAAGAGCCTTTACTTGTTTGTAATTGCTTAAGATCGGCTTCAATGCATCTTATGTCGTACAACTTACATTGTACGACATTGAATATTTCTTAGGCAGTACGACGCTCTGCTCGGCGCTGGGACCATTCTTGCCATGTGATGAGCAGTTGTGAGGCCAAGAACACCGAGCTGTACGCCCCCACGCTCACTCCAATGAGCAAGGCTGCAATGAATGGCCGAATGGACTCTCCCCCAAGCAGCAACAGCGAGGAGAGGACGAGCAGCAGCGTAATCGAGGTATTCATGGATCGGATGATCGTCTGATTAATCGAGCTCGTCACCACGTCACGGAATGGCATCTCGCGGGCATGTTCGAGGAGATTCTCGCGGATACGGTCGTAGGTCACGATCGTGTCGTGCACCGAGAAGCCCATGACGGTCAACAGTGCGGTAATGAAGAGCGAATCAACCTCGAAGCCGTAGAGATGGCCCAGGAGCGAAAAGGCGCCGATGGTGATCAAGAGGTCGTGGAGCAGGGCGATCGCGGCGGTGATGCCAAATTGCCAGGAATTTGTTGGCGCCGGAACCTGTCGAAATGCCCAGGCAATGTACAGAATGATTGCGACCGATGCCAAGACCACGGCCAAGACTGCTTTGTTCGTGAGATCTTTCCCGACCGTTGGCCCTACGCTCTCGAAGCGGATCTGCTCCCACTCCCCTACCTTGTCGAGTTGGGTTTTGAGGGCAGTGAGCTGGGCTTCTTCGGTGGTCGCTGCCCGGATGAGAAAGGTATTCGGCCCACTTTCGGCGACGGTTGCGTTGGCCGTCTCCCCTTCCTGCAAGCTCTCGCGCAGCTCCTCGATCGGCACCGGCTCAGCGAATTTCGCCTCAATGAGTTGGCCGCCCTTGAAGTCGATACCGACTCGAAGACCCCAGGTAGCAATTGCGATGACGCTGAGGATACTTAAGGCGCCCGAGAGCACGAACCAAAGGCTGCGGCGATGGATGAGGCTCGTCTGTTGGCTCATGCGTGCTCCTTTGCTGGTCGCAAGGCCAGCCGCAGGAAGGTTCGGGTAACGACAATGGCGGTAAACATTGAGATGAGGATGCCGATCGCCAACGTAACTGCGAAGCCGCGGACGAGGCCTGTTGCTGTGTAGTATAAGATTGCGGCGGTAATGAGGGATGACATGTTTGAGTCGACAATACTCGACCATGCGCGTTTGAAACCAAGGTCGATGGCGAGGTTGAGGGGTTTGCCCGCCTTACGCTCTTCGCGCATCCGCTCAAAGATCAGGATGTTCGCGTCGACGGCCATACCGATCGAGAGAATGAATCCGGCCAGTCCTGCGAGCGTCAGTGTAATGGGGATCAGCTCGAAGACCGCAACGCTCATGAGCGTGTAGAGCGCCAAAGCAACGGTTGCCAGTAAGCCAGGTAACCGGTAGTACGCGATCATGAAGATGGCAATGAGGAGCAGGCCGATGGCGCCGGCGAACAGGCTTTCTTGGATTGATGTTGCACCAAGCGTGGCACCGATGGTCCGCTCCTCTATGAGTTGGATCGGTACGGGCAACGCGCCGGCATTCAACGAGATACTCAAACGCTTAGCGTCGTCGAG
>CAYZPG010000018.1:2877-12720 GCA_964480605.1 uncultured Candidatus Saccharibacteria bacterium | reverse complement strand
GCGGTGATGAATAGCACAACGATGCCAGACATCTCGCCCCGCCATGCTCACCAGCAGAGCCTGAAAGACTGGATCGAGATCTTCCTGACGTTGTCAGCCACTGGCTCTGATCCCTACAGCATCTACCGTCTCTCGCCTCTGCAAGGCGACCTGATCGGGGAGCTTGAGGATCAGGGCGTTGCATTGATTCAGCAGATTCCGAGTACGTTTCAATTCGACCACGAGAAACACAAGCGGACGGTCGAGCTTGCGAAATTGGGCGCCCCGCTCATCGATGCCGCAAGGGTCGCAGAGTTTCTGCGCAGCTTCAAGTTTCCCCTGTACTTCTTCGACTACGAGACAATGGCAAGCATTATCCCGCCGTTCGACGGCACGCGGCCGTACCAACAGCTGCCCATGCAGTACTCGCTCCATATCCTGCCGGCGCCAGGTGCAACGCCAATCCATACGGAGTTTCTGCATCGCGACAGTAGCCATCCGGGCCTGCCACTGCTCCAACAGCTAGTCCACGACATCGGTACCGAGGGGACGGTGCTTGTGTGGTATGAAGCGTTCGAAAAGGGCGTGAACGAGTCGTTAGGTGAACTGTTCCCCGAATACAAGGAAAGGATGGCGGCGCTGAACGCCCGGATCGTCGACCTCATGACACCATTCGCCAATGGCTGGTATGAAGACTACCGCTTTCTTGGCAGCGCCAGCATCAAGAAGGTGCTGCCCGTGCTTGTACCTGATCTAACCTATAAGAATTTGGCAATCGGAAACGGCGAAACCGCCCAGCGGCTGTGGATGGAGGCAGTGTTAGACGGCAAGCACCCCGAGAAGAAGGAGCAGATTCTGCACGACTTACTCGAGTACTGCAAGCTCGACACCTACGCGATGGTGCGCATCTATCAAGCATTGCATGAACGCAGCCTTGGCGCGTAGTATTGAGCCATGAACGTCATTCGGTTCAATGAGCACGATAAGATCGGTGAAATGGTGCTCATTGGTGACCAGACCGCCGAAACTGCCGAACGGACACTCAATACCTCGATCAAGGTTGATGAGGAGCAGAGTCGACGGTTTGGCCGGGTGTTGACGCTGATCGATATGACGAAGCTTGGCTCATTTACGCCAGAAGCACTCACGGTTTCAATACGTAGCGTGGGTAGAATTAGCTACGACCGTGTTGCGGTTGTCAATGCGCCAGCGGCGGCCAAGCTTGGATTGACGCCAGCGATCGAGCTTGCCGGACATAGTGACATTGTCCGATTTTTTACTGAGCGCGCTGAGGCCGTCGCTTGGCTGCAGGAGTTCGCAGGATCCGAGTAGCTGCGTACTGCTAGGTGTGAGCACTAGCGCAATTCCGGCCAGTTTCGGGTACACTGCTCAGTTATGCACTACGGATTCTGGGGTGACCTCCCACGGCCATTCTTTGTCCTCGCCCCAATGGCGAACGTGACGGATACGGTATTCCGGCGCCTGATTGCGACGTACAGCCGTCCACACGTGATGTTTACTGAGTTCGTCTCGTGCGACGGGCTCTCTTCCCGTGGTCGGGAGCGACTCCTGCCTGACTTGCAGTTCGTGGAAGACGAGCGGCCGATCGTCGCTCAGATTTTCGGTGCGAAGCCCGAGAGTTTCTACACGACGGCGAAGCTGGTGTGTGAGCTAGGGTTTGATGGAATCGACATCAACATGGGTTGTCCGGATCGAGCGGTTGTGCGACAAGGGGCGGGAGCGGGTTTGATTCGGAACCCAAGCCTGGCGCAAGAAATTATCAAGGCGACGCAGGAGGGTGTGGCAGATGCCGGCGCAACGTTGCCAGTGTCGGTAAAAACACGGATCGGCTTTTCGACAGATGAGATCGATACCTGGATTCCGACCTTGCTGGCCACGAAGCTGTCGGTACTGACCATCCACGGGCGGACACGGAAAGAGATGTCGCTCGTACCGGCCAGGTGGGACCGGATTGCCGAGGTGGTGAAGTTGGCGGAGGGAACGGGGACGCTCGTTATTGGGAACGGTGATGTGACAGATCTAGCGGGCGCAGCAGAGAAGGCAGCGGCGAGCGGTGCGGATGGTGTCATGCTCGGCAGGGCGATCTTCGGCAACCCGTGGCTGTTCGGCGATGTTGGCCGACCGGAGCTGTCCGAAATCCTGCGGGTGCTCGTTGAGCATACAACCTTGTACGAGCAAGTCTGGGGTGATGCGAAACCGTTCGACCTCATGAAGAAGCACTTCAAGGCCTACGTGACGGGATTCCCGGGTGCGCACGAGCTTCGGCTTCGATTGATGCAGTGTACGTCTGCAGCCGAGGTGGCCTCGGTAGTGGCGGCATTCGAGGCGTAAGTACGGCGCTCTCGTGTGTGGAAAAGCCCTCCTGATTGCCAGGTTCGACATGGCAGCTACTCCTGTTGGAACCTGGAGTTTTGGCAAAATTGACACCAGGGGGTCAACGGATATAGTTGGATGCACAATCAATAGGGAGGAGGTGATCACAGATGCCATACGCAGTGCAGTCACAAAAGACTGGCGACACGTATTACCTGTTCAGCAAAGAGGTGATGCTCCGTGGCGGCCGCAAGCAGCGGATTTTTTACTTCTCGCGTGATCCAAAGAATCCAAAAGGCGAAGCGATCGAAGAACTCCCAGAGGGATACGAGACCATGGAAAACTCACGAACTGGTCTTCCAATGTTGAAGCGAGCCCAGTAATCGCTCACATCGCCACTTTGTTAGCTTCCAAAAAGCCTCCGCCAGGGGCTTTTTGGGTTCTTGGGCCGTGACGCCCAGGAGGAACCTATGGTACGATCGCACCTATGAAACGTGACGAAGTCGCATTGAGCGCCATCCTCGTTCCGGTTGACGCGCTGATGATTCTGTTGGCCTTTACGGTTGCGTACTGGCTTCGGCTGCAAACCGACGTCATCTATCTGTTGGATTTCCCACTCTATCTGCAGTTTGTGGTGTCGGTACTGCCGCTGTGGCTGGCGGTGTTCGGCTTGGAGGGATTGTATCGGGTCGGATCGGTACGTCGTGGGTTCGACGAATTGGCGGGCATCTTCGTGGGCGTCTCGCTTGGGGTGCTGCTGGTGATGGCGGCGATTTTCCTGACGAATACCGAGCTTAATTCCCGTGTCATTCTCATCTATGCGTACGTACTCTCGCTGGTGTTTGTGTGGGTCGGCCGTTGGATTGTTCGGTCGGTTCAGGAGTCGCTGTACCGGTATGGGATTGGTGTTCGGCGGGTAATCTTGATTGGCAAGAACGGCGTGGCGTTGCAGCTCGCCGCCGAGCTGATTCACCGGAGTGAGCTCGGGTACGTCTATCTCGGGTACATTGATCCAGAGGCGAAGGGGAAGGGGAAAGTGGCTGGTCTGGGCAAACGACTGGGCGGCATCGACGAGCTGGTGGCGATCGTTGGCCGGCAGCATCCAGACGAGTTCATCGTTGCTGACTCGTCACTCTCCGACAGCACGATGCTTCAGATTCTGTCGGTCAGCAACGAGCAGCGGATTGATCTGCGGCTGAGTCCTAATATCCTGGGCGTCCAGACCTCTCATGTAACCTACCAGGCCATGGCCGGGATGCCGCTGATTGAGGTGCAGCGCACACCCCTCCAAGGCTGGGGACGGGTGATCAAGCGCGTGATCGATGTCATCGGAGCTCTGGTTGGTATTGTGGTGTTTTCGCCAGTTATGTTGGTAACGGCGATTGCGGTACGGCTCACGTCGCCCGGACCGGTGATTTACAGGAACGAGCGTGTCGGCCAAGACAAGGCGGTGTTTACTACGTACAAGTTCCGTACGATGCGGATCGAGTACTGCACCGGTACGCAGTATGGTGGGGAGCAAGCGCTCAAGGAAGAAGCGAAGCTGATTGAGCAGCAGAACACGCGGGAAGGGGCGCTGTATAAGATAGCGCATGATCCACGCCTTACGCCGATCGGCGACGTGCTTCGCAGGCTGAGTCTGGATGAGTTTCCTCAGTTCTTCAATGTTCTTGAGGGCACTATGAGCTTGGTGGGACCGCGGCCGCATCAGCCACGAGAGGTAGCGAAGTACAAGCCCTGGCAGGAGAAGCTCTTTACGATCAAGCCTGGCATCACTGGTTTGGCTCAGATTTCTGGCCGCTCTGACCTGCATTTCGATGACGAGGCGAGACTCGACATCAGCTACATTGAAAACTGGTCGGTACTGTTTGATCTGAATATTCTTCTGCGCACCCCGCTCTCGCTGATTGGCAAACGCAGGGCAGCGTAGGATGGCGAAGCGTCTTAGAGTCGCGCTGGTCCATGAACTCCTCACGCAGCTGGGTGGCGGCGAGCGCATCCTCGTTGAGTTTAGCCGGATGTTTCCGGACGCCCAGATCTACACTCTGATCTACGATCAACAGAAGATCGGGCCGGTCCTTGATCCAAAGCGAATCGTCACCTCGCCATTGCAGGGGCTGCCTCTGAGCCGGCAGAAGTACAAGTGGTACGTGCCTGTCATGGATTGGGCGATCGAGCAGTTGCGACTCCCGGATGACCTCGATCTCGTACTATCAGACGCTTCGGCGTTTGCGAAGGGCGTTCGAGCGCCAAAGGGGGTGCCGCACATCTGTTACCTGCACACGCCCACACGATACTTGTGGTCGGTGCAGGACGAGTATGTACGTGATCAGCCAATTCCCGCACCAATTCGTCCGTTTGTGAAGCCTGGCCTGCAGCGCTTGAAGCGCTGGGATTACATTGCCGCTCAGCGACCGCACGCCTACATTGCCAACTCAGACAATATTGCCCAGCAGCTGGCCACGTACTATGACCGGACCGCTGAGGCAGTCGTATTTCCGTTTGTAGACACCTCCCTGTTCCATGTGGCGCAACCAGAGGATTACGTGTTCATGCTCACCCGAATCGAGCCGTATAAGCGGGTGGAATTGGTGGCAGATGCGTGCGTGCAGCTCGGCTTGCGTCTAAAGGTTGCAGGTTCGGGAACGCGGCTTGAGGAGTTTCGGTCCAGATACGCCTCTCATCCGACCATTGAGTTTTTGGGTCGTGTGTCAGACGAGGTGCTGCCAGAGTTATACGCCAAGGCACGGGTGTTCGTCTTTCCGCAAGAAGAGGATGCTGGCATAACACCGCTTGAGGCGATGGCCGCCGGTCGGCCGGTCCTGGCCTACGGCAAAGGCGGGGCATTGCAATCGGTCAAGGCTGGTGTGACGGGGGAATTTTTTTCGGAGCAAACCGTCGAGGCGATTGCGGCGGCGCTTACGAAGTACGACTGGACATCGTATAATAGCCAGGCAATCCGCACGCACGCCAGGCAGTTTGATGTCGCACAGTTTCGTGCCAAGATCACCGACGTCGTGACGACAGTCCTAGACCGGTGGCGCCTCCAACATACCTACCAACTATCGAAAGGATGATATGGACCTGGATCTGTACCAGCAACTGTTTCGAAAGTATTGGCTTGTCTTTCTTGCCATCGTCATTGGGTCAATTGGGTTGGTGTGGGGTGTTAGCGCAGCCAAGGCGCCGGCGCATGAAGGGAGTTTGCTGCTCTCATTCAATGCAAGGCCGGAGCCACTCGCAGATCCAAGTCAGTACCAGTACGGTGAGTTTTACGGCTTGCAGGGAAGCGAGCTGCTTGCCAAGTATTTTGCCGCCGATTTGGCTGATCCGGGTACGGTCCAAGCTGTGCTGAATCGAGCGCAGTTGCCAATGCCTGACCGTTCGTTGACAAGTCTCGGGCGCGTTTTCACCCTGAAGCCAGTTGGAGTTGCTGCCTTGAGCGTTCGGTTTGAGTCGGGTACCGAGGATGACACGCTGCGCGGACTGCAAGCTGTGCAAGATGTGGCACTTTCGCATCTGACGACACTCCAGCAGAAGGGGTTGTATCCTAACGTTGTGATGACCGCCGGTCAGATTTTTGTCCGACAGCAGACAATGGACGTGCCGCTGACGCTTGGTGTCGGTGCCGTACTTGGCGTGGCACTCGGGTTCTTCGTGCTCCTTATCCTCTCACTCGCTCTACCGCAGAAGAAAGCCTGAACGTATGGGAGGGGTTGTCGACGGCATCCGCTCTGGATCCGAGCAACCACCCCGTGATCGTCGTGCCCGCTCATTTGCAGGTGTCCGAACATTCCTTCTAGTGCTCGCGCTGTTGAGTGCGTGTGGCATTGTTGGGGCAGCAGTCGCCTTGAGTGCCGATCTCGACACGGTACTAGGACTTCGGCAGGTGCTACAACCAGGCCATTACCTGGTGCTTTTCCAGAACAATGCCGAACTTCGGCCGAGTGGCGGGTTCATTGGTAGTTTCGCAACGGTTGATATCGGACCATACGGAATCAGGAACTACCAAATAGATACGAATATCTATAAACGCGATAAGGCGTTTACCGATGCGTACCGGATTGAGCTCCCGGGGCCGATGGCACAGGGGTTGCCAGGTGTGAGCTGGGCGATGCGGGACGCCAACTGGGACCTGGACTTTCCCGCCGCCGCTCGCCGGACCGCCTGGTTCTACGAGCAGGAGGGCGGTGAGCCAGTTGATGGGGTGATCGCCATCAATGCCTCAGTAGTCCAGGACGTGCTTCGGTTGACAGGACCGCTTCCAGTAGCAGAACTGCCCACACCGTTGGGGGCAGATGCATTCTTTGAGGCCTTGGCACAGGAGATCGAGAAGGATTACTTCCTTGATCCAGAGACTGCGCCACTCAATGAGCCGAAGTCCGTACTCACATCACTCCTGCCCGTGCTCCGTGATGCCGTGTTTCGACCCTCGATACTGGCACAGTTGCCTCGGTTGGTCCGTCAGGAGCTGAACGAGAACCACATTCAACTGTTCCGGTATGACGAACGTGCGCAGGCGGTAGCGGTGCAGCGCGGCTGGGCTGGCGAGGTTTCTCCAGGGAATGGCGACTACCTGTTCCTCAATAGCGCTCAAATTGTGGGATTGAAGAGTAGTCTGAAGATCTGGCAAGAGGCAGAGCTCGTAGTCACGACCCAAGCCGATGGACGGCTGGCTCATCAATTAACGATCCGCCGGACGCACACCGGTGACGGCGTGTGGCCCGACCATCGGAACAATAACTACCTCCGCATTGCGATACCCCCAGGCAGTCACTTCGAGGCAGCGAAGCTCAATGGCGAATCGTTGGCAGCCGTTGATCGAACGCAGGAATTTGGCGCAACCGTGTTTGGCACCTGGTTGACCACCGACCCTGGCTATACGAGCGCGCTTACGGTGTCGTATACGACACCAGCACTTGCGGATAGCTACCATCTCTACTACCAAAAGCAATCAGGCGTGCTGGGCGAGGGACTGACAGTAACTGTCGACGGGCAACTGCTGTACGATGGCGTGGTTGTCCACGACATGCTCCTGCGGCACTAATCGTCATGGCCTAGCCAAGGCGCTGCTGGTATACTAGGTTCTAGATACGGGTTTCATCACAAACGCGGTAGTGCGCGGCACTCGCAGTTGGAGTTCATCGTGGCTGACACCAAGAAACAACCAGGTAACTACACCGCGGCCGATATTACCGTTCTTGAGGGCCTTGAGGCGGTTCGTAAGCGTCCGGGTATGTACATCGGCGGTACCGGCATTGCCGGGCTGCATCACCTTGTCTGGGAAATTGTCGACAACGGTATCGACGAAGCCATGGCTGGCCATGCGACTCGGATCGACATCACCCTCTTGCCTGGCAATACGGTTCGAGTTCGAGACAACGGCCGAGGCATTCCAGTTGAGGTTCATAAGACCACGGGCAAGTCTACGCTCGAAACGGTGATGACGGTCCTGCACGCCGGCGGTAAGTTCGGTGGCGAGGGGTATAAAGTTTCGTCCGGCCTGCATGGCGTTGGCGCGTCTGTCGTGAATGCACTTTCGAGCTCATTGACGACCGAGGTGTGGCGGAATGGTCGGCGGTACTGGCAAGAGTACGGACGTGGCGTACCGAAAGGCTCAGTACAGGATGAGCCCGCTGAAGGGGTGCCGACGGGAACTCAGCAGACGTTTACGCCCGATGCGACGATTTTCCACGACATTGAATTCGACTGGCAAACCGTGCTCGAGCGGATTCGTCAGCAGGCATTCCTGACGCGCGGCGTTATGATTGTGGCTCGCGATGAGCGGGGTGAGGTGCCGGTCCAGTTCGGATTCTTTTTTGAGGGCGGGGTTTCGTCGCACGTGCGTTTCCTGAATCGGAACAAGAGCGCGCTGCACTCTGCGATTGCGATTAGTAAAACCGTCAACGATGTTGCGGTTGAGGTAGCAATTCAGTACACCGAGGATTTTACTGAGCGCGTGATCACCTTTGCCAATACTGTGAATACGCCGGAGGGCGGCACACACCTGACAGGCTTCCGCACTGCGCTGACACGTGTGCTCAACGACTATGCGAAGGCAGAGAAGATCGTGAAGGAGACCGATGCCTCGCTTACTGGCGAGGATGTTCGCGAAGGACTGACGGCAATCATCAGTGTGAAACTCGGCGAGGCGCAGTTCGAGGGCCAAACGAAATCGAAACTTGGTAATCCCGAGGTTCGATCGATTGTGGAACAGATTGTTGCCGAGGGTTTGCAGTACTACTTGCAGGAGCACCCGCAAGATGGCAAGCGGATTATCGGCAAGGTACTGCTCTCGGCCCGAGCCCGGCTCGCCGCAAAAGCTGCTCGAGAAACGGTGATCCGCAAGGGAGCGCTGGAGGGCATGACGCTACCGGGTAAGTTAGCTGATTGCAGCGAGAAAGATCCCAGTAAGTCAGAAATTTACATCGTTGAGGGTGATTCCGCCGGCGGATCAGCCAAGCAAGGGCGCGACCGTCGCTTTCAGGCCATTTTGCCGCTTCGTGGGAAGATTTTGAACGTGGAACGGGCTCGGCTCGATCGGATGCTTGGCACAGAGCACATCAAGGAGCTGATTGTGGCCATGGGTGCGGGCATTGGTGACCAAATGGACTTGGAGCGCCTGCGCTACCATCGGATCATCATCATGACAGACGCCGATGTGGACGGTGAGCACATTCGGACGTTGTTGCTAACCTTCTTCTTCCGTCATTTCCGTGAAGCGATCGACAAGGGCTATCTCTACATCGCCCAGCCACCGCTCTATAAGTTGTCGAAGGGGAGCACGGTCGAGTACGCCTATAATGAAAAGCAGCGGGAAGAGGCACTGGTACGACTTGGTGGCGGCAAGGCGGTAGTGGCCGAGGTGGCTGAGTCCGACGTTGCCACTGCCGACGAAGCCCAGCCGCAGATTGAACAAGCGGATGCAAAACCAAAGACTAGCAAAGTTTCGATCCAGCGGTACAAGGGTCTCGGAGAGATGAATCCGGAGCAGCTTTGGGAGACAACCATGAATCCCGAGCACCGGGTGCTGCTGCGGGTCGGTGTGGACGATGCGGAACGGGCTGACCAGATGTTTTCCATGCTGATGGGTGATGAAGTGGCGCCACGAAAACGGTTTATTCAGACACGGGCCACGACCGTGAAAAACCTCGACATCTAAGAAAGGTGCGCGCACATGGCTGACAAAGACGACAACACGGCAGTCGACACGAATATTGGGACGGTCGAACACCGTAACATTAGCGACGAGATGGCCGAGAGCTACCTCGATTACGCGATGAGCGTGATTGTTGCCCGCGCGCTCCCCGATGTCCGCGACGGCTTGAAACCGGTACACCGACGTGTGCTGTACGCCATGCATCAAATGGGATTGTCGGCTCGAAGCAAGCAGACGAAGTCAGCCAAGATCGTCGGTGAGGTTTTAGGTAAGTACCATCCGCACGGCGATCAGGCAGCCTATGCCACGCTCGCCCGCATGGCGCAAGATTTCTCAATGCGCTACCCCTTGGTGGATGGCCAAGGAAACTT
>CAYZPG010000018.1:1680-2777 GCA_964480605.1 uncultured Candidatus Saccharibacteria bacterium | reverse complement strand
CTCGATGAGCTGATGGAGCACATCCCCGGGCCTGATTTTCCAACCGGCGGCGTAATCTACAACCGTGCCGATATTCAGGCAGCCTATGCCACGGGCCGTGGTCGGATTGTGATGCGTTCGGTCGCCAATATTGAGGAGCGCAAGAACGGTGGTTTTCAGATTGTCGTCTCACAGATTCCATACCAGGTGAACAAATCTGACCTCGTGGCCAAGATCGCGTCCCTGGTGAAGGAAAAGCGGATTGAGGGCATTAGTGATCTTCGGGATGAGTCTGACCGTAAGGATTTGGTTCGCATTGTTATCGAACTGAAGTCAACCGCCTACCCAAAGAAAATCTTGAACCAGCTCTTTGAGATGACGGCCATGCAGACGGTATTCCACGTCAATATGCTGGCGTTGCAGGATGGTATCCAGCCCGTTGTCTTCACGTTGAAGGATGCGCTACAAGCCTTCCTTGATCATCGGGTTATTGTGGTACGCAGACGAACGGCGTTTGACCTGAAGAAGGCAGAGCACAGGGCACACATCTTGGAAGGCTTGAAGATTGCCCTTGATCGGATTGACGAGGTGATTACCACGATCCGCAGCTCAAAGAACCGCGACATTGCACACACTGCCCTGATGGACAAGTTCTCGCTGACGGACATTCAGTCAAGTGCCATCCTCGAGATGCGACTTGCCGCCCTGTCCGGATTGGAACGCCAGAAAGTTGAGGACGAGCTCGCAGAGAAACTTGCGCTCATTAAGGAGTTGAAGGCAATCCTGGCGTCAGAAGAGCGAATTCGCGGCGTCATCAAGGATGAGCTCGATGAGATGATCGAAAAGTATGGCGACGATCGTCGAACAAAGATCGTAAAGTCAGCACTGGGTGATTTCACGGCCGAAGACCTCATTCCAAACGAGCAAGTCGTCATAACATTGACGGACGGAAACTATATCAAACGCGTGCCGACATCGACGTATAAGACCCAGCATCGCGGCGGCAAAGGCATCGTCGGGATGACTACGAAGGACGAAGATGCGGTGACGGAATTACGGGTCGCTGACACGCACGACGACATCTTGTTCTTTACCTCGAAGGGACGATTGTTCCGGTC
>CAYZPG010000018.1:0-1580 GCA_964480605.1 uncultured Candidatus Saccharibacteria bacterium | reverse complement strand
CATGATGAGTTGAAGTGGGTTCGGATCACATCGGGTGGTGATCAGCTCCTGATAGTTTCTCGCCTGGGTCAAGCGGTTCGGTTCCATGAGACCGATGTCCGTCCGATGGGGAGGAGTGCGGCCGGCGTGCGCGGCATGAAGCTGCGAGCGGCTGATGAGGTAATAGCTCTCAATGTAGTCCGGGATCCAAATAACGAACTAGTTACCGTGTCTACGCTCGGCTTTGGTAAGCGGACGAAGATCGGCTTATTCCACATTCAACGCCGTGGTGGTATTGGCTTGCGGGCAGCTCGGGTGACGGATCGAACGGGCCATCTCGTTGGAACACAGCTCGTCGAGGACGAGACCGGCGACGTGGTCATGATCTCTGAGCAGGGGCAGACGATTCGACTGCCCCTGAAGTCGGTGAAGCGGCTTGGACGCGATACCCAAGGTGTAACGCTCATGCGACTGTCGAGTAAGGGCGACAAGGTAGCGTCGATGACCGTGTTCCAGCACCAGGAGCAGCAGGAGGAATCGGAGAGCGCGGATCTGTAAATACTAAACGTTCGTATTTTGTATAGTTCTATGGTACAGTAGGCGCCACTGTGAAAGGAACGCGGTATGGCAAGACGAAAGCAGCGGAAGCTCAGTAAGAAAGAAACAAAGGCACTGAAGAAGGCTGGCGACCGCCCGGTTTTTGTTGAGTCGAACCGCGAGCCTACTCGTGCTTCAGTTGCTATCACACTACCGGCTACGGTAACGGTGAGTGATTTGGCAAAGTTATCGGGGCGGACGCCGGCTGAGATTATTGGCGCGCTCGTGAAGAACGGCGTGCTGGCAAGCATGAATGACTCTATTGATCGGGAGACTGTTGAAATTTTGGCTGAAGAACTCGCATTAGACATTACACATGATACGAACGTTGCTAAAGAGCAAATACAATCGACTGGTGAGCAGAGAGTTCGGCCTCCGGTCGTGACAATTTTGGGACACGTCGACCATGGCAAGACCACCTTGCTTGATTCGATTCGTGAAACGCAGGTGGCGGCGAAGGAGTCGGGCGGCATTACCCAACACATCGGCGCCTACCAAGTGAACTGGTCGGATAAGCAGGGGCAGCAGCGAGCAATTACCTTCCTTGATACGCCAGGACATGAGGCGTTTTCTGCTCTGCGGGCTCATGGTGCCACGATGACAGACATCGCCATTCTCGTGGTTGCGGCAGACGACGGTGTGAAGCCGCAGACTAGGGAAGCGTTGTCTCACGCTAGAGCTGCCAACGTGCCGGTGATTGTGGCGCTCAATAAAGTGGATAAACCGGAAGCGAACATTGACCGAGTAAAGGCAGAGCTTGTCGAGTTGGGGTTGCAGCCGGAAGAGTGGGGTGGCAAAACACCTGTCGTGCCCGTGTCAGCGAAGGCAAAAACCGGCATCGATGACTTGCTCGATACCGTCCTGCTCGTCGCGGATTTGGCGGAGCTGACAGCGCAGGCAACCGGTCCGGCGTCTGGCGTTGTGATCGAGGCGCACAAGGCAGTTGGCGTTGGCCCAGTCGCAACAGTCCTGGTGCAGCAAGGTACCTTGCGGATCGGGGATAC
>CAYZPG010000017.1:9267-12959 GCA_964480605.1 uncultured Candidatus Saccharibacteria bacterium | reverse complement strand
ATCATTCAGGCCCTTTGTCCGCCCCTCGCTACCGGGCAACAGCCTCAAGCCCCGCCTAGCATCGTTCGCTCTGTTCTGACCAGGCTCTGGCAGGCAAGCCTGCCAGAGATCCAGGGGAAAGCTGGGAAGGAGGGGCATCTGCCTCCAAGCAAAGCTCTTTGGCAACTCTCCGCAGCTCCTAGTCAGAACAGAATGAACGAGTTGTTGTCCGTACGTGAGTAGTCTACTCCGTTCGAACCTGGAAGTCTAGTCTAGAACGGGTCTACCTGTCAAGGGCTAGAGCGGCGTCGGTCCAACCGTAGGCACTACGACAGCCCCATCCGGTCCATCCTGAATCTCGTACCCTTTCGCCGTAAGCTCGTCGCGGATCGAATCGGCCTTGTCGTACTGACCGGCCGCCCTATACATTTCCCGTTCGTTCAATAAATCGAGGATATCCTTAGGTATCTCGATCGTTTCACCGATCACCAAGGCAAGATCCAAGCCAAAAACAGTGTCCCACTGAAGCACGGCCGCCGCCTTCATAGGTGCTGGCAGATCGGATTTTACGACTTCCCAGAGTACGGCCAACGCTTGTGGCAGGTTCAAGTCGTCGGCCAGCGCCGAACGGAACTGCTGCTCAAACGTCTCGCCGACCACGACATCGCCTGCTGGCTTCGGCAAGCGGCGGACAAGCTGATAAAGATTCGCAAGTGCCTGCTCCGCCGACTGCAATGCCTCCCACGTGAAATTTAAGGGCTTCCGGTAGTGCGTCATGAGCGCCAGCATCCGAAACGCCAGCGGGTTATGTCCGCGACGGATGAGATCATCGACCGTAACAACATTGCCGATCGACTTACTCATTTTCTGTCCGTCGACCAGCATGAAGTCACCATGCAGCCAGACATGCGCCAAAGGCTTGCCAGCCACCGCCTCGCTCTGGGCAATCTCGTTCGTATGGTGGGGTGAGATGTGATCAATGCCGCCAGTATGGATGTCGAAGGGCTGTCCCAGGTACTTTGTGCTCATAGCACTGCATTCGATGTGCCAGCCTGGATACCCGGTACCCCAGGGACTCTCCCACTCCATTTGCCGCCTTGACTCGGGATCGTCGAGGGTAGCATCGAAGCTGCGACCGCCCGGATACGAGAACTTCCACAACGCAAAATCCGCCGGATGCCGCTTGCTCGTATTCACCGCGACCCGCGCTCCCGCCTCTTTTTCAGCCAGCGACTGGCCGGTCAGTATACCGTACTGCGGAAATTGCTCGACCGAAAAGTACACGCCGTCCTCGATCGTATAGGTAAAACCGCCTCGCTCCAGCTGCTCAACCAGCGCAATCTGTTCGGGGATATGGTCAGTTGCTTTGCACACTGTCGTTGGCCGAAGAATGTGTAGCACCTCTGCATCGCGCCAAAACTGCTGCTCGTAATGCGCCGCAATTTCCCACACCGACTTACGCTCTTTCCGTGCACTCTCCTCCACCTTGTCCTGGCCGGCGTCGGCGTCATCCGTTAAATGTCCCACGTCCGTAATATTCATCACATGGTTCACTGCAAAACCAGCGTATTCCAGAGATCGGCGCAGTACATCACTAAAGATGTACGTCCGGAAATTACCCAGATGAGCCGTCTGGTAGACGGTCGGTCCGCAGCTGTAGATGCTCACCTGGCTTGGTTGGATCGGCGCAAGGTCTTGTAGCCGACGGCCAAGCGTATTGTAGAGGCGCATAGGCGTTAGAGGTCGTCCTCGCTATCGAGCTGATATGCAAACTGGCCCGACCGCTGTCCGTAGAGCGGATCGTCCCGAACCTCAAGTGGCTCGGTGGTGTCACCACACATTTCGCAGCGCTTATCCTCACTCTCGTGGTTGCACTCCACGCAGTAAAACGTTGCCATCCCACCCCTCCTTATTGTTTCCCTTAAACTTACGAATGCACGTACGCTGACCGTCCCTCGAGTGCCCGTGACAAGGTAACTGCGTCAGCGTACTCTAGATCGCCACCGACTGGCAAGCCGCGTGCAATTCTCGTCACCGCCAACTTCCGGTCAGCCACCTGCTCATTGAGGAGTTTCTGAATGTACAGCGCCGTTGCCTCACCCTCGAGCGACGGGTTCGTAGCCAGAATCAACTCTCGGATCTCCGCATGATCCCGAACCCGGTCAATCAAGGCCTGGATTCGAAGCTCGTTCGGACCGATCCCGTCAATCGGCGAGATCGCCCCGCCCAAAACATGGTATTTGCCGCCGAACTCAGTTTTCTCGAGCGCCACGGTATCGAGCGGTTGCTCGACGACGCACAGCACGGCGCCATCACGGTCTACATCGCTGCAGACAACGCACGGTGTCTGGTCGGCAATATTGAAACACTCCTCGCAAAAAACGAGGTTGGTTCGAAGATCGATGAGCGCCTGACCTAGCTGCTGGCTGGCCGTCGATGACTGGCGGATAAGATGGAAGACCAAGCGCCCGGCCGTTTTTGCACCGACGCCTGGAAGCTTCGCAAACTCGTCGATTGCCCGCTGAATCGATTTAGGCAGATGGTGCATCGGCCGCCTTCTCCTTCTTCGGCTTCAGTGGATCATCCCAAGTGGCGTACTTGCAGTCAGGGTACCGGCTACAACCCCAAAAGGTCTTGCCCCGGCGCGTCTTGCGCTCAATCACGTCGCCTTCCCCGCACTCTGGGCACTTGACGCCCGTGGCGACCACCAACGGTTCGGTGTGCTTGCAATCAGGAAACCCGGTACAGGCGATAAACTTCCCAAAGCGGCCGTATCGGATCACCATCGGCTTGCCGCATTTCGGACATACCTTGCCCGCATCCTCAGTCATATCAAGTTTGGCGACCTCGTCGCTCTTTTCCTTGACCAATTTCTCAAACGGACCAAAAAACTCTTTCAATTCCTTCGTCCAATCCTTCTTTCCTTCGGCAACATCATCAAGCCCCTCTTCCATCTGCGCCGTAAAGCCAAGATCAACAATGTCGGGAAAATGTTTGAGGAGTAAATCAATCACTACCGTGCCAACTTCTGTAGGATGAAACCGCCGCTCGACCAGCTCTACGTAGTTCCGATCCTGGATCGTACTCAAGGTCGGCGCGTAAGTGCTCGGTCGGCCAATGCCGTGTTCTTCCAAGGCTTTGACGAGCGTGGCTTCCGAGTAGCGGGCCGGTGGCTCGGTGAAGTGCTGCTCAACCTCAAGCTTGTTGAGCGTCACCGGCTCGCCTTGCGTGAGTGCGGGCAAGAGCACATCCTCACGGGCGCTTGGCCATACCTTCAAGTACCCATCAAAGACGACAACGTTGCCGGTTGCCTTCAGTTGCCCTGACTCACTGCCTGCAACAGCATCGATCAAAATTGTCTCGGCTTTCAGCTTGGCCGGTGCCATCTGTGAAGCCACCATCCGCTGCCAAATCAACTCGTAGAGTTTGGCGTGCCGTTCCGATGGCAGATCGAGCGAACCAGGCGCATCAGTTGCATGCGTTGGCCGAATCGCCTCGTGCGCTTCTTGTGCGCCCTTCGATTTCGTCTTGTAGAAAATAGCGGCTGGCGGCACGTAGTCGGCACCGAACGATTTGATCACGGTGCGGGCCTCCTCGACTGCCTCCTTTGCCAGGTTCGTAGAATCAGTCCGCATGTAGGTAATGTGCCCTGCTTCGTACAAATCTTGCGCCAGTTTCATGGTCTGCTTGGCCGAAAAGTAGAGCCGATGAGC
>CAYZPG010000017.1:8036-9167 GCA_964480605.1 uncultured Candidatus Saccharibacteria bacterium | reverse complement strand
GCCCAGTGCCTGGATAATGTGCCAGGCAATTGCCTCTCCTTCACGATCGTAGTCTGTAGCTAAGTACACGTCGTCGGCAGCACTCAACGCTTTCTTCAGTGCCGCTACGGCCTTCTTCGCCTTTGTTGGCACGACGTACGTCGGCTCGAAACCGTGGTCGACATCTACGCCCAACTTCCCTTTTGGCAAATCACGAACGTGACCATACGAGGCAAGTACCCGGTAATCCTTGCCCAGATACTTCTCGATCGTCTTGCCCTTTGCGGGCGACTCTACAATAACGAGGTGGTGTTTGGCTGCCATATAGTGCTTCAGTCTACCGTCGGCCGCGACATCCGTCTACTAGCGGCGGACAAAACAGTTATTCCCCAGATGACGGACCCTGCCCTTCATCTCCATGAGCGTAACCGTGCTCATGACGGTCGCAGCATCGAGCTCGGTTGTAAGTGCAAGCTCATCGATGGTGAGCGGATCAGCGCCCAGCTGGCCAAGGATCAACGCCTCCTCCTGCGAGTCTGGTACGATCTCGCGGGTCACCGCCTCACTCGCTGCTTGCACCAAGTGCAGCTCATGAAGAATGTCGTCCGCTGTCTGCACGAGTTTCGCGCCCATACTAATGAGCATATGCGGGCCGCTCGAACCTACGGCGTAGACTGATCCAGGTACCGCAAACACGTCACGGTTCGATTCAAGTGCCGATCGGGCCGTAATCAGCGATCCGGAGCGCTCCGCAGCCTCAATAACCAAGGTTGCTCGGGACAAGCCGGCAATGATCCGATTCCGAATTGGGAAATGATGGCGCAACGCACCCATTCCGAGCGGAAACTCGCTCACCAGAGCGCCATCGGCCGCAAGGATATCGGTGGCCAGCTGACGGTGCGTCGCAGGGTACGGCTGATCAACACCCGATGCCAGCACTGCCCAGGTCTTCCCCTTGCCTTCGAGCGCCGCTCGGTGAGCTGCACCGTCAATCCCCAACGCCAACCCAGACACAATCGTCACTCCCTGCCGTGCCAGCTGGCAAACAATATCGCTGACCACCCGCTTGCCATATGGCGTCATTATCCTTGTACCAACCACGGCAACCGTCGGCGTTTCGGCCAGCTGGCCGCGGACGAACAGTACCGCTGG
>CAYZPG010000017.1:0-7936 GCA_964480605.1 uncultured Candidatus Saccharibacteria bacterium | reverse complement strand
CCACGGCAACCGTCGGCGTTTCGGCCAGCTGGCCGCGGACGAACAGTACCGCTGGGGGCACGGCAATTTCACGCAGCAAGACTGGGTACTCGACATCGTGAAGGGTAATAACCCGAACGTCTAACCGCTCAAGCCGCTCAGCGAGAGCATCGAGGGAGACCGCCTGCCGCACCTCGTGAATGCGCTGTGCCAGCTCAGTTGGTAAACCGAAACCGTGCCCAGCCGCACCCGGCTGATCCCACAGCACTTCGAGCCGAGGCGCAGCGGCACGCAGCACGGCAAAGCTCTTCGGTCCGATACGCACGTCGCTTGCGAGTGCCGCCCATACCAAACGCTCACGCCTTGTCAGCGTGAGCGTTGTTCCCTCCTGGCCCTCCATCCCCTATCCCTCGATTTGGATTCCCATGCTCCGAGCCGTACCTTCGAGACTTTTCATAGCCGCCTCGACATCGTTGGCATTCATGTCGGGAATCTTTTGTTCGGCGAGCTCTCGCAGCTTTGCTCGAGTCACCTTACCAACCGTTTCCTTACCAACAACGCTGGCGCCTTTGCCCACATTTGCTGCCTTCCGGAGCAAAATAGCAGCCGGTGGCTGTTTCGTAATGAAATCGAACGTCCGATCTTCGTAGAGCGTGATTTCTACCGGGATAATAGTGTCGCCCAACTGACGCGTCCGCTCATTGAACTGGTTGCAAAAATCCATGATGTTGACACCGTGGGGCCCAAGCGCGGTGCCCACTGGCGGTACCGGTGTCGCCTTGCCGGCTGGCACCTGGAGTTTAATGACGGTTTTGACAGCTTTTGCCATAGGGGTTCCTTATACCTTCTTTACCTGTAGAAAATCAAGAGTGGCCGGTGTTTCACGACCGAACATGTTCACGAGCACCTTCACCTTGCCACGCTCTTCATCAAGCTCGCTCACCGTCGCCTGAAAACCCTTCAAAGGTCCATCACTGATCGCTACGAGGTCATTCACGCTGAAATCGATGTGGTACCGAGGCTCATCCATACCCATTCGCTTCTTAATCCGCTCTACCTCATCCTGAGGAATGGGCGTTGGACGGACACCTAGGCCAATAAAACCGGTCACGTTCGGGGTGTTGCGAACGACGTACCAGGAATCATCGGTGACGATCATTTCAACGAGAACATACCCAGGAAAGATCTTGCGTTCGACAGTGCGGCGGCGGCCGTTCTTAA
The DNA here is from genome assembly GCA_964480605.1 of uncultured Candidatus Saccharibacteria bacterium. GTDB lineage: Bacteria > Patescibacteriota > UBA1384 > JACPKC01 > JACPKC01 > JBBUCD01. The sequence continues at coordinate 6,736 of CAYZPG010000017.1, read as the reverse complement.
TCTCGATCTGCTTTTCCGTCGGCACAATCACAGTAAAGACCTTGTCGGACAGTCCCAACGACTCAATCCGCTGCTTCAACGTTTCGGCAACCTGATCCTCAAAGCCCGTGTACGTATGAATCACGTACCACCCGCGCTCACCGGCCTGCTTCTGTCCAAGCAGCGACCGAGTAACTCGTGATGGCTGCTCACCTTCTGTAGCTGGCACTGCATCTGGACCGGCAAGCAGCTTCTTGTCGGCGTCAGCGCTGTCTGGCAGCTCTTGCAGATCCTTCATCTCGTCATTCGTCATATCGATATCCTATCCCTTGATAAACAGTTGCGTAAACAGTTTCGACAATCCGTAATCAACAAGTCCAAACACTATCGTAGCAACTGCAACGGAAACAATCACGATCATTGAATACTGAATCGTCAGCGCCCGCGTAGGCCACTTTACCTTGCGCAGCTCATCTCGGCTCTCGCGAAGGTAATTGAGGAATGACTTCATGCGATTGCCGTGATCGTCAGCTCGGTTTGGTGCTGACGATGGCCGTGCGGATACCGCCGCGCGCGGGTTTTGTTACGAAAAATCCGACCACTGACCTTGGCGCTACGCGTCTGCCGGACTACCGTTGCTTTCACGGTATCTTCGCCGGTGAGCAAGTTCCGGAAGGTGGTGGCGGCATCTGGTTCAAGTGCAAGCTTCTCGACCAGAATAGTATCGCCCGAGCGGACAAGGTACTGCTTGCCACCGGTTTCAATGATTGCGTGCTGTGGTGCATCCATACAAAAATCCTCCGCCATATGCGTTTCTGGGACTATAGCACCAGAAGGGGCGACCGTCAATGAGACCGGGCGTGGAAGCTTCGCGTTCGACGACGGGCGATACTTTCCAGCAGACCCAAGGCGATGCAGTTGACCACGAGCGCCGTGCCGCCGTGCGAGACGAAGGGCAAAGGGATACCCGTGACCGGCATAAGACCGATATTCATGGCGATATTGACCGAGAATTGGATCAGCCAGAGTCCTGCGATGCCAGTTGCCAGGTAAAAGCCGAATTGGTCTGGCGCCCGCTGCCCGATATGCAACGCCCGTACAACAAGTACAGATAGCAATACTATGACGACCGTCGATCCAATAAAACCTGTCGCCTCAGCAATACCGGCGAAGATGAAGTCCGTGTGCGCAATAGGCAAGAACTCGAGCTGGCTTTGCGTTCCCTGACCAATCCCCTGCCCCCATAGACCGCCATTGCCGACCGCAATGATTGACTGGAGAACATTGTAGCCTGAACCGTAGGGGTCACTGGTTGGCTGTAAAAATGTCTGGATCCGTTGTCGTTGGTAGTCTGCCAAATTCAGCACAATGAGAGGAATTACAGCCAGCAATGCAAGCCCGAACACCGCCCAGTATCTGCGGGGCAGGTTTGCAACAAGAAGTACCACGATTGTCGAAGCCCCAAGCACTGCCGCAGTACCAAGATCCGGCTGAAAGAGCACGATCGCAACTGGCACAGCAATCAGGCCGATAATGCTTACTACCCGTCGCAAAGGATAATCCTGAACGAGAGACAAGCGATGTGCCAGCATACCGATCAGGCCGAGCTTCATGAGTTCCGATGGCTGCAACTGGAACGGGCCAAATGAAATCCAGCGCTTGGCGCCTAGCACGGTGTCACCAAAAAACAGCACTGCGATAAGCAGCACAATGCCCAGGAGGTACAACGCGGGCATAAACGGAGCCAATCGCCGGTAGTCATACTGGGCAATACCAATCGCTACACCCAGACCGAGGCCGGCGGCAATGAGCTGACTGGTAACGAGCGAGGGCGCTGCGCGGACGACAGCTAAACTGTAGATAACGCTCAAGCCAACCGCGAACAACAGGACCGTCGCGCCAACCAGATACCAATCTACCCCTCGAGCCGCCTCAAATCTCATTCAGCCCTAGCAAGTCGGAGCGTTATAGTACCCACATTCGTAGTGACAGACGACTCCCCTACCTCATCCCGAAGCACGCAGCTCGTTGTCATCAGTATTGCTGGCAACTGTGAGTGCAGGAGCGCCGTATGGGTCTCGTCAGCAGTCAACACAAGGTAAGCCTGCTCACCAACGGACAATCCCGCCTCCTTCCGTAGCCCCTGAATAGCCCGACTCACCTCTCTCGCCAATCCCTCGGCGCGCAACTCATCGGTCAATTCGGTATCGAACGTAACATGCGTGTCCTGTTCACCTTTCACGGTCGTGTTATGTATATCTTTCACGTTCAACTCTGCTTTGAGTAACACGTGGTAGTCGGCGACAAGAGGTTGCACCGTCTGGATAGTAACGGCAGCTAGAGGTTGCCTGGTAGGAATGCCGAGCTTTGCCCGCACTGCTCGCGCCTGCTCAACCACCTCACGGATCGTCTGCATCTGATCTATGGCTCCCTGGTCATACGGCGCTGTCGTCGGCCAGCGAGCTAAATGAACAGATACCTCATCATCTGGCTGCCGCACCTCCTGCCAGAGCGATTCAGCGAAGAACGGGGCGAACGGCGCAAGCAAGAGCGCCATGACACGCAGCGACTGACCAAGAAGCGGTCGAAACGAGGCATCGGCACGCTTCCGCGATAAGCGGAGATACCACGTCGAGACGTCCGTGCAGAATGTGCGGATAGTCCGTGTCGCGTGGAAGAAATCGTAGTCATCGAGCGCCATGGTAACATCGGCAACTGCCTGCTTTGTACGCTCACGCAACCATGTATCGAGCAGCTCGGCTGTCGCTACAGATTCCTCACTGTTCGTTGCTGCCACGTGGGAGCGGTAAAACTGAAGCATATTCCACGCAATGAGGAAGACCTTGCGTGTGCCCTGTCCAATCTCAACGGGATTAAACTTCTTCGTATCAGCGGGCTGGTTTACCGAGTAGAAATACCAGCGGATTGGGTCGATGCCAAACTCGGCCATTGCCTCCCAAGGATCAATCACATTGCCCTTCGATTTGCTCATCTTCTTGCCCTCTTTGTCGAGCAAGTGACCGTAGGATACGACCGTCTTATACGGCGCCTCTCGCCCCAGCAGCGTCGAAATTGCCAGTAGGGTGTAAAACCAGCCTCTCGTTTGATCGATGCCTTCAGCAATGTAATCAGCCGGAAATGCCCGATGAGCATCTATGAGCTCTTGCCGCTCGAACGGGTAGTGCTGCTGTGCAAACGGCATAGCACCCGAATCAAACCACACGTCGATCACCTCTGGATACCGGCTCATGGTGCCCGTTGTACAAGACGTGCAAGGCCACCGAACCTGGTCGATGCCGGGCCGATGCACGTCACTTGGTGTAGGCTGGCCGCTCGCGGTTGCAAGCTCCTCATAGCTACCAATGCATGCCTTGTGCTCGCATGCATCGCAGTGCCAGATTGGTAACGGCGTCCCCCAGTAGCGGTCGCGAGAAAGCGCCCAATCCTTCACCTCGCGCAACCATTCGCCAAAGCGGCCGTCTCGCAAATGACCGGGCACCCAATGGACGGTCGCATTGTTGGCAATGAGACGGTCTCGAACCTGGCTCATGGCAATGAACCAGCTGCGCTTCGCGTAGTACAGCAACGGCGTGGTACAGCGCCAACAGAATGGGTAGGTATGCGTGTAAGGCTCGGTACGGAATAGTAATCCCTGCTGCTCGAGCGTGGTCGCAATTTCCTGCTCGGTGCCCGCATCCTTTGCACGTTTCCCTGCTAAAGACGGCACATCGCTGGTAAAGTTTCCGTCTACATCGACCGTGTGCTGCTTTGGTAGGCCGAACTCGCTGCCCAAGCGAAAATCATCTTCGCCATACATCACGGCCGTGTGCACGATACCTGTGCCGTCCGTCGTCGTGACGAATGAGGCAGGATACACTTTATACGACCGGTCAGATTGCAGTGAGGTCACCTGAAATAGAGGTGTGTAGCTCAATGCTAATAGTTCTTCTGCTGCAATAGGAACTTTATCGTGATAGTCCTCACCTAGCACTGCATGAGCACGCTCATCGGCCAAAATCATTTCTTCGCCAGACGTAAGTTGATAACGGCTATAAGGAGTTGATGGATTGATCGCCAAAGCGACGTTGCCCGGCAAGGTCCACGGGGTCGTTGTCCAGGCAAGCAGGTACGTATTCGGCTGGCCTACAACAGGAAACTTCACGTAGATCGACTGGTCGGTCACCTCGTCATATCCAAGAGCGACTTCATGGCTTGAGAGCGCTGTGCCGCAGCGGAAACAGTACGGCACGACCTTGAAATCTTCGTACAGGAGCTGCTGATCCCAGAGCTGCTTCAAAATCCACCAGACCGATTCAATGTAGGGCTGCTCGAACGTAATGTACGGATCCTTCATGTCGAGCCAGAAACCCATCCGCTGTGTCAGCCGCTCCCATTCTTCCTTGTGTTGCCACACCGACTCTTTGCACAACTGGTTGAATCTCGCGATGCTCGCATCTACATCGCCAGGCACAATGTTTTCGATCTGCGGCTTTCCAGAAATCCCGAGTGACTTTTCAACTTGTAGTTCGACTGGCAATCCATGCGTATCCCAGCCAGCCTTACGCACCACGCGGTACCCCTGCATCGTCTTATACCGCGGGATCGCGTCTTTAAAGGTCCGGCCGAGAACGTGGTGGATTGCGGGCTTCGCGTTCGCTGTTGGCGGCCCCTCAAAAAAGACAAACTGCTTGTCAGCCGAACGTTCCTCTACCGAACGTTCAAAAATCCGCTCCCGCTCCCAGAACGCCAGTATCTCCTCTTCTAACGATGGCAGGTGCAGGTTTGGTGATGGCGCTTGGTCACGGTTGTCCATCTAACGTCCTATCGCCGTATCTACTGCCTGGTTCACCAGCGCATCGGCACGCTTGTTGTACTGCCGCAACACGTGTGTAAATGTAACAGTGCCGCCCAGTGCTGCCACAATCGCCCGCGCCCGCTGATAGAGCGGTTTCAAACCCTCGTTTTTCACTTTGTAGTGACCCTTCATCTGCTCGATGATGAGCTCGCTGTCCATACGAACGAGAATATCTTTGCCGACCGCACCCAGCGACTCGAGTGCCTCAAGGCCAAGAATGAGCGCTTGGTACTCGGCTTGATTGTTCGTCACCTCGCCCAAGTACTCCGAAATCTCCCGGACCGTCTCGTTCTTGGCATCCTGAATTACGGCTCCCGCGCCAGCTGGGCCGGGATTGCCTCGCGCTCCCCCATCGGTAGACAGTGTGTAGTCTGGCATGTGCGAGGAGTATACCAAATTACTCGGAGTACACGAGACTCGTCACGGTCGTACTGAAGGTTTGGGTACGTGCTTGACCGGCTGACGCTGTAAGATCAGTCAGTGTAAAGCGAATATGCACAAACGGCTGTACGCCGCCCACCTGATGGCTCGCGCCAGTAAATGAGAGGTCTGTAATCCCGATATCGTCGGGCAGCAGCGATCCAGACTGTCCATTCTCGACCAAGACCAGTGTTTGTGTTTCCTGCGACGTGGTCGACAGCCGGTAGAGTCGATCGCGACAACCAGCCTGCTGGCACTGCCTGATTCGCAATGCCGCTACTGGACTATCGTCTGGACGGACATTACCGGTATCAGGATTCGTCACAAAATCAAATGGGAATTGCAAAGACTTGAATCCACCAGTCATTGGATCCACCTCACCGGTGGCCGTCCGGATGTCACGCACGAGGGTTTCCATAACGAAATTACCCGTTTGTGCCATCTGCCGCGTCCGGACAATCTGCTCGTTGAGCCGGTTGATCGAGCTGAACGACGACACGCCAATAACGAGAACGCCTACAAAGACCGTCGACGCCACAAGAACCTCAATGAGCGTAAAGCCTCGCTCAGAAGCAAATGGGCTGCGCCGCGTCATATACCAGACCGCCAGTTGGTGAGCACCGTCGCCGCCTCGACTGCCTGGCGATTATTGTCCCAGCGAACAATCACATGGATCCTGCGGGCCAGCTCCGCATCGGTAGCAGTAGACGGTGGTAGCCCAACGGCCTTGGCAAATCCAACCGGCACCGTTAGGTACACTTCCCGCCGGAACGTCTGTCCGTCGACCACCAATACTTCCGCCTCGCTCCGCAAAATCTGCCAGCCCGACGAGCCCGTCGGAGGCGTAATTCGGTAGAGCGGACACGTGGCTTGCTCCGCCGAATCAATGGTTCCCTCTATGCAGCTACTTGGATTACCCGCAGCTCCCCATCCGTCCGTCCACGTATTCACACGGCCATCAATATGAACAGAATCGCGGGCACTTCTCAGCTGTTCGATCGGTTCTTGCGCAAGATTCATCGCCACGGTCCGCTCCAAACCGATCACCGTCCGTCGCAGCGAACTTCGGACTAAGCCGACCGCGGCCCCAACTACCATTGCCAGCACGCCGGACGCCAACACGACCTCAAGCAACCCAAAGCCCCGCTGTGTCGAACGTCGGTGCGTCATCTTACTGTACATTCACTTGCCCGGTGACCGGATTCACCTCGAGTCGTATCGTCGCCAGCTCGCTTTCGATTGGCTGCATGAACGCACTCCGAATCGTGATAGTGTTATTGGGAATTGAGGGCACAATCGGTCTCCCGCCCGTTCCCACAAGGTACCCGAGATACGACGGCTGACTGCCCTCGAATGAGATGCCCTGTTCCAGCTGATACTGCGCAACCACGTCGTCGGTATCTTGCTCGCAACGCGATACGCTCGCTACCTGCTCTTTGCAGCGGATGACACGATACTCGTCAGGTGGAACAAACTGCACGC
>CAYZPG010000016.1:0-13036 GCA_964480605.1 uncultured Candidatus Saccharibacteria bacterium | reverse complement strand
GCGCTCATGGAGGCAATGGCGGTTGGGTGCGCCTGCATTGCCTCGAATGTTGGTGGTATCAAGGTACTCTTACGAGATGGCGTTGGACTGACATTTAAACCTGGTGACCGACAACGACTAACCGACCACCTGCGAACAATGATTGTTGATACGAAGTTGAGGCAGACAATGAGTGCGCGTGCCAAGCAGCGGATCGAGGCCGACTTCGATCTTCATCGAGAAGTCAGAAAGTTGCTCCAACTCCTTGCAGCCTAAGCGCAGACACATGGCTCCAACACCAATTGTCAATCTTCGGCACTGGCTTCGCGACCGACTCGTACACCTCCACCTCCTGATCTTCAAGGTGCCTCCCGGCCAAAATATGCGCACCTTCATGCGAGGTCTGGGTTGGTCAGTGCTTAGTGGTGGCATTGCCTCAATCCTCATGATGGCCATCAACATTCTGAGTGGCCGAATACTCGGACCAACTGGCTACGGCATCCAGAATATTGTGCTTACAGTAGCAACAATCCTCAGCACCATTGCCACCTTTGGACTTGGTAATGCCAGCATCCGAGAGCTAGCTATCAGCACCACTGATCAGCGTCGCCGACAAATCATTGCCTCAACGTACTTCCCAACGACTATGCTCGCTCTCGTGCTAGCGACTGGCTTTCTACTGGCAGCGCCCTTCCTCCAATCCAGATTTGGATTGAATCAGTCGGCGTACCTCGCGACGGCGCTCCTTGCTATCATCCTGACCAGCAAAATAACGCTCGATGGATTCATTCGAGGCCTCGACCTCTTTGTCCTACAAGCCAAGATTCGTCTGGCGGAGGTCGCCAGCGCCTGTTTAGTCTTCGTCGCTATCTTCTACTGGATTCAAGGTGGAAACAATCTTGGCTACATCTGGATGTTGATCATTTCTGGTGGGATAGCCTCGGCACTCTACTGGGGCAGCCTGCGTCGATTTTTTGGACCAATTCACCGATCAACCCTGAAATCACTGTTCTCGTATGGCCAGGTGCTCTTCCTTGGAACCGTGCTCGGCACAGTCTTCAACAACCTCGATAAGTTCATCATCGCCAAATATCTCAGCTTAGAACAACTGGGCCTCTATAGTGCCTACTATGCCGCCTCAACTAACCTCATCGCACAAGTCGTCCAGATGTTCATCAATGTCTTCTTTCCCTCGGTGGCACGTAACCAACAGAAGTTGATGGTTGTCAGAAAAATCGATCGACTCTTCCTACTTGGCAGTTTGCCACTTCTCCTCGGACTGATAGCGATCATTGGCAGCATCATGTTCTTCTTTGGTTCGGCCTACGCCTCCAACCCACAATACATCGTGCTCTTCAGCTTCCTTGGCTTGCTGCAGTTCTTCTACACAGTGTACTCATTCATTATCACTTCCATCGACGCCACACTCTACAAGCAATTCATGCGCGAGACGAACATCGTCAATCTGGTTCATCTCGGAGCCTACCTAGGGTTGATTCAGCTCGCCCAGGTCTCGATTGTCTCGATCGTACTGCTCTACATCGTTAATGTTGGCCTCATGATCCACCGTCAGCGACAGATGCTCTACCAGCGATTACTCCCCGAGTCGGAAATGCCTCCAACAGATAAAATTGCGCCGCTGACATAGCCGTGTTACCGTAAGCTGTACCTATGAGCAAGTCCGCATCATCTGAACAGGCAGTGACTGGCCTTCACTTAGATAGGCCGGCGCTCTTCAATCAGTCGCTTGTTGCTGTTCAACAAGAAATTACCCACGTACTCAATCAGGTAGATGAGGCGCAAGTGGTCGAGTTACTCAACACGCTCCAAGCCAGTCGCACCATCGTTGGTGTTGGTGCGGGCCGCGTTGGCATGGCACTCAAGGGCTTCATCATGCGACTTGGACACATGGGGCTGAGAGCTTGGATGATTGGCGATACGACAGTCCCAGCGGTCGCCGACGGCGATTGTCTACTTGTGGCATCTGGGTCTGGCGAAACAAAAACCATCGTTGATCTGACCTCAATAGCCAAGAAGAATGGGGCAGCAATTGCTGCTGTCACCGGCAACGCCGACTCATCGATTGGCAAGATGGCCGATACGATCGTCATCATTCCTGCACCATCAAAAACCAAGGCGATTGCGGGCTTCCAGTCTCAGCAGCCGATGACAACACTCAACGAACAGTGTCTCCAGCTCTTCTTCGACACAACGACTCTACTCCTCATGGCACGGCTCAACGAGACGCACGATACCATGTGGGATCGACACTCAAACCTGGAGTAATCATGATGCCAACCACTCCCTATCTCCTCTCTGCCTCTTTAGTTTGTGCCAATATGCTGCGCCTGGAAGACGAGATTCGACAGATCGAGGCCGGGGGTATCGATACCATCCACTTCGATGTCATGGACGGCAGCTTCGTCCCTCGTTTTGGCCTACACCCGGAAATCCTGCAGGGAGTCAGATCACTTACTAAGCTCCCAATCGACGTCCACATGATGACCGATAATCCCGAGACCTACATCGACGCCTTTGCTGCTGCTGGCGCCACGCATTACTCTGTCCACGCCGAGGCCTGTCCTCATCTTCACCGCACCGTGCAACGAATTCGCAGCGCAGGCATGATTGCGGGCGTTGCACTTAATCCAGCCACCCCGCTTGGAACACTCAGCTATGTCCTCCAGGACATCGAACTTGTGGTGATCATGGCCATCAATCCCGGCGTGCTTGGACAAAAGCTTATTCCTGAACAGCTCGACAAGATCAAGCAACTCCGAGCAATGGTTGCTGGTCGACCCGACTTTCTCATCCAGGTTGATGGTGGCGTAACACTCGAATCAGCACCGGTCATGATTGAGCATGGCGCCAATGCACTCGTCTGTGGCACGGGCACGATCTTCCGCCCTAACGAAGCACCGATCGATACCAAAACGAAAGAGCTACGAACCCAACTCGACACTAGAGTGGCTGTTCACGCTTAAACGAGCACTATGTCTGCATACCACGTACTGATTACCACATCGGGAACCGGTTCTCGACTTGGCGAGATCACGCAGCACACCAACAAGGCGCTGGTAAAAGTTGGTCGCAAGCCAGCCATTTCGTACATTGTCGAGCTCTACCCCGAAGACACGCAGTTCATTGTGACAACTGGCTACTATGGCGAGCAGGTGCGGGAATTCCTGGGCATGGCCTATCCCAATCGCCACTTCACCTTTATTGCAGTCGACCGCTATGAAGGGCCGGGCAGCAGCTTAGGGTACTCAATCCTGAAAGCCCAAGAACACCTACAACAGCCGTTCATTTACCATGCCTGCGACACCATCGTCGATACACTCCCACCCTTACCAACGAACAACTGGGCCGGTGGCTATCACGGCAGTGGCTCATCGCACTACGCCTCGTTCGATGCGCTCGACGGTAAGCTGCAGCGCATCATGGATAAAGGCGAGTCGATCCAACCTGACTACCTCCACATTGGATTGATCGGCATTGCTGACTACGAGGCGTTCTGGAGCATTCTCCAGGAATTGTACAGTCAGCAGCCGGCGTTTTCGGCACTGGGCGATGTCCATGTCATCAACCGAATGCTCGAGCAGGGAAGAGTCTTTGCCGCCCAGCCATTTTCGAGCTGGCATGATATTGGCAACGTCGAAAGCTTGGCAGCAACAAGAAAAGCGGTTGATGACTCATTTCAAATTCTCGACAAGCTTGGCGAATCGATCTTTCTCTTCCCCGACTTCGTCATTAAGTTTTTTGCCGACGAGGACATCGTCCGCAACCGAGCCACGAGGGCAACGATTCTCGATGGACTCGTGCCAAAACTCGAGGCTGTTGGTAGGCACTTCTATCGCTACCAGTACACGCACGGAGCACTCTTTGCCGATGTCGCGAACCGAGTGAGTTTTCGAGCATTTCTTGACTGGTCCACCAAAAACTTATGGAAAGAAACGAGTGAGGTTGAGCCAACGAAATTTACCAAAACAGTGAAGGCATTTTACCTCGATAAAACACTCAAGCGCGTACACCAATTTCAGCAATCACGTGGAGTTGTTGACCAGGCAAGAACCATCAATGGCGTAAGCGTACCGCCGTTGTTCGAGATGCTCAACCAGATCGATTTCGAACGGCTTGCTCAAACCAAACAAACCTTATTCCATGGCGACTTCATCCTAGACAACATCATTCAAACACAGACTGGCTTCTGTTTGCTCGACTGGCGACAGGACTTCGGCGGTCTACTTAGAGCCGGCGACCAGTACTATGATCTCGCCAAACTGAATCACAATCTCACCGTCAACCATGAAATCATTCACGACAACCTTTTCTCTGTCCGGATACACCAAAACACCGTCACCTGTGATATTCTTCGCAAACAGCGCTTGGTCGAGTGCCAAGACGAGCTGTTTGCCTTTCTTGAGCGCGAGGGACTTGATGAGCATAAGGTACGCCTACTGACTGCGCTCATCTGGCTCAATATGTCAGCCCTCCACCATCACCCATTCGATGCCTTTCTCTACTACTTTGGCTCATACAGACTCTGGCAGGCACTCAACCAGTTTCCAAAACAGCTGACTATGATGAACACCTCTGCAAAACAAACACCTACGCCAGTACCGACAGGTGGACTATGAGCATCACTCCCAAGTTCTTCATCTTCGATGTTGATGGTGTCTTTACCGATGGCAAGTTCCACTACACCGTGGACGGCAAGGTCATGAAAACATTTGGCGATGCCGATGCTGATGCCCTGTCACTCCTTAAAGGCAAGGTGCAGATCCACATGGTCACAGGCGATAAGCGAGGCTTCCCAATCACAAAAAAGCGCATCGCTGATGATATGAATCACCCACTTGACCTAGTCAGTACCTTCGAACGCATTGAGTGGATTCGCGAGCGGTTCGATCCATCGCAGGCAATCTACATGGGTGATGGGATCTATGATCCATTGGTCTTCAAGCACGTCGCTTACAGCATCGCTCCGGCGAATGCCTTTTTCCACACCAAGGAGCAAGCCCACTTCGTTACCCAGGCTAGAGGCGGCGAGGGAGCCGTCGCCGAGGCCGTTCTCCATGTGCTTGATCGGTTCTTCGAGCCGTTTGATATTCACAACCACACCTTTGCCCATCAATCCGGCGCTTGGGCCAAGAGCAAATAGCGAAAGGAAAACATGGACTACATTCAGCGTGATACCTCAATCATTACGGGTAAGAAAAACCTAGAGCCACTCTACACTTACCCTAACTTCCCGGTATTCTTTGGCTGCGTAGATTCGCCGGCAGCCGAGGATGTCCGAGCGGACATGAGCTGGGCGATCGACCCCGAAACTGGTGTGATCCAGCTTGATCAGCTCATTCCACTCGAAATTTTGTACCAATCACAGCATGTCGATGGAACGGGTCCAACTTGGAAGCAGTACTACCAAGATTTGGCTGACTACATCTGCGCGCAGCAGCCAACCGACGTCATGGAAATTGGTGGTGGAATGGGCGAACTGGGCGATATTTTCTTGCACAAAACCACCAATACATCTTGGGCACTGGTCGAGCCAAACCCCCTGCGAAAAAGCCAAGATCGGATGAAGGTGGTTGCTGCCTTCTTCGATGAGCAGTTCCGCTACGGAGGCAAGATCGATACCATCGTGTTCTCGCAGCTCATGGAACATGTCTACGATCCCCATAGCTTCGTGAGAGCTCTCGCAAAGGCGCTACAACCGGGCCAAAAGCTCATCTTCGCTTACCCTAACTTACAGCTCTGGCTCGAACGCAAGTACACTAATGCCCTAAACTTTGAGCACACAATGCTCTTAACTGATTATTTTGTTGACTACTTGCTACTGACCCATGGCTTCAAAATTGTTGACAAACACACTTACAAAGACCACAGCTTCTTCTACACCGCCGAGCGCCTAGCGACACCTGAGAGCGTTCCCCCAATCGAGAGCAAGTACGACGAGTACAAAAAAATCTTCATGGACTTTGTCGACTACCACAAGCAGCTCGTCGCCGACCTGAATACGAAGATGGATGAGTTTGATGGTGAGATCTATATGTTTGGCGCACACATCTTTGCCCAGTACTTACTCGAATTTGGTTTACAGGAAAAAAGCATTACCAACTTACTGGATAACTCTAAGCTCAAACAAGAAAAGCGACTGTACGGCTCTAACCTGATCGTCAAAGATCCCGAGTTCTTACGAGGCAAGGGCAAGGTTGCTGTCATTCTGAAGGTCGGAATCTACCGAGACGAAATTGCCAAACAGCTCAAGGAGATCAATCCGGACGTCACCTTCTTTGAGTAGCGGAACCGATGCTCACAGCGCTGTGCAATATTTTTATTGATTCCGATCAAAAGTTCTCACTTTTTCGTGAAACCTTTCCTCGTGTCTACCCAATCAGCGATAACTGGCTAATCTCGATTCGCGGCCGAAAACGAGAGCAAGTGCTCGACTACATTCGGACCACCTTCCCGGATTGGCAGCGTCGTTGCATCCTATTTCCGCCGCTTATGTCTCGCGATTGGGCCAAAAGCACTCGCCACATGCTCACCAAGAGTCGCTACGACTACATCTACCTCTTCTTAGAAGATCACTTCTTGTTACAACCACTCACTCACTTCCAGGAAGTTGTGCGCGAGACGATCGAGTCAAAAATAGACTACCTCTCGTACTCTTTCTTTAGTACTGGTATTAGCCCACAAAGTAGCGCACCGTACCGACCAATAGACTCACGGCATCTTGTCAGCTTTACGCTCGTCGAGTCGATACTGCCCCTGCTTCGCAAGCTTAATCCCGCGTTCTATCCTTACTCATTGGCAAGCATCGTCCATAAGCCGTACTTTGAGCGCCTCTTGGCGGTCGAACGGGGACGACTCATCTACCTCTCCCGCTACGTCCAGGCGCTGATGGCCAATGTCATCTTGCTCTATCCAAAAAATCGGATCGCAGTCCGAAAGCTGAACGAGATCACTCGGGGGTTAAACATTCGGTTCACTCTCTACCCACCTGCAACGCCTTTCAACCTCGAGCGCTCCTTAGTCGACATAGAGCCAGCCTTACTACCACTCCGAATTGGCTTGCTAAAAAAGGAGCTCTTTGCTAACTGGGACGATGATAATGGTCGCACAAACGCCAGCCTGATCAAACGCGGCCTCTACCCGGCCACACTCGTTAGGCCAGACTTCATACCGATCGATACTGCGACCGCTTGGCAGCAAACACTGGCGCAAGGGGAGCAGCGTACCATGCAGTACTACCCAGAGATTGGTCGGCCACCACGACCGCCACTCAAAAGCATACGTCTCGATCAAGGCGCAATTCGGCTAACGACCAGCGCCGAGCAGCATACGCTCAAGTCTGGCGATAGCCTCACACTCCACGCCAATATTCCACACACGATGACGGGGCTCGAAGATTCGAAATTTACCGAGTGTCTCTTTCCTGAGGGTGTATGAGTGAGGCTGTACCCCTCGTTTCAGTCGTGATACCGGTTTACAATGCCGCACCTGTTCTTGCCGAGGCTGTCAATAGCGTCCTTAGACAGACCCATGCAAACTTAGAAATTTTCCTTATCGACGACGGATCAACGGACAGCTCCTGGGAGCTTATCCAGCGCTATGCAATGCAAGACAAACGAGTCAGGGCGATACAAAACCAACAAAACGCCGGCCAATCCAAAACAAGAAATGTCGCCTTACGGCAAGCAACTGGCCAGTATGTCGCCTTCGTTGATGCAGACGACATTTGTCAGCCAAGCCGATTTTCCGAACAGGTGCGCTATCTGTCCGAACATCCAGAAATTGGCGTTGTGGGCTCATACTTCACACTCTTTCGAGAGGACGGGAGTCCTGAGCAGCAGTACGCCTACCATGCCAATCGGATCTTCGACGCACAACCAATCATCAACAACCCAACAGCCATGTGTGTCCTTTCCCTGTTTGAGCAACATGGGTACTTCGATCCAGCCTACGACAATGCTGAAGATACCGAGCTCTGGCACCGTTTTTTTGCGAGTGGAGTAAAGTTCTACATCCTACCCCAATACCTGTATCGAAAGCGCTACCATGCCCAGAGCGTTAGTATTCGTAAAATTCGTAGCCAGGTACAACTCTTACTTGGACTCAATCTGCGCGCCCTACGACAAGGTGTGCGCTTTACGCCACGCGGCTACCTCTACCTTGCCGAACAGTCACTCTACCTTGCCTACCTGACCGCGCGAGGAAGGTGATGACCAAGGTCTGCATTCTCAACCTTAATGTCTATGGCCTCTTTGATCCAACGGCTGGCTCACCAATGGGTGGTGCAGAGCTGGATATGTTCACGCTGGCACAGATGCTTCAAGAAACCCATGACGTCTCGGTGGTCACTGGCGATTGGGGACAACCAAAACAGCAGCAGTTGGGGGCAATCAAGATCTACTCGGCCGCAAAAACTGGGGCTGCTACGCTTCGAAAGTCGATCAGTTGGCTTCGTCGCATATGGCAAGCGCTTCAAGCTGCCGATGCCGACGTCTACATCTCAAGCGGCGCCGGACTCGAGCCAGGTATTGCTGCAGCATTCTGCCAACTCAATAATCGCTCATACATTTACCGAACCGCCCACATGATCGATTGTGATCGCTCGTTCATTCGCCAAAACGGCTGGATTGGTCGGACCTACCAGCTCGGACTTGAACACGCCAGTCTCGTAGTCACAAGCGTCCAAGACCACGCTGCCGTGCTCGCCACCCATCACCCAGTCTTAAAAAACCGACTCGATCACGTCAACCTTGGCCTCGATATCCACAACCAACCACCACTCAGCCAACACCAACGAACAGGTGTGCTCTGGGTAGGACGCTGCCACCCACAAAAACAACCCGAGCTCTTCCTCGATCTGGCACAGGCACTCGCTCCCGAGCCGTGTACGATGATCTGCCCCAGTAGACCCGATCACGCGGCGCTTGCCCGCTCAGTCCAGCAGCGCGCTCACACTCTACCTAACCTCACCTTCGTCGAGTCGGTGCCCTTTGCCTCGATCCAGCCGTACTTCGACCGAGCAAGGCTCTTCGTGAATACCTCGAACGAAGAGGGCTTTACCTACACCTTGCTGCAAAGCGGCATTGCCGGCACGCCCGTCGCATACCTCACCGTCAATCCTGATAATGTCATCACAAAACGTCGGCTAGGCAGTGTTGGGAACAACAGTCTGGCGCAGCTGACGATCGATGCTCGATCGCTCCTTAGCGATACAGCTCTTTGGCAGCTGTGCTCTACAAACATTGCCAACTACGTTCGCACAGAACATGAAAAAGCCACCCTAACCCGGCGTTGGACCGAGGCTATTGCTCGCGCAGTTGACAGCCATAAACGCTAATCAGGGCAAGCGGACAAACAGATACTCGTTACAGGCAATTGTTGTTCGTGCAATCAGCCGAGCACAAGCAAAACCTCGCTCGCCCAGCATGTTTACCATCCGCTCCACGGAAGCCGCCTCGTATGGGTAGCCGCCCAACCAATCAACTATATCGTGTCGCCAGCTCATACCTCTAGTGGTCTGGTAATTGCGGATATACCGACCTGGATGGTGGCCGGTTGCCAGCAACCCCAAAAAAAGGTAGTTGGCGTAGAGTCCGTACAGTAAACGCTTCATGCCAGGGCCGCTCTGATTGTAGAATCGCTTGACGCGGCTCCAAAACGATGATGTGCCATGCAGCAGGTTTATTCGATTCTCGTTATATATTGCCAAGTAGAAGACTCCATTTGGGGCAACTAGTTGACTCACGTTAGCAATTGCGGCCTCCATACTCCCGGTGTGGTGAAGGACACCCCACGAGTACACAACATCATGAATGCCGACTCGCTGTGTCAGACCTGGATCGAGTGCGGACGCCTGCTCAACCTGCCAAGTAGTGGGATCGCCGGCTCGTTCCCTCAACAAGCGTGCGCAGCTCAGCGAAAATTCGTCCACATCAAGGCTGACCACGCGCTTGGCTCCCAACTGATAAGCAGCAAGTGAAAAAATTCCCGATCCGCAGCCAACGTCAATGAAGGTCTTACCGCGAATAGCCTGTTCGCCACCTAAAAAATCGATGAGTGACTGTTTGGCGATTGCGATACGCACTGGAGTAATATATCGTAAAAACGCCTGCCAATTCCTGCCAAAGCTAAAATGGCGATCAGACTGGTAGGTATCTTCGTATAATTCGCTCGTCATGCACTACTCCACTGACGAAGCATCGAACGCCAACTGTCGAGCACCGAGGCCATCGAGAAGTGCCCCTCAACACTAACCTTCGCTGCTCGACCCAAGCTAGCTCGAAGCTCTGGATCACTCACTAATCGAGCTAATGCGTCTCTCAGTTGGGCTGCGCTCTTGGGTGAGACAAGCAAGCCGTCATGTCCTGATCGAATCAAGACACGATTCTCTGGAATATCGGTCGTCACCACTGGCAATTGCGCGGCCATGGCCTCTAAGACTGCATTCGACATACCCTCAAAGAGCGTTGGCAGAACAAAGATATCACTGGCTGCCAGAATCGCCGACACATCACCTCGTCGGCCCAAGAAGAGAATACGTTGTTTCGAATCAGACTTCGCCACATGCTCTTTCAGAGCTACTTCCTCTAAGCCCGAGCCAGCAAGTAGCAGCCAAAGATTCCCATGTCTTGCCGCTAGCGACTCAAATGCCTCGAGCAGGTAAGCATGGCCCTTGTTCTTGGCCAGATTCGCAACACAACTAATCACCAGTCGGTCGTCTGGCAATTTCAATTCCTTCACGATCGTTGAGATAGTGCCGGGATCAACTACAACTGGATCAATGCCGTTTGGGATGACAGAAATTCGCTCGGGCGCAACGCGAATTTGGTCGACATAATACTGCTTCACGGCCTCAGAATTCGCTAAGTAGTGACGAACGAAACCCTTCGTCAGCCACTCTGCTACTCGAGCTGGGACGTAACGCGCAAAGTTGTATGTCGTTCGCAGAAATGCAATCACCGGTACCTGAAGTTGTGATTGGATGACAAGCCGACCCAGCATATCGGCATGGAACAAATAGGTTATCACGAGTGATGGCTTGAGCGATCGCAACAGTGGCACCAACCGACCTAAGCCTCCAACGCTCACCTGACGAACACCACGCTCTCGAAACAGAGGCGCAAGCTGACCAGGTCGAAAAAGCGTGACCACCACCTGTTCAAACTCGTCATCGTTTAGCTTAGGTAGCGTCCGAAGCAGCATGTTCTCGCAGCCACCACTCTCAAGAGAACTGATCAAGTGCACGATTCGCCGCTTAGTCGACATAGGTCCCAACACATGTGATGCCCGCCTCGGGGTGCTCATAGGCACGAATCCGCTTGAGCCCCGCTTCTCGAAACCAGCGCTGGATTTCTTCTTTCTTGTAGTAGTTGCTCTTGGGCGTTGCGAGGACGTCGAAAGCATCGTTCAACTTCATGTTGAATGGGAAGTTGGCGTAGTACTCGAACGGTACTCGTCTGGCAAGCTTGGGCAAACCAAGCCGACGAAAGAACGTTGTCAATAGGTTGAACAGCTGGACGATGGCAGCCGGGATGTAGCACAGCAGCAACAGTAAGCGCTTCGGTAGATGCTTGAGCACTGCCCGCAAAGGCTCGTACAGATAGATTGCCCGCGCGTTACCCCGGCGGTTGTAGACCCAGATCAAGAATTCGCCTGCCGGTTTCAACACGCTGGGAAGCCGACCAAACCCTTCTTGTGGACGAGGTAGGTGGTGGAGGACACCGATTGAGTAGGCGAGATCGATCACGCCCCGGAACGGCATCGCATAGATGTCAGCCTGCACAATGCAGACATTCGGCAACTCTTTCGTCAGTTCGTACGCCACCTCAACCGTCTCTCCCAAATCACTACCAAAGGACAGCGTCGTACCCGACAATGCTGCCCACTTCGTGAAGCGACCTGAACCGCAGCCAATGTCGAGCGTCACCTTGCGCTTCAGATCCCGCTCATCAATGAAGGGCGAGAGGAAGTGGAAGAAATTCTGGCGCTCGTAGTCGTTCTCGCGGTAAATGTACTTCCATTCAAAGGCGAAGCTCTCGGCTGTCCGCCGCTGATGCTCCAGGAAGGCATCCATGTCAGCAACTTGTTCGATCGCCCGCTGCCACTCAGCCTGCGCAGCCGCCGGCAGTTTTCCACGGTACGTCCGAAAAAACTCATAATGGACCTGCAGGAGGTTGACCCGCAGTTCGCCAATCAGCAACCGGGGAATGCCCCGAATGATTGGGTACCAACTCGTCTCACCGTGCAACACGCCAGCCACAACCTGGTCGCCCTCAACCTGGTATGGAGTCAACGTGAGGGATTCGCCAGTGACAGGACATGAAAGGTAAGCAACGAATGCTGATCGCATGGCCGGATTGTAGCCCAAGACCATATGACTGCAACTCTCGGGACTGCTATAGTGGCTGGCACGAGGGTGTCAGGAGTAGGCAGTGAACACCATTCCCCGACACATTGGCATCATCTTGGATGGCAACCGCCGCTGGGCACGCCAGCACATGCTTGAGATCGCCGCTGGGCACGCCCAGGGCATCGATAATCTCAACCGCATACTCCGCCAGTGCACAACGCGCGGCGTTCCGCATCTCACCGTCTACGGTTTCTCCACCGAAAACTGGCAACGGACGGATGAGGTCCCACACCTTATGCGTATCTTCGAAGCGTATGCGCGAAACCAGCAGAGTGAACTCGTTTCACAGGGCGTTCGGGTTCGCGTCGCAGGACAGTTCAACCGCCTACCCGCGTCTGTGCAAACTGCCCTCACGGCACTCGTCCAGGCAACCGCCATGAATACGCAACTCACACTGACACTCTGTCTCTCGTACGGCGGACGCGATGAGATCGTCCGGGCTGCCCAAGCGGCCGTGGCAGCTGGCGAAACCCTGACCGAATCTGCGATCACTGACTACCTCGACACGAGGGGTATGCCTGATCCCGATCTCATCATCCGTACCGGCGGCGAGCAGCGCCTTTCGAATTTCCTCACCTGGCAGTCGACGTACAGCGAACTCTATTTCACCGATACACTCTGGCCAGACTT
>CAYZPG010000015.1:0-14922 GCA_964480605.1 uncultured Candidatus Saccharibacteria bacterium | reverse complement strand
GAGAAGGAGCGTCAGCGGCTTGCGGCCGAGGAAGCAAAGAGGAAAGCGAAGCAGACACTGGTCCGTGGTACGACGAAGGTTCGCTCGAGTAGTGGCTACGACGGCGTAGCCGGCATGGACTTCATTGTGCCGATCGCGCACAACGGCATTTCTCGACGGTTGCAGCGCGGCCACTATGGCATTGACTATCGCGCAACGACCGGGACGCCGGTCAAGGCTGCGCAGGCTGGTCGCGTGATCGAGATTACCGGCGGCTGGGCGGGCGGTTTTGGCAATTCGGTACTTGTAGACCATGGTGGCGGCGTTACCACTCGGTACGCCCATATGCTGCGTGCGGCTACCGAGGTCGGTAGTACAGTTGGTAAGGGTGAGGTGATTGGGTATTCGGGCAATACTGGTTTTTCGACTGGTCCCCATCTGCATTTTGAAACCCGGGTTGGCGGTCGGGCCGTAGATCCCTTCTGACGCCTAGTCCTACTCGGTACGTTCTGGTACACTGCGTCGCATGTTTGTTGACGAGGCGACAATTCAAGTGATTGCAGGGAAGGGCGGTGACGGGTCCGCCTCGTTTCGTCGTGAAAAGTTTGTGCCCCGCGGTGGCCCGGACGGCGGTGACGGCGGTGACGGCGGTGACGTTGTCATGACCGTGAAAGAGAACATGCACGGCCTCGCTCGCGTCCAGGCCCATCGGGAATACCAGGCCGAGTCTGGGCAAGCAGGAATGGGCAAAAAGCGCCATGGAAAGAGCGGCGCTGACCTTGTGATTGAGGTGCCACCGGGGACGATGGTGTACGAGCAGACAGCTGGCGGTCCACGGTTGCTCGTCGATCTTGGGACCTTTCGCGGCGGCGCGTTCAGAGTGGCTCGCGGTGGTCGTGGCGGGCGAGGGAATGTCCATTTCGCCACGGCAACGAATCAGGCACCGCGGACTGCTGTGCCGGGTGTGCCAGGTGAGCGGAAAACACTCTTGCTCGAGGTGCGCCATTTGGCCGATGTCGGTCTCATTGGTCTGCCAAACGCTGGAAAGTCAACGCTACTGTCGAGAATTAGCCGGGCGCGGCCGAAAATTGCTGACTACCCTTTTACCACGCTCGAACCGCACCTTGGCATGGTAGATATCGGCGAGCACAGTGTGGTGGTAGCTGATATCCCAGGCTTGATCGAGGGCGCATCCGAAGGCAAGGGGCTTGGTCATCAGTTTCTTCGCCACGTGTCCAGAACAACGGTGTTAGTGCACCTCATTGATGCGCAGCAGGCCGACCCAGAGGCGGCGTACGCAGTTATTTGCCGTGAGTTGGCAGCGTTCGATCCGGAGCTAGCAGCCCGGCCTGCCATCGTCGTCATCTCCAAGATTGACACGGTTGATGAGGAAACGAAGCGGGCGCTCCTTGCGAAGCTGCACCACCTCTCGCCATTCGTGGTGAGCTCGGCGTCCGGCGAAGGCATTCCGCAGCTTTTGCACGCCATTGGTCGTGCCTGTGCCCTTGACAGCAAGTAGCGAGCATGGCACTATAGCGCTAGCTACAGTAGGATCGGCTCTTTGGAAGAGAGCGAAGTGGCACAAAACAGACATCCAGAACAATCAATCTGGTAGGTACCCATTTTTCGTGGGTAATTTAGCTGTTACCGGTACTACTTCACCGCTGGCAAAGGAGTGACATGGCGCGCAAACAGTTTCACGAGTCCTCAATTTCGGTCCCCTTGCCGAACTTGATGGAAATTCAGACGCAATCGTACGAATGGTTTTTCAAAGAGGCGCTCCGCGAACTGTTTGATGAAATCTCTCCCGTAGAAGACATTACGGGTGAGAATTACTCCCTGTCCCTCGACGACTACACCCTAGGCCAGCCAAAGATCACTGAATCGACCGCTCGCGCCCGTAACCTGACCTATAAAGCCTCGCTGCACTGCAAGGTCACGCTCACCAACAAGGTGACCAAAAAGACGAAGAAGGGCGAGGTCTACTTTGGTGATTTCCCGCTCATGACCGACCGCGGCACCTTCATTATCAATGGTGTCGAGCGGGTGGTGGTGTCCCAGATTGTCCGTTCCTACGGCGTACTCTTTGTGGCTGACGATATTGTCGGCCGTCGGCTCTTTGGCGCCAAGATTATTCCCGCCCGTGGCGCGTGGCTTGAGTTCGAAACCAGCAACCGCGACGTCCTCTCGGTAAAAATCGATCGGAAGCGCAAAATCCCCGTGACCACGCTGCTTCGCGCCCTGGGGAACTTGTCGGAAGCCAAGATGAAAGAGCTGTTTGCCGACGTCGATACGAACGACGACCACAAGTACATCGAGCAGACACTTGCCCGTGATCCAGCCACAACGTATGAAGAAGCGTTGGTCGAGGTCTACAAGCGGATCCGGCCGGGCGACCTCGTGACGCCGGAAACTGCGAAGACATTCCTTGAAACGCTCCTGTCGAATCCAAAGCGGTACGATCTCGGCAAGGTCGGCCGGTACAAAATGAATCAGCGGCTTGGGTTGGAGCATCCTGAAACGACTGAGTACCGCGTCCTGCGTCTTGATGATGTGATCGAAGTCATCCGCGAGATGATCCGCCTGAATAACGACCCTACGGCAGAGCAGGACGACATCGACCACCTGAAGAATCGACGCGTCCGTGCCGTCGGTGAGTTGTTGCAGGGACGTTTGCGCGTCGGCTTGCTGCGGACCGAGCGCATCATTCGTGACCGTATGTCGGTTGCAGATCCTGTCGCCGTGACGCCCGCCTCATTGGTGAACAGTCGGCCGGTCGTGGCAATCCTTCAAGAGTTCTTTGCGAGCTCGCAGTTGTCCCAGTTTATGAACCAGACGAATCCGCTCGCAGAGCTTGAGCATAAGCGCACGCTCAATGCGACGGGACCTGGTGGTTTGTCGCGCGAACGCGCTGGCTTCGAAGTTCGCGACGTTCATACATCGCACTACGGCCGAATTTGTCCGATTCAGACGCCAGAAGGTCCAAACATTGGTTTGGTTGGGTACTTGGCGAGCTACGGCCGGGTGAACAGCTACGGCTTCATTGAGACGCCGTACCTGAAGATCAATCATACGGGCGCGAAGCATTCGGTGTCTGATACGATTGAGTTTATGGACGCCTCGCGTGAAGATGAGGTGGTCATCGCGCCGGCCTCGGCAAGATTGCATGATGATGGCAGCTTTATTGATGAGCGCGTGATCGTCCGTAAAGCCGGTAAGCCTGTTTTGGAGACGGTCGACCGCATCGATTACATGTCAGTCTCGCCGAAGCAGATTATTTCGATCGCCACAG
Organism: uncultured Candidatus Saccharibacteria bacterium; assembly: GCA_964480605.1. Lineage (GTDB taxonomy): Bacteria > Patescibacteriota > UBA1384 > JACPKC01 > JACPKC01 > JBBUCD01. The sequence continues at coordinate 11,651 of CAYZPG010000015.1, read as the reverse complement.
CGCTGATTCCATTCATCGAGCACGACCGTCCGGACCGCGCACTCATGGGTGCGAACATGCAACGGCAGGCCGTACCGCTGGTTCGGCCGCAGTCGCCGTTGGTTGGAACGGGCATTGAGGGTCCAGCAGCCGTCAGCTCAGGTGCCGTTATTGTGGCTGAGCGCGCGGGCACTGTCTCGTACGTGAGCGGCAACGAGATCGAGATCGAGGTGAGGGGCAAGGATGGGGCGACGACTGACAGCTATCGACTCAATAAGTTTGTTCGTTCAAACCAAGCCACGTGCATTAACCAGCGTCCGCTGGTGACCACTGGACAGGTAGTGAAGGCCGGCGAGGTGATCGCAGACGGTCCGTCGACGCAGGGCGGTGAGCTGGCGCTCGGACAGAACGTCTTGGTAGCCTACATGTCTTACAACGGCCTTAACTACGAAGACGCAATCATTATCTCTGAGCGTCTGGTCCGCGACGACCGCTTTACCTCAATCCATATCGAGAAGTACTCGATTGAAATCCGTGATACGAAACTGGGTCCGGAGCTCATCACGCGTGACATTCCGAACGTCGGTGAGGAAGCGCTGGCTAACCTTGATGAGCAGGGCGTAGTCCGGGTTGGCGCCGAGATTCGGGCCGGTGACATTCTCGTTGGCAAAATTTCGCCAAAGGGTGAGACCGAGCTGTCGGCTGAAGAGAAGCTGCTCCGGGCGATTTTCGGTGAAAAGGCCAAGGACGTGAAAGATACATCGCTCCGCTTGCCACACGGTGAGCGAGGCAAGGTCGTCGACATCAAGTTGTTCTCAAAAGACGGCGGCGACGAGCTCCCATCGGGTGTCTACCAGGTGGTTGAAGTCTCTGTTGCTCAGATGCGCAAGATCTCCGTGGGTGACAAGCTGGCCGGCCGGCACGGTAACAAGGGTGTCATTTCTGTCATCTTGCCAGAGGCCGAGATGCCGTACCTACCAGATGGCACGCCTGTCGACCTCATCTTGAACCCGCTCGGTGTCGTCTCTCGTATGAACCTGGGACAAATCCTTGAAACCCACCTTGGTTGGGCAGCACACGAATTGGGGTACACCGTTGCCTCGCCGGCATTCAGCGGCGTCAAGGAAGCGCAGATCCAGGCGGAGCTTGAGAAAGCTGGCTTGCCTGCCACTGGCAAGGTGCAGCTCTACGACGGCCGCACGGGTGAGCCGTTCGACCAGCAGACGACCGTGGGTTACAACTACATTCTGAAACTGATCCACCTTGTCGACGACAAGATGCATGCCCGTTCCATCGGGCCGTACTCGATGGTGACGCAGCAGCCGCTTGGCGGTAAGGCGCAGTTCGGCGGCCAGCGCTTCGGAGAAATGGAAGTGTGGGCGCTCGAGGCCTACGGCGCCTCCCACACGCTACAGGAGTTGCTGACCATTAAGTCGGACGATGTCGTTGGTCGGAGCAAGGCGTACGAATCAATCATTCGCGGTGAGGAAATTCACAAGCCGTCGATTCCTGCTTCGTTCTACGTCTTGATTCGAGAATTGCAGAGTCTTGGGTTGAACATCGAGCTCATCAGTCCAGATGGGACACGGATTGATCCAAGCGGTGGTGCGAGTAAGCGCGTTGCGCCGCCACCCGTTGTGGACGACGAGGCAGAGGCGGCGGAAGGTGAAGACGGGCTGGATGGAGAGTTGACCGAATTACCCGATGAAGAGCCCCCGATGACGTCCGAACCAGTAGATCCAGAACCAGTAGCGTAGGAGTAGCATATGGCAACTACCCCAACCAAGGGCAAGCGCACGAACCAGAGCACGATCCACCTCTCGGACTTCAACTCGATCCAGATTTCTGTTGCCAGTCCAGAGAAGGTATTGGATTGGTCGTACGGCGAGGTGCTGAAGCCAGAAACCATCAACTACCGCACGCAGAAGCCAGAGCGTGACGGCCTGTTCGACGAGCGCATCTTTGGTCCTACGAAGGACTGGGAGTGCTACTGTGGGAAATACAAGAAAATTCGGTACAAGGGCGTCATCTGTGACAAGTGTGGCGTTGAGGTAACCCGGTCGTCGGTCCGCCGCGAGCGGATGGGCCACATTGAGCTGGCGGCTGCCGTTGCCCATATCTGGTACATCCGCGGGGTGCCAAGCATTCTGAGCCTGATTCTCGATGTGCCAGTTTCCGATCTCGAGAAAGTGATCTACTTTGCCGGTTTCATCGTGCTCGAAGTCGATGAGCAGCTTCGCGACGAACTCCTGAAGCAGCTTGAGCAAGAGTACGAGGAGCTGAAGAGCGATGCGACGCAGCCCCAAGCTGCGTTGGCTGAGCTCGATGTGAACTACAAGACGACGAAGCAGGAGTTGGGCAGCCTGTCGCCGAAGATGATTCTGTCGGAAATGAAGTACCAGCAAATGTCGCTTCGGTACGGCGGTGTGATTCGCGTAGGCATTGGCGCCGAGGCGATCTTCGAACTATTGAAGAACCTTGATGTCGATACCACCATCGCATCATTGACGGAGCGGGCTGAGGATGCGGGCGAATCAACCAAGCGACGGCTTTTGAAGCGTATACAGGTCCTATCCGAGATGCGCCAAGCAGAGATTAAGCCAGAGTGGCTGATTCTGCAGCGGCTGCCGGTTATTCCACCGGATCTTCGACCAATGGTCCAGCTTGACGGTGGCCGGTACGCCGCGTCTGACCTGAATGATCTGTACCGCCGCGTCTTGAACCGGAATAACCGGTTGAAGAAGCTACTTGCCCAGGGCGCACCAGAGGTAATTTGCCGGAATGAGAAGCGCATGCTGCAAGAAGCCGTTGACGCGCTGGTCGACAACTCGGCTCGACGCAGCCGTGCAGTGTCGACTGGGGCGACGCAGCGCCGCCTCCGCTCGCTGTCAGATATGCTTCGGGGTAAGCAAGGCCGCTTCCGCCAGAACCTCCTTGGTAAGCGCGTTGACTACTCGGGTCGTTCCGTGATCGTCGTTGGTCCTGAATTGAAGCTGAACCAGTGCGGTCTGCCGAAGACCATGGCGCTCGAACTGTTTAAGCCGTTCGTGATCAGCCGCTTGGTGAGTGAGGGCTACATTCAGAACGTCAAGAACGCCCAGCGCCTGATTGAGCGCGGCGCGCCAGAGGTCTGGGATGTGCTTGAGCGTGTGACGTCGGAAAAGTTCGTCATGCTCAATCGCGCACCAACCCTGCACCGCTTGGGTATTCAGGCATTCCGCCCTGTACTCATCGAGGGTAAGGCGATCCAGCTCCACCCGCTGGTTTGTCGCGCCTACAATGCTGACTTCGACGGTGACCAGATGGCTGTGCACGTCCCGCTCTCTGAGCCATCACTCCGCGAAGCCAACGACATCATGTTGTCGAGCAAGAACCTGCTGAAACCAGCATCCGGTGAACCGGTCGTGACGCCAAGTCTCGACATGGTCTTCGGCTCGTTCTACCTCACCTCGTTCGAGGATGGTGTGAAGGGTGAGGGTAAGGCGTACTCCGGAAAGAATGAAGCCATTTTGGCCTACCACATGGGTGATCTGCACGTCCGCGCCAAGGTAAAGGTGAAAATGGCACTGACCGAGGACGGTGAGGCCGAACTCGTGGAAACCTCGGTCGGTCGGATTCTGTTCAACAATATTCTGCCGAAAGAGCTTAGGTTCAATAACGGCGTGATGAATGCCAAGCTGCTGAAGCAAATCGTCCAGCAGTGTTTCACAATGCTTGGTACCGATGCGACGGCGGAAATGGTTGACCGCGTGAAGCTGCTTGGCTTTGAGCACGCACTGAAGTCTGGCATGACGATCGCCATGAGCGATATCTATATCCCAGGCGAGAAGGAAGCGGTGATTGCAGAAGCTTCAAAGGCCGTTGACCAGATCCATGCGTTCTACGACCAGGGCCTGATTGCTGACGCCGACCGCCGTCTCCAGACGATCCGCGTGTGGGAGCAGGTCCGTGACCGCATCGGGAAAGCGATGCTGGACGGCTTCGATATCAACAGTCCGGTGTACATTGCCACCAGCTCGGGCGCACGCGGCTCGGCCAGTCAGCTTAACCAGGTTGCTGGCATGGTCGGCTTGGTGGTGAACCCAACGGGTGCCGTCATCGAAACACCGGTTCTTTCGAACTACAAAGAGGGCCTGACCGAGCTTGAGTACTTCATTTCAACGCACGGCGCCCGCAAGGGTCGTGCTGATACGGCGCTCCGAACATCGGACGCAGGATACCTCACCCGTCGCCTCGTTGACGTGGCGCAGGATGTCACGATCTCGATGGCTGACTGTAAAACAACCCAGTACCTCGAGGTTAGTCGGGCCGATAGCGAGGCGCTTGATCTGGCCTTTGGCGACCGGCTTGTTGGTCGGACGGCTGCCGTGGATATTTCCATCGACGGCGCGGTTGTTGTTGCTGCAGGCGATGAGATCGGTACCGAGGTCGCCAAGCACATTGACCAGTCCTCGCTTGCGTCGGTGTCGGTGCGTTCCCCAATCGGCTGTCAGAGTGAATGGGGTATTTGCCAGCTGTGCTATGGTCGCGACCTCGCAACCGGCAAGCTTGTGAAGCAGGGTGAAGTTGTTGGCATCATGGCCGCTCAGGCTATCGGTGAGCCAGCTACCCAGCTGACGCTGAAGACATTCCACTTGGGTGGTGTTGCTGGGGAAGACATTACCACTGGCTTGCCACGCGTCGAGGAGCTCTTCGAGGCTCGTACGCCGAAGAGCTTGGCCGTCATGAGCGACATTGATGGCACCGTCCACGTCCGTGATCGAAAAACTGGCCGCGTCGTTGAGGTCATTTCCACTGAATTGCGGCAAGAGACCTACGAGATCCCTGACGGTCATGAAATTGCGGTGAAGAACGGCGAGATCGTCCGTGCGAAGCAGATGCTCGCCTCGGCCAATGGCAAGCGGGCGATCCGCACCTCTCTTGCTGGCAAGGCTCGGGTCCTGGGGCAGAAAGTAACTGTCACCAGTCTGGAGCCGCTGCAACACGAGTACCCGGTGTCGGCATACCAGACACTCAAGGTCCGAGACGGCGACACCGTGCAGCGCGGACAGGCGATTACCGAGGGTCACTTGGACCTGCAGCGCATGCTGAAGTACCTCGGTGCCACGGCTGTCCAGCGGTATATTATTCAAGAAATCCAGCCGATTTACCTGGCCCAAGGTCAGGACATCAACGACAAGCACATCGAGATTATTCTGCGCCAGATGTTCTCGAAATCGCAGGTGTTGAACGGTGGTGACTCAAAGTTCTTGGCTGGCCAAATCGTCGACTGGCGCACGATTGAGAAAGAGCGCAAGCGTCTTGAGAAACGAAAGAAGAATCAGCCGGTCATTGAGCCACTGATTTTCGGTGTCACCCGAGTCGCCTTGACTACCGACAGCTTCCTTTCGGCCGCGTCCTTCCAGGAAACGACGAGCGTCCTCATCAATGCAGCCGTCCGCGGCGCTGTTGATCCGCTCAAGGGTTTGAAGGAAAACGTGATTATCGGCCGCCTGATCCCGGCAGGCACCGGCTACCGCAAGGTAGGGAATTGACCAGGAGTAGTAACCAAGGTAAAATGACGCAACGATATGCCAACCATCAACCAACTCATCCGTAGTGGTCGAACCAAGCGCAGCCAGAAGTCAAAGGCGCCAGCGCTGCACCGTGGGTTCAACTTCATCAAGAATAAGCCGGTTAGTTCGGTGAAGGGCGCGCCGTTCAAGCGAGGCGTCTGCACGCAGGTAAAGACCATGACGCCGAAGAAGCCAAACTCGGCACTTCGAAAGATTGCCCGTGTCCGATTAACCTCCGGTGCGGAAGTAACCGCCTACATTCCGGGCGAGAACCACAACCTGCAAGAGCACTCGGTGGTACTGATCCGTGGGGGCCGTGTAAAAGACTTGCCAGGCGTCCGCTACCACATTGTCCGTGGCATCCTTGATACCGCCGGCGTCGAGAACCGCAAGCAGTCCCGTTCCAAGTACGGCATGAAGAAGAGCTAATATGCGTGGCAACCGAACACTGAAACAACGGACCGTTCTTCCAGACATCCAGTACCACTCGGAAACGGTCAGCCGGTTTATTAACGTCGTAATGCTGCGCGGCCAGCGGAAAACTGCTGAGCAGGCAGTCTATCGCGCCTTTGAACGCGTTGAACAGGAGCTCAAGCAGCCAGCGCTGCAGGTCTTCGAGCAGGCACTCAAGAATGTTGCGCCATTGGTCGAGGTCAAGTCGAAGCGTATCGGTGGTGCGACCTACCAAGTGCCTGTCGAGGTTCGTGCCGACCGAAAGCGCGCCCTCGCGATGCGTTGGATTATTGACGCCGCCCGCTCCGCCCGCGGTCAGATCGAGCAGAAGCTTGCGACCGAACTCATGGCAGCGTACAAGAACGAAGGCACGGCCGCGAAAAAGCGAGACGACGTGCACCGCATGGCCGAGGCAAACAAGGCCTTCGCCCACTACGCCCGATTCTAGTTCTACTATGCCCGAGCATTTCTCGGGGGGATTTGAGCAGGAGCCGCGTGTGCAGGCTTCTGCTGAGGTTGAGGCGAAGCCCGTGGCACCCGAGTTCTCACGTGTGCAACTCGATCAATTGCTGTACGCGCTTGATGCCTCGCTCCACGACGTGTCTGTTGGCATGGTCGCACAGGAGCAGCAGCGGACATACATGGAATCACGACCCATGCCATCGATTCAGACCGCGCGCGATGCCTTGTTTTATACGCTTGAAAGTATTGATCAGCGCCTTCTGAATCTTCTGTATCCATTGAGTGCCCGCGAGAAAGATAAGCCGAGTGAGCTCGAGCAGGCCGTGCCGTACTACAGGGCGCTCATTGAGAAAGGGAGTAAGATTGTCCCGTTTATCGACGATGGTGCTGGGCGGACGCAGCGACATTCCTTACTTGAACGAGGGCTACGCCGAAAGATAGATGCTATCGAGCAAAACTTAGACATGATGGAGCGTCAGCGTACAGGTCGAGGTAGATTAGCCGCCCTGGCAATTTATCCGACATATATGCACACGTTCGGGGCGATTGAGAGTACACCGCAGTACCTGCGTCCATGGCATCACGGCCCAACGCTCGACCAATTGAGCGAACCAGGTGAATCTGATATAACACCTCTACCTGACATCAGCGAAATCGACGAAGTCGAAGGATAATTCTATGGCCCGCGAGTACCCGTTAGAGAAAGTCCGGAATATTGGCATTGCCGCGCATATCGACGCCGGTAAAACAACCGTGACCGAGCGGATTCTGTTCTACACCGGTAAAAAGCATAAGATCGGCGAGGTCCACGAGGGCGAGGCCGAGATGGACTGGATGGAGCAGGAACGGGAGCGTGGCATTACGATCACTTCCGCCGCCACGACTGCCTTTTGGGCACCCACGACCGACCCGTCGAACAAGCACCGCATCAATATCATTGACACCCCTGGCCACGTCGATTTCACCGTAGAAGTCGAGCGCTCGCTTCGTGTCCTCGACGGCGCTGTCGTTGTCTTCGACGGTGTTGCTGGTGTGGAGCCACAGTCCGAAACCGTGTGGCGCCAAGCCGACAAGTACGAGGTGCCGCGGATCTGCTTCATCAATAAACTTGACCGGACCGGTGCCGACTTCTTCCGCTCCTACGACTCGATTCTCGACCGTCTTGGCGCGAACGCCATGCCGGTCCAGCTGCCAATTGGCATGGAAAGCGATTTCAAGGGTCTGGTTGATCTCATCCGTGAGCGGTCTTACACCTTCACGAACGACCTCGGCACCGAAATCCTGGAAGGCGATGTTCCTGCTGAGATGGCCGAGCAGGTGGCCGAGTGGCGTAATAAGTTAATTGAGAAGATCGCCGAGCTCGATGATGCTATGCTTGAGAAGTACCTCGGCGGTGAAACCCCAACGCCCGAAGAGTTGATCGCAACACTCCGCAAGGGGACGGTGGCCGGCAAGATCATTCCGGTGTTCACTGGTTCTGCCCTCAAAAACAAGGGTGTCCAGCTCTTGCTCGACGGCGTGGTCAACTACCTCCCAAGCCCAACCGACGTGCCAGCGATCAAGGGCATCCAGCCAAAGACCAACGAAGAGATCGAGCGGCAGGCCTCGGATGAGGCGCCATTCTCAGCGCTGCTGTTTAAGATTGCCACCGACCCGTTCGTTGGTAAGCTGACCTTTTTCCGCGTCTACTCAGGTACGCTCTCATCCGGCTCATACGTCTTGAATGCGAGTACTGGTAAGAAGGAACGGATTGGTCGCATTCTCCGGATGCATGCCAATCAGCGCGAAGAGGTAAAGGAGCTGTTTGCTGGCGACATCGCTGCCGCTGTCGGCATTGAGGGAACGACCGGCGACACCCTCTGCTCGCTCGACGAACCGATCATTCTTGAGTCGATTACCTTCCCCGAGCCAGTGATCTCGGTTGCGATCGAGCCGAAGACCAAGGCCGACCAGGAAAAGATGGGTATTGCCCTCAACCGACTTGGTGAAGAGGATCCCACCTTCCGCATTACCTCAAATCAAGAGACCGGCCAGACCCTCATTTCGGGTATGGGTGAGCTGCACTTGGAAATTATTGTCGACCGCATGAAGCGCGAGTTCAAAGTTGAGGCGACCGTTGGCCGTCCACAGGTTGCCTACCGCGAAACGATTCGCCGCGAGGCGACTGGCGAGGGCAAGTTCGTCCGTCAAACAGGTGGTCGTGGCCAGTACGGCCATGCGGTCATCGACATTATGCCGTTCACCGAGGAAGACCATACCGAGCATCCAGATGAGCATTTCCTCTTCGAGAACGCGATCGTGGGCGGTACGATCCCACGTGAGTTCATTGCACCAACCGAAAAGGGTATCCGCGAAGCCTTGACCCGCGGTGTGGTTGCCGGCTATCCGCTCGTCGACATCAAGGCGAAACTCCATGATGGCTCGTTCCACGACGTTGACTCGTCAGAAATGGCCTTCCAAATTGCTGGCTCGATGGCTTTGCAAGATGCGGTCAAAAAAGCCGATCCGGTACTGCTAGAGCCGATCATGTCGGTCGAGGTCGTGACGCCGGAAGAGTTCTTGGGCGATGTGATGGGCGATCTCAATAGCAAGCGGGGGCGGATCGAGGCCAACACCGAGCGTGGCAACGCCAAGGTGATTACCGCCAAAGTCCCACTCTCCTCGATGTTTGGCTATGCGACGCAGCTGCGCAGTATGTCGCAGGGTCGCGCGAGCTACACGATGGAGTTCTCACGCTACGAAGAGGTACCGCGCAACGTGGCCGACGAGGTCATCGCCGGCCGCTCAAAGTAGAGATTTGACCGGCTGGATTGGGGCCGATATACTACAAGCGACTCATTCCGAGCCAACTGTTTGACAGTCCTCTCGAGAATAGGTAGTATTCCCAGGTACAAAGTACGAATGATTAGGTATAAGCGTACGCACACGAAGGAGCGTTATGGCAGACAAGTTTGAACGGACAAAGCCACACGTGAACGTTGGCACGATCGGCCACGTTGACCACGGTAAGACTACATTGACCGCGGCTCTCTTGAAGACGCTGCGCGACAAGGGCATGGTTGCCGATGAGCGGGACGTCAATCAGATCGACAATGCGCCAGAAGAGCGCGAGCGCGGTATTACCATCTCGACCACCCACGTCGAGTACGAATCAGCCAAGCGCCACTACGCCCACGTCGACTGTCCTGGCCACGCTGACTACGTCAAGAACATGATCACGGGTGCTGCCCAGATGGACGGCGCGATCCTCGTTGTTTCGGCAACTGACGGCCCAATGCCGCAGACCCGCGAGCACATTCTGCTTGCCAAGCAGGTCGGCGTGCCAACGATCGTTGTCTTCCTTAATAAGTGTGACCAAGTCGATGATCCAGAGCTGCTGGACCTCGTCGAGATCGAAATCCGCGAACTCCTCAACAAGAACGAGTTCGACGGCGACAAGACCCCGATCATCCGTGGCTCGGCACTCAAGGCGCTCGAAGGTGATGCTGCTGCCCAGGATAAGGTTATGGAATTGGTGAATGCGCTCGATGAGTTCATCCCAGATCCAGTCCGCGAAACCGACAAGCCGTTCCTGATGGCTATCGAAGACGTCTTTTCGATCAAGGGCCGTGGCACCGTTGCGACCGGCCGTGTTGACCGCGGTATCGTGAAGGTCAACGAGGAAGTCGAAATCGTCGGCATCAAGCCAACCAAGAAGGTGGTTGTGACTGGCGTTGAAATGTTCCGCAAGTTGCTCGACCAAGGGCAGGCTGGCGACAACATCGGCGTCTTGCTCCGCGGTATTGAGCGCGAGGATATTGAGCGCGGCCAGGTATTGGTAAAGCCAGGTTCGGTCACGCCTCATACCGAGTTCTCAGCTGAAGTCTACATTCTCAACAAAGAGGAAGGTGGACGACACACCCCATTCTTTAAGGGATACAAGCCACAGTTCTACGTCCGCACCACGGATGTGACCGGTGAGGTTGAGCTGCCAGAAGGAACCGAGATGGTCATGCCTGGCGACACCATTACCTTTAAGGTCAAGCTGATTGTGCCGGTGGCACTTGAGAACGGTATGCGCTTCGCCATCCGCGAAGGTGGCAAGACAGTCGGCGCCGGCGTCGTCACTGAAATTACGAAGTAACGTAGCGTAGACGCACCGAACCGCCATGGCCACCGACCCACAGCCGTCAAAGCAGAAGATCCGCATCCGCCTCAAGGCGTATGACTACCGGGTCATCGACCAAAGTGCCAAGAAGATTCTTGAAACGACGAAGCGGACCGGTGCCACGGTGAATGGTCCAATTCCACTACCAACCGAGATTAAGAAGGTGACCGTGTTGCGTTCGACCTTCAAGCACAAGGACGCCCGGGAGCAGTTTGAGACCCGGATTCACAAGCGTCTGATCGACGTGCTGGAGCCAACGGCCAAGACGATCGACGCCTTAATGAGTCTCGATCTGCCAGCTGGCGTCGGCATCGAAGTCAAAGCCTAGCGTCGCACGGTTGCGAGAAGTAGCCCCGGTTTATCCGGGGCTACTTCGTGTATGGGATCAAATCAATGATAGCGCGTGCTAGCGCAGCTGAGTCGTGGCGGATGTACGTTCGCTCGATCGGATCTCCCGGCCGGGTCTTTGGGAATGAGCGGCTCACTAGATCGGCGCCGATGAAGCGCGCATCGCTCGTTGTAGGCATGGGCCCCACCATAGTCTCGCCGTCGCGGGCGTACTTCTCGAGCAGGCGGGCAGATGGCTGGTAGGTGTTATACAGTACATGGTGTACAGGCCGTCCGATGTATCGCTCAATCACGGTGACGAAATCCTCAACGTGGAATTGTTCGGTGTGGCCCGTTTTCGCCATTAGGTTCGTAACGAACACGAGTCGGCCACGGGTAGCTTGGAGCGCCTCGGGAATGCCGTGCACAAGCAGGCTCGGGATGAGGCTTGAGTAGAAGTCACCCGGCCCGACGACGATCAGGTCTGCGCTCTCGATCGCCCGGACAGCTTTTGGATTGGCGGTTGCCGCGGGTTGCAGCTCGATATGCTCGAGTTCGAGGAGGCTGGTTTTGTGGATGGTGCTCTGTCCAATCACCGTCTGGTTGTTGGCAAGGTGGGCCACTAACTTCACCTTGTCGAGGGTGGCGGGAATGACGGTGCCCTGGATGCGCAGAATTTCCGATGCCTTCTCAACAGCTGCCTCAAAGCTGCCAGTCACCTTCTCGAG
>CAYZPG010000014.1:0-15060 GCA_964480605.1 uncultured Candidatus Saccharibacteria bacterium | reverse complement strand
ACCCATTCGAGTAATCGAGTGGGTTTTTGTGTTTACATCAAGTGAAAACGTGTTCCGGAGCGTATATACTACCCTCATGGACGTACTCCGTTTTCCGGATGAGTTTTTGTGGGGCGCTTCGACATCGGCGCACCAGGTAGAGGGCGGACTGGTGAATAGCTGGACTGCCTGGGAACAGTCGGCAGCACGGATACGGGAGCTTGAGCAGTCGGGTTTGGCGGAGCGATACGGTCTTGCGAATTTTGTTTCTGGCAGGGCGGCTGACCACTTTCATCGCTTTCGAGAGGATTTTGCGCTTGCGAAGCGACTCGGCCATACGGCCACGCGCCTGTCGCTTGAGTGGTCACGCATCGAACCAAAGGAAGGGCAGTTCGATCGTGCGGCATTGCGACACTACCAAACCGTGATCCGGTATGTACGCTCGCTGGATATGGAGCCGTTTGTAACGCTCTGGCACTGGCCAGTACCGATCTGGCTCGAACAACAGGGAGGCTGGGCAGCACCTGGCATCGTCGATCGATTCGAACACTATGTCGCAGCAGTGGCGGAAGCTCTGGGTAAGGACGTGCAGCACTGGATCACGCTCAATGAGCCCGAGATTTTTGCTGGCAATTCCTATCTCTCGGGTGTTTGGCCGCCACAGCAGCGCCAGCCGCTGACCTACCTTCGTGTGCTCAACCATCTCGTAGCGGCTCATCGCCGTGCCTACGCAGTATTGAAGGCAACGTGTCCAAATTGCCTGGTAGGAATTGCGACGAACAACGCCTGTATCGAGGTCGGCATACGAGAGCCGGTTCACCTGGCGGTTCGCGCACTAGCGGATTACTGGAATAACCACTGGTTCTTGGACCGCATTCGTTCGACGCAAGATTTTATTGGCCTTAACTACTATTTCCACAATCGGATTGCCTTCGGATTCAACAAGAATGCGAATGATCGTATTTCTGATCTTGGTTGGGAGTTGCATCCTGATGGGATCGAGCCAGTCTTGATGGGGCTCCGACGCTACCAGGTACCGGTGTACATCACCGAGCATGGTCTGGCTGATGCGGCTGATAGCCAGCGTGCGTGGTATATTGTCCGTTCGCTTCAGGCGGCTCATCGAGCGATCCGTCGTGGCGTTGACGTCCGGGGCTACCTGCACTGGTCGTTGATCGACAACTTTGAGTGGGACAAGGGGTTTTGGCCTCGGTTTGGATTGATCGAGGTGAACTATGCGACCCAACAACGAACGATCCGGCCTTCGGCGCTCGTACTCCGACAGATTGCCAGGCTGAATGGGATCAGTAGTGATCTGCGGGAGCGGTACACAAAAGAAGAGGCCCGATGAATCAGGTCTCTTCTTCTTGGTGCCTGGGGTCAGAATCGAACTGACGACACGTGGCTCTTCAGGCCACTGCTCTACCACTGAGCTACCCAGGCCAGCTCTGGCTGGTGGATCCACTCCGATTCGAACGGAGGACCTTCTCGGTGTAAACGAGACGCTCTAACCAGCTGAGCTATGGATCCCTTGGTCTGGTGGGCAGGAGAGGACTTGAACCTCCACGGGATTGCTCCCACAGCCCCCTCAAGGCTGCGTGTCTGCCAGTTTCACCACCTGCCCAAGACGCGAGGAGTGTACCAAATAGGGCCACTGCCTGCCAAGACAGTTGTCAAACCTGATGGCGGCTGGTAGCATACGGTGCATTGATTGCCTGGCTACCAGGCATCAGAAGGAAATGACTAGTTATGCAGCAGTTTGCACACATGGACGATGTCGCCAAGGAGTTGGGCGACAATTTAATTCCCATTAAGCATGGGATGACCGTCAAGGGGACCGTAGCCTCAGTATCGAGGAATCGGATCGTGGTTGATCTACAGGGAATGGCCTTAGGGCTCATTCCTGTGCGCGAGTTTTCCTCGACAGCGCAGGACCTGAAGCCCGGCGAGGAAGTGTCGGCCTACGTGCTGGTGCAGGAGAACGATGACGGCTATGTCATCTTGTCACTCCGTCGCGCCGACCGTGAGCGTCATCTTGCGTCGTTGGAGGAGAGTTACAACGCGAAGCAGCCGGTGCTCGTCCGCGTCAAGGACGTGAATCGTGGTGGCGTGGTAGTGCAGCATGGCAATATCGAGGGTTTCCTGCCGATTTCGCAGTTGGCGTCGCAGCATTATCCTCGCGGTGGCCGTGACCGGATCCAGGATGGCCTGAAGGCACTCGTTGGCAAAGAGATCCAGGCAAAAGTGATTACCTTTGAGCCAAAAGCGAACAAAATTATCTTCTCCGAGAAAGCTGCCGGAGATGCCTTGGCCGAGGAACGAGCCCGGAAGCTGACGCTCGGCGAGGAACTGTCTGGCGTTGTGAGCGGTGTCGTAGAGTTCGGCATCTTCGTCAACATCGGCGACATTGAGGGCCTGGTCCATATCTCCGAGATTTCGTGGGACCGCGTGCAAGACCTTGATCGTCTGTACAAAGTTGGGGACGAGGTGAAGGTCCAAGTAATCTCGGTTGAGGGCGGACGGGTGTCCCTCTCGATCAAGCGGCTCATGCCAGATCCTTGGCAGCAGGCCATTACCGCCTTCGCACCAGGGCAGCAAGTAGCGGGCCGTGTCGTACGGCTGTCAGCGTTCGGAGCATTTATTGAGATTGGCAAGGAGATTGTTGGGTTGATGCACATTTCCGAATTTGGAGCAGCCACGCAGGAAGAGCTCGAGAAGGCTGTCCAGGTGGGTACCGCTGACCAGTTCCAGATTCTGTCAATCGATAAAGAGAGTCGTAAGGTTGCCCTGGCATATCCAGACGATCGTCGGCCAGAATCAGCAAAAAAGGCAGCTGAGACGCGTGACCGAGAGCGGGCAGAACGTAAGGTGGCGACGAAGCCAGAGGCCGTCTCGGAGCAGGCTGAGAAGTAGCACTACGGACGGGTTACGACGACAAATCCCCGGATCAACCGGGGATTTGTTTGTTGGTGCCTACATGCGTGGTGGCGTGGGTCGACAATCGAATCTCGTAATGATTGGAGATCCGCATCCGTACCATGGTCAAGTACGAATCACCACCACACATCTAGGCATCATCGAGGGGCAAGTGGCGTTCGGTGAGGAGGGGAACACCGGACGCCGCTTATCACTCGATGCGTAACCAAGGCTTTATTTGTATAACGAACGTTATATGTATGAAACGAGGGTTACTATATCACGGCTCGGTGCAGATGTCAAGCATTTGATGGAAGAAAAACACCCGCCTTATAAGCGGGTGGTCAGCCAGATGGGTGCACTGACGAGTTCTCGGCCATTCTTGAGACGGGCCTTGGTGTATACCGCACACATCTCGCGGTCGGAGATATCGTATCGTGAGACGATGGTCCCCCAGTGTTCGTCGCGTAGTTTGAGTGGTTGGGACTGCTGGATGACGTCGTAGAAGGCACCCCGCTTCGATACGAAGACGAGGGTGATACTTTGCACGGTCGATGAATGTGTAACGCAGCGGGCGTGAATCGTGCACTCATGGGTAATGTTCAGCTCGCCGCCCATAAGTACCGTGACATCGGTCGCCGCTATCAGTTGGATCTGCGCACTTGGCTCTTCGGTTGCGAACGTGCGTCGATGACGCATCGCCTCAAAAACGCCATTCGTGGTCCGTTCCTCAACAAAGAGGCCGGTAACCGTAGTCGCAGTGCCGTAGGGTGGGGTGTGCTCGTCGCCGCCCATGTACGGACTGACTCGCCACCCTCGTCGCAGGAGCTGTCGATAGCACGCCTCGTTGCTGGAGCGAAGATCGAGGCCATTGCCGAGGCCGATGTAGCGCACGCTGTGGCTGCTAAGCTCGCAGCCAACAAATTGGTCGGCCTCTTGCTCGTTGGTCGGGGCGGCGAAGCCGTTAAAGGACTCCTCCACCATGTAGAGGCTTGGATGGGCAAAAATGCCCATACTACCCGGCTGACGACTCAGCCACGCTTTGAAGTCTGTGAAGGTGGTGCAGAGTGTGGGCGGCATGCCGTTGCCAGCCGTGCGCGTACCGGTGAAATCGGCAGTATTGGTAACGAGCACGTGGCCCCAACCATGCTGGTAGGCTGGGTTGAGGTTCGTACCCCGAACCTCGCCGGTGCCAGTTGCCTCAAAGCCGGGAAGCACGAGTTTACCGGGCGGGGCACTGATCGCGCTTTGGGCGCGCCATTCTGCAGGTGTGAGATGCTCTCCGTGGTCGGTGAGGATGAGGCCGTCGAACCGGCGGCAATTGGCGTCAATGACTGCTGCCAGTGTGTTGCCTGGCCCGGTTGCATCTGAATGGTGCGTATGCGTGTGAGTGTTGAGACGGATTAGTTGGAACGGTTGGTAGTAGTTGGCAGGGTCCGGAACCTCAATCGGTTGCGGCGCACTGACTGCTGCACCAAGGAGGTACAGTAGAAGTATGGCAAATGTGGGTCGCATCGGTATCCTCCTTCTCTGGTTGTAAAGTGCGACGCATTCAATCAGGTTTGTGGTTGCTACGCAAGACACCCTCCTCTGTTCGAGGGCGCGCGAATGCGGTATGCTGAAGCATCAAACCGAAAGGCAGTCGATGACAATCTCATGCACAACCGAGACGTGCGAGGTGAAGGGTAAAACAACGACGCTCACGCTTCGGCTGAAGTCGCCCTCGGCATCAGGTAGTTATCTGACCATCAATGACGTTGAGTTGCCTGGGCCAGGAGAGTACGAAGTCGGTGAGGTGTTTGCCGAAGTCTCGCCGGCACTCGCCCACTTCCATATCGAGGACATGGTTATGGTGCTGTGCCACCAAGCCTTCGGCGAGGTCTCGACGACCGATTTGGCGGCCGTGGAGCGTGCCGATGTGCTCGTACTGGTGCCAACCGCGCCGACCAAAGAGAATATTCAAGCGCTCTTAAAGCGCAGTACGAGTATGGAGCCTAGATTGCTGGTGCTCACGAATACCGGGGATGTGAACGTGCAGGAGTTGGAAGGACAGGCACCCGAGGCCGTTCGCACCCTTAAGGTGACCGCAAAAGATTTGCCCGAGGAGGGGCAGCGCTTCTACGTGTTGCTGAATGATTGACACCGTTGCCCGTACACTACTTGCAGGGGAGAACCATCTGCTCGTCACACACGAGCATCCTGATGGTGACGCGGCCGGAAGTACGTTGGCGTTAGCCCATGCGCTCGATCGCCTGGGGAAGCGTGTCACCGTTTTCTGTGCCGACGAAATCCCGCCCGCGTTTCGGTTTTTGCCAAACGTCGCATGGTTCCGGCAAGACTGCATCCTGGGAAGTTACGATGTCGTGACCGTGATTGATTGTGGTGATGCGAAGCGGACGGGTATGCCGGACCGCATCAAGCACTTTGCCTCAGGTCGTCGGCAGCTCATCAATATTGACCACCATCAGCGAAATGACCTGCATAAGCTGGCGACGCTCAACTACGTTGATTACGAAGCCTCGTCCGCAGCAGAACTCCTGCTACCCCTCATTCGTCAGCTCGGGGTTACGATCGACAGTCAAATTGCAACCTGCTTGCTCACTGGTTTGTACAATGATACTGGCGGGTTCAAGCATTCCAATACGTCGCCGACTGTCCTGCGGCAAGCAGCCATATTATTGGCTGCGGGTGCTCGCCTGAAACTCATCCGCCAGCATGTCTCATCGCAACGCTCGATCCAGGCATTGCGGTTGTGGGGCACGGCGCTCTCTCGGATTCGCTATCACGATCAGCTCGGTATCGTTTCGTCGCTCATTCTCCATGATGATCTGCTGCAATGCGACGCAACGCAGGAGGATTTGGCCGGTTGTGTCAATCTGTTGAACGCGGTGCCGGGAGCTCGGGCTGCGATCTTAATCGTCGAGCTGCCAGACGGACGGATTAAGGCTTCGGTTCGGACAGAACAGGAAGCTGTCGATGTTGCGGCGCTGGCGCAGCTCTTTGGCGGTGGCGGTATTCGCAAGGCTGCAGGTTTTTCTGTGCAGGGCAGGGTGGCGCGGACCGAGCAGGGGTGGCAGGTCATCAGGCCAGAGACATTGTCTCGTCTTGCATTCGAGCTGCCCGCCTCCGTGCTGGTGTCAGCCGCGTAAACGCACAGAGCTATTTCGTTCTCCGAAGGCCTCCTCTATACTACACTCGAGTCGCGGCTCTTGCTGGCGTGGTGGAATGGTAGACGCGGAGGACTTAAAATCCTCTGGGGGCAACCCCGTGCAGGTTCGATTCCTGCCGCCAGCACCAGCGTAGGAACTAGTACATGTCTCAGCGAACACTTGTCCAACTCGGCATACTTGTACTCCTTGCTGCAGGCACGATGTATGGCGTGGCTGTCGCGCTGCCCCGGATTTTTGCCGAGATTCGGTACCCGCTCGCGTATGAAGACATTATTATCAAGGAAGCGCGCGACCACGATTTGGATCCGTTCCTTGTCGCAGCGGTTATCTACGCGGAGAGCCACTACAATCCGCAGGCAACGTCGCCTGTCGGTGCCCGGGGCCTCATGCAACTCATGCCGCTGACGGCAGCAGGCATTGCCCGTCGAATTGGCGATACGGGTTTTACCATCGACCGGTTGTATGATCCGGCGCTCAATATTAAGTATGGTACGTACCACTTACAGGGTCTCATGGGCCGATACGCTGGTGACGTTGCACCGGCGATTGTCGCGTACAACGGCGGCGGCGGCGCTGGTGATCGATATCAGGCGGGCAATCGGAGTGCCGTACCAACAGAAAGCTTGCGGTATGTGACCCGTGTCCTAGATGTGAAGCAGATCTACGAGGAGCTCTATCAATTCCAGCTCTCGGGCATCGACCCGTTTGCGAAACCGGATCAGGAGGGCACGCTGGCGACGCAGGTCTTGAGCGTCATCCAGCAGACTGTGCAGACGCGCTTGAGTCAGTAGTGAGGAAGGACGTGACATGACCCATCATGAGCTACGAGAGAAGTTTTTTGCTTTCTATCAATCACATGGCCATGTGGTCATTCCGCAAGCATCCCTGGTGCCTCTGCAGGATACGTCGGTGCTGTTTACAACGGCTGGTATGCATCCGCTCATTCCCTACCTGCTCGGTGACCAGCACCCAGACGGAACTCGGCTCGTCAACGTGCAGCGGAGCGTACGTACCACTGACATCGATGAGGTGGGGGATGATACCCATGTCACCTTCTTTGAGATGCTTGGCCACTGGTCGCTCGGCGACTACTGGAAAGACGAGGCGATTCGCTGGAGCTTTCATTTTGTAACCGAAATCCTTGGGTTTCCAAAGGAGAAGCTCGCTGCGACGATTTACGAGGGCAGTGCCGACAAGGGTGTTGGGCTAGATCGCGAGGCCGAAGCAATTTGGCGTTCGCTTGGTATGGAGCGTATTGCACCGCTTGGGAAGGACAACTGGTGGGGCCCGGTCCATGCCACTGGTCCGTGCGGTCCGACTACGGAAATTTTTGTCCACATTCATCCCGAGTCGTGTGATGCAGGGTGTCTGCCGGGGTCGGCGACCGACCATCACTGGGTCGAGATTTGGAATAACGTGTTCATGGAGTATGCAAAACAGGCCGATGGTTCGTTCACGCCGTTGTCGCAGCGGAACATTGATACTGGCGTTGGATTGGAACGAGTGCTCATGACCGTGAACGGACTAGGGAGCGTGTATGAGATCGACCTCTTCCGGCCGATTGTGGCTGCCGTGTCATCATCCCCGCTGGCTGCCCAGGATCGGCATGTCCGCTTGGTCGTTGACCATGTCCGGGCTGCAGTCTTCCTCATTGCTGACGGTGTTGTGCCAAGCAACAAGGACCGCGGATACGTACTGCGCCGTTTGATTCGTCGGGCAGTGCAGGCTGCTCGCGCGCTGCCGCCGGTAGACTGGTCACTGGTGATCGAGGCCGTCCTTGGGTCGTACGGCTCAACCTACCCGCATCTTCTTGAGAGCCCCGTGCACGAAATCTTCCTTGCCGAGCAAGGCCAGTTTGCGTCGCAGTTGGCCCGTGCGCAGGCATTTGTGGCGAAAGAGATTGCAAAGGAAGCTTCGCGCACAGTCGCTGGGGCGATAGACTTGGCATTTCTGGCGTATCAGAGTCACGCGTTGCCATTCGAGCTTGGGTACGAGCTGCTGCACGAACATGGAATCGTCTTGGATCGGGAGCAGTTTCTGACTGAGATGGAGAGGCGGGCGGCCGAACACAAGACGGTGTCCGCTGCTGGCCAAGAGAAGAAGTTCGGCGGCCACGGGTTACTGCTGGATACAGGCGAGTTGAAGGCGGGCACAGAAGCTGAGATGGCGCAGGTACTACAACTGCATACCGCGACGCACCTGCTTCAGGCGGCGCTGCGAGCGGTGCTCGGTGATCACGTCCAGCAGCGTGGTTCCGATATCACGCCGGAACGGCTTCGCTTTGACTTTGTTCATAGTGAAAAACTTACGGATGAGCAGCGAACGGCCGTCGAGGAGTGGGTGAATGCGGTGATTGACCGAGACCTGCCGATGCAGTGCGTTGAGCTGCCGCTGGCCGAAGCTGAAGCGAGCGGGGCGCTGCACTTTTTTGGACACAAGTATCCGCCTACGGTGAAGGTGTACTTCGTTGGCAACCACCTGAACGACGCGGTTTCGAAGGAATTTTGCGGCGGACCGCACGTCGAGCGTACCGGAGTGATCGGGAGGGTGCGGATTGTGAAGGAGCAATCGGTCTCGGCTGGCATCCGTCGCATCAAAGCGGTAGTTGAGCCGGCATCGTGATATACTGCTCGTACACGGAGGGAACGACGTGCTAGGTTTTGGTAAAAAAGAACAACCGAATGATCGCCGGGCGATTGCGCTTGATATTGGTACGGAGTTCGTGAAGGCGCTCATTTTTGAGGTTGACCGAGGAAAGGCCAAGGTCATTGGTGTCGGCAAGCAGCGCCAACGGCTGGCTGACATGCAAGGTGGTACCGTGACAGATATCCACGGTGTCATCGGCAATTGCGAGTTAGCCCTTGAGCAGGCGGCCCAGCAGGCCAACACCTTGCCTGACCAGGTGATCATGGGGATTGCTGGCGAGCTCGTCAAAGGTACGACAACTACTATTAAGTATGTCCGCTCCGAGCCACTGCAGAAAGTGAGCGTGGAAGAGCTCCAGGATATCCTCGAGCAGGTGCAGAAGCGGGCGCATGAGCGGGCAAAAGCGATTCTTGCCTGGGAAACTGGCCAAGCCGAAATTGATGTCCGCCTCGTGAATGCCGCGATTGTCGACGTCCGCATCGATGGCTACAAGGTTACGAACCCTCTTGGATTCCAGGGGCGTGAGGTGCAGGTTGGCATCTACTCTGCGTTCGCGCCGATTGTGCACCTAGGTGCGCTTCAGACGATTGCCGAAGAGCTCAGCCTTGACTTGCTTTCGGTTGCCGCCGAACCCTATGCTGTCGCCCGCATTAATGGCCCCGACGAGTCAGCCGAGTTCTCCGCGATCTACATCGACATTGGTGGCGGCACGACCGACCTGGCTGTCGTGAACAACGGCGGCTTGGTCGGCACAAAAATGTTTGCGATTGGCGGCCGGGCATTCACGAAGCGGCTGACGACCGTGTTCGGTGTAGGTTTTGCTGAAGCCGAGCAGCAGAAGCTAGCCTACGCCGCCGGCGAGTTGCCGAAACAAGAGTTGGCTGATATTGCGAAAGCACTACAGACAGACGTAGATGTCTGGCTGTCCGGTATCGAGCTGACACTTGGTGAATTTACGAACGTGGATCTATTGCCATCGAGAATCCTGCTGTGCGGAGGAGGAAGCAACCTGCCTGACATTGCCCGGGTGCTCAAGGGTGCGAGCTGGGGGAAACGATTGCCATTCGCTCGACGTCCGACTGTCCACTTCTTGAAGCCAAGCGAGGTGCAGACGATCGAGGACGCAACCGGTACACTTGGAACCGTGCAAGACATTACGCCAATGGCGCTTGCGAATTTGGCAATTGATTTGGTAGGGCACTCGACGCCAAGCCAAACCGTCTTTCGGCGCCTTCTGTCATCGGTGGGGGCATAAATGGAAGAAATTCTCTACCTTGAGGCCGACGAAGAAATCACGTCGGTAATCGATAAGCTCGACGACCTGACCGGCCACTCGGTCGCACTCGTTGTTCCGAAGCATGCCCAGCTTATCTCAAGCGTCGTGAATCTCCGTCTGCTGCTCGCCGAGGCGAAGAAACGCAAAAAAACGATCGCGGTTGTGACCCAGGATAAGATTGGCACGAAGCTGGCAACGCAGGTGGGTATTCCTGTCTATGCCTCCGTGACCGACGAAACGCCTGTTGACCCGGACATCGGACAGAAACCCTCGGTAGATGATGTCATTGAGCTGGACGAGTCAGGCGCGCCTGCTGCTGAGCCGGCGGCTGTTTCGACGGCCGAAGATGCGAAGGTGCCGGTCAAGCGATACGACGAAACGCCACCCAAAGCGACTGAGCCGGTCGACGCAGCAGCTGCGGCGGCGCCTCTGACACTCCCCGCCGTTGATGTCGCTACCCCGGTGGCGTCCCAGAAACCGCGTGACCGCGCGGCAGTCCCGCCGGTCCGTCGGCCGCTGCCACGTACGCTATTATTGATCGGTATCTCTTTGGTGGCGCTTGCGCTACTTGGCGGCGTCGGATGGTGGTTCTACTGGGGGAGCTGGCAGGCGACCGCAGTACTGACGCTCGAGAGCGAGCCGTTCCAACAGCAAGTCGAGGTTACGATTGACAATAGCTTGCAGGCGCCTGATGCTGCGCAGGCAACGATACCTGGGCAGCGGGTAGAGACGCAGGTTGCGAAAGAAGGCTCGTTCGCTGCAACCGGCACCAAGGATGTCGGGACGAAGGCCAGTGGGACGATGACGATTAGCAACCGGCTGGGCGAACCAGTCACCTTGGCGAGCGGGACCCGATTTGAGCGTGATGGGCTCCTCGTGATTTCAACCGAGGCGGTGACCGTCGGTGCGGCCACGGTAGCGCTGGATGCACAGGGAAACGTGACGGTAAAGCCCGGGACAGGCTCGACGAAAGTGGAAGCGACGGCGGCGGGTGAGCAGTACAACCTTTCACCAGGCGATTGGACGATCACCAGTCTCACGAACAGCCAGCGTGACAAGGTGACAGGCGCGAACCAGGCTGCCTTGGCAGGCGGCGTCACGAAGACAATGAAGGTAGTGACGGCTGATGATATTGATAAGGCAAAACAAGCGCTTGCGAGCCAGGCGACCGATGAGTTAATCAGCAAATTGCAGGCCGATACGCCGGCGCTCACGATCCTGAAGGACGGAGTTTCGGTTGAGGTGATTGAGTCGTCAAGTGATAAGCAGCCCAGCGATGAGGCTGATACTGTGACTGTTAAGGCGACGGTCCGTGCAAGGGCGGTCGGATTTGCCGCAACAGCGTACCGGACGGCGGTCGTGGCTCGGGTAGCGGCGCTTGCGCCAAGTGGTAAACAGGTTGCTGCGACGGCTGACGATGCTATCGAGACAAGTGTCGCCGCCGCCGATGTCGGACAAGGCAAGCTGACGCTCAAGGGTGCGCTGCAGACGCGGCTGGTGCCAGCGATTGATGAGGCCACGCTTGCCGAACAGGTACTTGGGAAGACGGTGACTGAGGCACGGACCTTGTTTGAATCCCAAGACGGTGTTGTCTCCGCCGTCGTCACGATTCGACCCTCAGTGAGGACGACGCTCCCGGCTGCCGCGGATCGGATTCATATTGAGCTGAGCGGGAAGGAATGAGCGGCATTCTGGCACTTGACCTTGGTGAGAAACGGATTGGGATGGCCATCAATCTTGTTGGGACAGTTATTACCTCGTTGCCCACATTGACCGTTCAATCAACAGCAGGGGCGGTTGAGGCAACTGGGCTGATCGTTCACGACCGTTCCATATCCACAATTGTGCTCGGTATCCCAAGGCCCGGCTCGCCCCTTGAGGAGTTCGTACAGCAGCTTGCGGATCGTCTGGCTGATGTGGACATTGTCCAACTTGATGAAACCTTGACGACGAAGGAGGCGGAGCGGCTGGCTGGTCCAGCGGGCGATACCGATGCGGCTGCGGCCCGTCTCTTACTCGAGCAGTACTTGGCAACGCGGGAGCAGGTATGAAAGTTGTCCTCCTGGTACTTGCAGCTATTGGTGTCGGTGCACTGCTTTGTCTTGGTGGCGCTTGGTACTACTTGAAACAGCGACAGGTGTCGACGCCAGTTGTTGAACCCGTACCGGAAGTCGCCGTAACGTTCCCCGAGGGTTGGAGGTCCGAGGAGATGGCGCTGCGGCTCGTCGAAAAAGGCATTCTTCGTCGTCCCAGCGAGTACCTTCAGGCTGCGGATATTGCATCGTCCGAGATTCGTGAGACGTACGGTCTTCCAGCTGGCGCATCGTTGGCCGGCCTGCTCTTTCCCGACACCTACCGGTTCGAACTTGCTACGCCAGCCTCGGTCGTCATTGAGAAGCAGCTCGCGGCATTCATGGCGCGTACAGCCGAGATACGCCTAACGTATGACACGATCATCCTGGCCTCGATTGTTGAGCGTGAGGCGCGTTTTGATGAGGACCGGGCGCCGATTGCAGGCGTGTACACCAACCGTCTTACGGCCGGCATGCCGCTGCAGGCTGATCCGACGGTGCAGTTCGCAAAGGCAGCCAGTTTAGGGGCAGATTGTTTAACATCGACTGGTATCGATGCGCCGGGTTGCGCCGGATTTGATTGGTGGCCCACGGTACTCCGCGCTGACCTCCAGGGTATTGAATCACCGTTCAATACGTACCGCGTGACGGGTTTGCCTCCGGAGCCGATTTGTAATCCCGGCCTTGCCTCACTGGTCGCCGCCGCCACGCCGGCCGACCATGACTACGTCTACTTCGTCACGGACAAGGATGGCCACGCCCATTTCGCCAAGACCTTGGCCGAGCACAACGCCAACGTTGCGAAGTACCGGTAGTTTCCGCTAGTGTCGAGAGCCCGGAGGTGGATGTGCTCAACCGGCTCTTTGGCTTTATTTCGCATGACATCGGCATTGATTTAGGAACAGCCAACACCTTGGTGTACGTCAAAGGTCGCGGCATCGTGATGAACGAGCCGTCGGTCGTGGCGATTAATCAGCGGACCAAGCAGATTCTGGCGATTGGCGACGAGGCGCGGAAAATGGTTGGCCGCACGCCTGCCCACATTGTGGCGATCCGGCCGCTCGTTGACGGCGTTGTCTCGGATTTCGAGGTGACGGAGCAGATGCTACGGTATTTTGTCTCGAAGGTGCACGCCAGCCGCTTTGGATCGTGGTCGCGGCCCAGGATCGTAGTCGGGATTCCGTACGGGGTCACCGAGGTTGAGCGGCGCGCTGTCGAGGAGGCGGCGCTCAATGCCGGTGCGCGGGAGGTGTACCTCATTGAAGAGCCGGTAGCGGCCGCGATTGGTGCCCGATTGCCGATCCAAGAGCCAGGCGGGAGCTTCATTGTCGACATTGGCGGTGGAACGACTGAGGTGGCGGTCATTTCGTTAGGCGGCATTGTGGCGAGTCGGTCGTTGCGGATTGCGGGTGATGAGCTGAATGAAGATATCAAGCAATTTGCCCGTGATGAGATGAACCTGCTGATCGGTGATCGAATGGCTGAGGACATGAAGATCCAGCTTGGTTCGGCCCTGCCTTTTTCGTCGAAACCCGAGGTAGTACCGATCCGGGGACGAGACTTGGTGTCTGGTTTACCGCGGGAGCTGTTAATCTCTGATGAGCAGGTACGCCATGCGCTCGCGCGCTCGGTCGCTCAAATCGTTGCGGCCGTCAAAGCGACCATCGAGGAGACGCCTCCTGAACTTGTTGCGGATCTGATGGTTCGGGGCATTACCTTGGCGGGTGGCGGCGCGCTCTTACGAGGCTTGCCGCAGCTGCTGCAGCAACAGACCGGCACGCACATCCATGTGGCAGAGGATCCGCTCACCACCGTGGTGCGTGGTACAGGCGTCGTTCTCGAAGATCTCGACGCGCTGCGGACGGTCCTATTACCGAGTGAATGGCAGGGGGTACGCTGAACATTCGGCTTGCGCTCGGCATTGTTGCAGTCATCGTGGTGTTGGCGGTTGCCTCACCTTGGCTGGGTGCGGCTCGGTCGGGCGCCCAGTTTCTTACCTGGCCTGCACGGCCGCTGACTGCTGCAACAGCAGGCGTTCGTCGGTTTGCACAGAGTGTCCGAGACATTACAACGCTGCGTTCCCGCGTGGCTGAACTCGAGGAAGAGAACGGGCAGCTTGTCAGCGAGGTGGCGAGGCTCCAAGAGGCGGCAGCAGCTGACGCACTCATTACGGCCGAGTACGCAGCATCTTCGTCGGTGTCCGCCGGCCAGCTGTTGTCAGCGCGGGTGATTGCCCGTTCTCCCAGCAAAGCGCTCGACAGCATCACCGTTGACCGAGGTGCGAACCATGGCGTTGCGCTCGGACAACCGGTTCTGGCGAGAGGCCACCTCGCAGGGATTGTTGATGAGGTGTCTGCTGGTCAAGCACGGGTGTTGCTGCTCACAAATCCATCACTCCTTATCCCGGTGCTGTTTCAGGAAACGCGAGCGCAGGGCTTGCTGCGTGCCAGTTTGGGCGGCCTGGTCGTATCCGATATTCCGAGCACAGCTGATATCAAACCGGGCGAGGTGGTGCTAACGAATGATCTCGAAGGCGTTGTGCCTCGTGGAATTCCTGTTGGGACGGTTGACCGGACGCTCTCGGCGACGTCGGAGATTCTCCGCAAAGAGCGACTCCAGTCACCTGTCCCCTTTGCGCAGCTTGAGTACGTGCTCGTCGTCATTGATGGAGCTGCGTCATGATGCTCGAGCGGCTGATGGCTGCAGTGGGCGCGTATGGTGCTGTGCTCCTGCAAATCAGCGTGCTTGCGACCTGGCCGCTGTTTGGCGGCCAACCAAGCCTTGTCGCGGTCGGGGGTGCGGTGTTTTTGATGATGCGCCGGCCTGTCCTTGGTTTGTGGTGGGTGGTGACTGGTGGCGTCCTCGTCGACTTATTGTTGCCAGCACGGTTTGGTGTGACAGTGTTGCCGCTCGTGCTTTCGTACATTGTCAGTCAGTCGCTGCTTCGGTGGGCTATTGAGGGTGTTGGTTGGTGGAACAGCCTTATTCTTGGACTCTTTCT
>CAYZPG010000013.1:0-15621 GCA_964480605.1 uncultured Candidatus Saccharibacteria bacterium | reverse complement strand
CTCCATTTCTTCGTCGCAGAGCGGATCGGGCAAATGTTCGTCGTTGTGGAGGTAGGTGCCGGGTGGGTAGGTTGGCTGCTGGCGATCGAGCATGATCGCGAATACGCTCCACAGGAGCGTGTAGTCGTCCTGTCTGGCCTCGACCCAGTGCGGCCGGGCTCCCGAATGGAGCTCACGGATGTGCCCGACCTTGTTCATATAGAACGTCGACCCCTGTTCAAACTCGATGAGGTGTCCATTCGCGTCTTTCGTAAAGACAACGTGGTGTGAGAGAAAACGGTGGTGCACCACTTCGTTATCGTCTACCAGATCCTTCAGTAGTTGGACGGTGGTCGGGTTCGTTGAGAGGCCGAGCTGGCCCCATCCAAACGTAGAACAGAGCACGAACAGTGCTCCTAGTAATAGAAGTCGCAAATTTAAGGTCCCCTTTCACTGGCTGTCTGCTTCCAGACCGAGGGACTATAGTCCTGTTGCGCCTAGTGGGTCAAGATCTCGGCGCCGGTTTGGGTAATGAGGATGGTGTGTTCCACGTGGGCGGCACGGCTGTGGTCGGCAGTCCGGATGGTCCAGCCGTCACGGTCGGTCACAACCTTGCCGCTGCCCTGCGTAATCATCGGCTCGAGGCAGATGACCATACCCGCTCGGAGCGTTATGCCGGTGTTTGGTGCCCCCACATTCGGAATCGAAGGTGGTTCGTGGAGATCACGGCCAATGCCGTGGCCGGTGAGCGAGGTGACGTTGCCGTAGCCTGCCTGGTCGATCGTTTGCTGGATGGCAGCCTGGACATCGCCGAGGCGCACCCCGTCACGGATTGCCGCAATGCCAGCGTCGAGCGCTTGATTGGCGACCGACACCATGCGTGTGTCTTCGGGCGCCGCAGGCTCGAGTATCTGCGTGATGGCGGCATCAACGTGCCATCCGTTGTAGGTGACGCCAAGATCGATACTGACCACATCACCGGGACTGAGCGGCGTTCTGTTCGGTAAGCCATGGACCACGACGTCATTCACCGACCAACAGATCGAGAATTGGTACTCATTGAAACCCAAGAACGCCGGCTTCCCGCCGTGCTTGTGAATCGTCTCACGGGCCAGGGTGTCGATGTGTACGCCCGTTACACCTGGTACAACCGCGGCACGCAGGACATCCATGGTCGCTGCCCAGATCCTGCCGGCATGGCGCAAGTCAGCAATCGCTGACTCGGACTTGATCAGCTCACCGCTCATTGTACGACTCCTCGCTCAGTGAGTGCGCTGACAATCTGCTCGTGAACCGTCTCGATTGATTGGTCTGCATCAATATCTACCACCTTGCCTCGACGTCGGAAGTGCTCCAAAATGCCACGGACCTGCTCACCAGACCATTCGAGGCGCTTGGCAATCAGCTCAGGCGTATCATCGACCCGTCCGCGCTTCATGAGCCGTTCGATCGCATGGTGTTTTGAGAGGTTGAGATAGACGATCAATGCCTCAGGTAAGCCGAAGGCCTCTCGGAACCCTTCAAATTCGTCGAGCTGGTCTGTCGTTCGCAAGAAACCGTCGAAAATCATACCCTGAGAGGCATCAGCTGATCGGAGCGCCCGCTCGATGACTGGTTTCCAGAGCTCGGTTGGTAAGTATTGCCCCTTGTCGAGCAGCGATTTGATTGCTCGTCCCAACTCGGTGTCACGCGTTGCCTCGTCACGAAAGAGCTGTCCGGCCTCAGCCCGTGGCAGGTGGAGCAGTTCAGCTAGCTTGATCGACTGCGTCCCCTTCCCGCTGCCCTGTGGACCAAGAAAGACGAGAATGAGTGGCTTCGTAAGCCGCATTACTCGACCATCCAAGCGCTTGTTGCCGACGCTGCGCTCAGGGTTTGCTGTTTGCCGGTTGCGAGCTCGATGACCGTGAGAAGACCGGCCGGCTGCGTGTCCCCTGCCGTCACATTGCCTGCGACGAACGCAAGCCAGGCCCCGTCACGGGAAACTAAGAGAGACCGGTCTTTGCCTGTACCATCAACGAGGCTGCGGGCTTGCTTGCTTGCGAGATCGAGCGCGTAGGTTTGCGCGGCATTCTGCGTGTTGTTGCCAAGTGGCTCGGCACTATAGGCGAGCGATTGGTCATCCAGCCAGGCTAGGCTGGTAATAGCCGTATTCTGCTCGAACGTGTAGACCGCATCGCTGGCGCCCCCGATCGTCGCAATCTTTAGGATTTGACCTGCGTCGGGCGTAGCCTGTCCCTGGATATAGGCCACCCGCTTACCGTCGGCCGACCAGACAGGTAGGGCGATACCGTTTGGATCCGAGTCGACGACCGACCGACTTGTCCCATCGAGTGCCTCCCTCACAAGGCTAAAACCAAAGCTTCGTTCGGCATTGTCAAATACGGCATAGGCTACCTGCTTGGTGGTGGATGAAAACGCGGCACCGGCTGCACCACCGAATGACGCATTCAGCGTTTCGGTCCTTCCCGAGCCGTCCAATGCAATAGAACGCAGTTCAGTATGGCCGTCGTCGGCCGTAAACATCGCAATCGCCTTTTCATCGAGCACCCCGAGGACTGCTTGCAGTTTTACTGCCGTATCGGCGTCAGTAAAGATGACCGATTCGCTGCCCGCGGCAACACGCCGAATGAGTTGCTGGCCATTCGATGCACTGCGGACGAAGAGCAAGGTCGGCTGCGGTGTACTGACCACTGGCGTTTCCTGGGTCGCTGGCTCGTCTATTTCGGCTACTGGCGCCGGCGTAATACCCTCGGGGACGAGCGTATCGGTTGCTCCGCCCTGCGCAGGTGCGGATGTTCCTACCTGTTTGGCGGCGTACACCATGCCCCCGATCAACAGCACTACCAGCAGTGCGCCGAAGAGGTTGCTACCAGGAACCTTAGAACTCATAGCGTCGGGTGGTGAGCTGGGCTCGAATCTGTCGCATGGTTTCTAGAATAACCGACACGACGATCAGAATGCCAGTCCCACCCAGGACAAGCGTTTGAATTTCTGTAAGGCTTTGCACGACGAACGGCAGAACGGCAATGGCGGCGAGGAACAGCGAGCCGAAGAGCGTCACCCGGTTCAATACCTTGCCAAGGTAGTCAGCTGTTTCTCGGCCTGGCCGGAGACCGGGCACGAAACCGCCCTGCTTCTGGATGTTTTCTGCTACCTGCTCTGGTTGAAAGACGATCGAGGTGTAGAAGAAGGTAAAGATAATAACAAGGAAGAAGTACGCCACCCCGTAGAAGGTGTTGTTGGCAAACAAATCAATTACCTGCTGGGCAGCAGTTTGTACCCATGGCGTTTGGACGGTTTTCAGAAATTGGGCCGCGACTGGTGGAAAAATCATCATGGAGAGCGCGAAGATGATTGGCACGACGCCAGCCATCGCTACCTTGAGCGGCAAGTAGGTCGCAACGCCCCCGCTGGCTTGGTTGCCTCGGACACGCCGGGCATAGGTAATCGGAATCTGCCGTTCACCCTCATTCACGAAGACGATGCTGACGGTGACGACGAGTGAGATGAGAAGAAAAATTGCGATACTCACGTAGCCAGTTTGGTCGGCGATTTGGAAGGTTTGGGAGAGTGACGATGGGATACCCGCCAAGACGCCGAGCGTAATGAGCAACGACATGCCATTCCCAATCCCGTACTCCGAAATAAGCTCGCCAATCCAGACCAGGAGCATCGTGCCGCCGGTAATCGTAATCAGGATGGTGAAGAGATCAAGCGGCGTAAAGCTGCCGATGATCCCCTGGTTTTTGAGAAGAATGAGCGTGCTGTAGCCCTGGAGAAATGAGAGTGGCACGGTGAGCAGGCGGGTGTACTGGTTGATCCGCTCCCTGCCAGACTCCCCCTCTTTTTGAAGCTCCTCAAGACGAGGCACGATAATGATTAAGAGCTGGAAGATAATTGAGGCGGTGATGTACGGTCCAACACCCATGAGGACAATTGAAAAGTTTTCCATTGAACCGCCGGTGAAGAGGTTTAGGAGGCCGAAGAGCGCATACTGGCTGAAAAACGCCCGGATAGAAGCCAGATCAACGCCCGGCATTGGAATGTGGGCCAGGACGCGGAACACCGTTAAGAGTGCAAGCGTATACAGGATACGCTTGCGGAGGTCTGGGCTGTTCCAAATTGCGCGGAGCGTATTCATTCCCCGCCTACTTCGCTGCTCGCTGTTTCCCCTTGATGAGCTGTGCGTGGGCGGCAGTCGAGAACGTCAGGCCGCGGAACTTGAGTTTCTTCGTCAGCGTACCCGTGGCAACCACCTTCGCTGCGCGAGCGGAGCTGTCTACGAGCCCTTGCGCCTTGAGCGTTGCCAGCGTCACTCGCTCGTTGTCCTTGAATCGGGCCTCGAGCTGCCCAAGCGTGACTGTCGCCGGCTTTTGCCGATGTGGGAACCGGCGGCCACGTAGTTTCGGCAGGCGCATGAAGAGTTTCGTCTGGCCACCTTCGAAACCAGCTGGAATATTGAAACCGGTCCGGGCCTTCTGGCCTTTCGTGCCACGGCCAGCGCTCTTACCCTGGCCGGCACTGATGCCTCGGCCTAGGCGCTTGGGTTTGCGGCCAATCGATGGGAGGGCGTGGAGCTTGGTCATGCTGCCACCTTTGCTGCCTTGCCGGCTTTCTGTGGCCGTTCCTTCATGAGTGACAGTGCGTGCAGAACGGCGCGGACATTATTGGTTTTATTACTCGAACCGATCATCTTCGAGAGGATGTTCTTGATGCCAGCAAGCTCAATGACTGCTCGAATCGGTCCACCGGCAATGATCGAGGTGCCTGCAGCTGCTGGCTTCATAAAGATGTGAGCGCTGCCGAACTTGACGGTCACCTCATGTGGGATCGTCTCATTCGTGATAGGCACGGTGATCAGGCGCTTCTTGGCGGCTTGACCGGCCTTTTTGATTGCTTGTTGGACGTCGTTCGCCTTACCCATACCCATGCCCACCTTGCCATTCTTATTGCCCACGACAACCAAGGCGCGGAAACGCATACGCTTACCACCCTTGACGGTCCGGGAGACTCGATTGAGCTCTACCAGCCGCTCTTCAAACTCACTGTGTGGTTTTTCGTGCTCTGCCATAGAACTCCTTAGAACTGCAGTCCGTGCTCACGCGCAGCGTCGGCAAAAGCCGCGACTCGACCATGATACTTGTAGCCGCGTCGGTCGAAAACGACTGACTTGATTGAGGCGGCAATGGCTCGCTCAGCGAGCACCTTACCAACTGCCTTGGCCTGCTCGATGCCCGTTGCATCCATGCCTGCGTCGGATGCAGAGACGAGCGTGCGCCCTGCGACGTCGTCGATCAGCTGGGCCCGGAAGTGCTGTCCGGTCCGCTCAACCGCAAGCCGTGGTCGAGTGGCGGTGCCGCTAACCACAGCGCGGACGGTGCGGATGCGGCGGTTGCGCCGCTCGGTCATAGTGTGGATTCGTGAGGTCATGCGCCTGCCGCCTTTGCTGCTTTACCGGCCTTCTTGCGGACGTACTCTCCAACGTACCGAATGCCCTTGCCTTTGTATGGCTCTGGCGGTCGGACACGTCGGATGTTGGCTGCAATTTGGCCGACGAGTTGCTTGTCGATACCAGTAACGATAATCGTGCTCTTCTGGACGTCTACCTCGACGCCCTTCGGCGGCTCGATGGTAACGGGGTGCGAGAAGCCCACGTTGAGCACCAAGGTCGTCCCCTGTTTGGCTGCTTTGTACCCCACACCCTTGATCTCGAGCTGTTTCACGAATGGCTCCGAGACACCCAAGAGTGCATTCTCAAGTAACCGGAGGGTGAGACCGCGGAGTGAGCGTGAGAGCTTGCTCGTATTGACGGTGGTAACGGACAGGCTATGGCCTTCCTGTGTAACACGAACATTGGGATGCAAGGCGACGAGCAGCTCGCCCTTTGGACCCTTCACCGTTGCAACTCGGTCCGCCACTGTAATAGTAACGCCGTCCGCAATCGTCAGGATGCGTCCACCAACGCGACTCATGACAGCACCTCGCAGATAACTTCGCCGCCAACCGCATGCCGCTTCGCATCGGCGCCAGTCATAAACCCTTGTGGCGTCGAGAGGATCATGTGTCCGAATCCGCCCCGGGGTCGTGGAATTGCCGTTGCCTTGGCATAAATGCGCAGGCCAGGCTTTGAGATACGACGCAGGCTGCGAATGGCTGGCATGCCATCGGTGTACTTGAGGCTAATACGAATCATCGCACGTGGAGAACCCTCAGGCGTTTCAATCTCGAATCCCTCGATGTAGCCCTGCTGCTTCAAGATGACCGCAATCTGCTCCTTCACCTTGGAGTGTGGCACGAGGGTATCAGCCTTCGCAAGTTGCGAGGCATTCCGAATTTGGGTGAGCATGTTTGCAATTGGATCCATGAGAGCTCCTACCAAGATGACTTCGTGACGCCAGGAATTTCGCCGCGGCTGGCACGTTCCCGGAAACAAATCCGGCATAAGCCGTACCGGCGGAGGTAGGCTCGGTTTCGGCCGCAGATGCCGCATCGGTTGACTTGCCGAGTGGAGAACTTCGGTGTGCGCAGTGACTTTGCAATAAGTGATTTCTTGGCCATGGGACTCCTACTCGGCTGTGCCGCGCTGCTTCAAGGGAAGGCCAAGCAAGCGCAATAATGCCTCGGCCTGCTCGTTGGTTGTTGCCGTCGTCGCGATCGTGACTGCCAGGCCGTAGAATTCGCTGACCCGCTCGTGGTCGATTTCCGGGAACACTGTGTGCTCGCGAAGCCCGAACGAGTAGTTGCCGTGGCCGTCGAAGCCAGTCAGTGGAAGACCTCGAAAGTCGCGGATGCGTGGCAGTACGACATGCACCAGGCGCTCAAACAGATCATACATCCGCTTGCCCCGGAGCGTGACGGAGAGGCCAACCGTTTCACCGGCGCGCAGCTTAAAGCCGGCAATCGCCTTGCGGGCAACGCGCTTGACGGGCTTCTGCCCAGTCATCCGCGCGAGATCCTCGCTCGCGATATCAAGAAACTTCTGCTGCTGCCGGCGTGAGCCAGTACCAATATTGAGCACGATCTTCGACAGGGCTGGTACGGCGTGCTGGTTGCTGATCGACAACTCTGTACCGAGCGCCGACCGAAGTTCTGTCGTGTATTTGGTCACGAGTCTCATTTGGCCGCCTTCGTGTGCCCTGGCAAGGCTGCCTGGCAGTGTCGACAAATTCGCACCTTGCCATCAGCTGTCACCTTCATTGCAATTCGGGTTGGCTTGCTGCAGCTGCTGCACACAACCAGGACGTTGCTCGCAGCCAGGGGCGCAGCGAACGAGACGATGCCACCCTGCGGCTGTTTCAAGGATGGCTTGGCATGGCGCTTGGCCATATTGACGCCCTCAACAACTACCCGGTTCTTCTTGGGCAATACCCGAATCACGGTACCGCGCTTGCCGCGGTCCTTACCGGTGATAACCAAGACTGTATCGTTGCGTCGGATCGTCATAGTACCTCTGGAGCGAGTGAGATGATTTTCTGAAACCCACGGCCGCGGACTTCTCGGGCAACCGGACCTAAGACACGGGTGCCCTTTGGCTGGCCAGCATCATCGATGATCACCACGGCATTATCGTCAAAACGGATCGTGCTGCCATCTGGGCGCTGGAAGCGGTTGCGCTGACGGACAATCACCGCTTTCACAACCTCTTTCTTCTTCACAGTGCCCCGAGGCAGTGCGTCCTTGACGGTGACCACGATGGTATCACCCAGCATGGCGCCGTCATGGCTCCGGCCACCGAGGACGCGGATGCACATGACTTCCTTGGCGCCGGTGTTGTCGGCAACGCCCAAGCGTGAGAACGGCTGAATCATGCCTGCTCCTCAACGACCGTCGTTGTTTCAAGAATATCAGCCTGCTTCGTCACTGACACGATCTGCCAGGCTTTGCGCTTGCTGATCGGACGGGTCTCTTCGATGAGGACGGTATCACCCAGCGAAACCGTCAGGCCGTCGGGAACATGCGTCAGCAACGAAACCGAGGTGCGGTACTGCTTCCCGTACACTGGATGACGGCGCATCTCATCGACCCGAACACGAGCGGTTGGGTGTGCGAGGTGCTTGACCGTGCCTTGTTTGCGTTTTCGTGCCATACAGAATCCTTAGCGAGTCTTTGCTGATCGCTGTTTGGCTGGCGCTACCGTCTCATCAGCCTGCGACATTTGCTCTCCCAGCACAGTCCAAAGCTGGGCGAGTTCTTTCTTCGCCGCTCGAAACTGCGATAAGGAGTTCACGGTACCAAAACCGATCTCGAATCGCAAGGCGCGGAGTGTCTCATGCCGCTTGGCAATTTCAGCCTGCAGCCAGCCGGCATCGTGCGTTCGAATGTCTTTGATGAAGGTGTTCTTAGCCATACTATTCCTCACGCGTGATGAATCGGGTGCGAATTGAGAGCTTGTGGGCAGCCAGACGGAGTGCCTCAACCGCGGTTTCACGCGGAACGCCATCAAGTTCGAAGAGAATTCTGCCCGGTCGGATAACGGCCACAAAGTGGTCGAGCGCACCCTTGCCGCTACCCATTGGGGTTTCTGGCGAGCTGGCAGTTACTGGCTTGTCCGGGAAGATTCGAATCCACACTTGGCCGCCGCGCTGAATGTACCGGGTAATAGCTCGACGAGCAGACTCGATCTGACGTGACGACATCCAGCCACGGGTGGTTGCCTTGAGGCCGAACTTGCCGAATGCCAAGCTGGAGCCACGGGTTTCAACGCCCCGGCGTTTGCCACGATGCTGTTTTCGATGTTTGAGTCGCTTGGGTAACAACATAGGACTTCCTTAGACTTCTCGCCGGCCCTGCGGCTTCAATGCCTCGGCTAGCCGGTCGCCACGGTACACCCACACCTTTACACCGATGGTGCCGTACGAGCTTGTTTTCGCATCGACATGGGCATAGTCGATATCGTTGCGGAAGGTCGACAGCGGCACCGTGCCTTCGGAGAATTTTTCCTGGCGGGCAATATCGCTCCCGCTCAAGCGGCCCGAAATAGAAATTTTGATTCCCTTCGCGCCACGCTGCATGGTCTTCTCGATTGCCTGGCGGATTGCCCGGCGGTACGCGATGCGTCGCTCAACCTGGTGGGCGATGGATTGGGCAACCAGTGCTGCGTGCAACTCCGGCGCCTTGATTTCAACGATCTCAATCTTCAAGAGGATGCTGGCGAGCTGTTTGCGATCCCCTTCCGAATGGACGTACATGGCCAGTCGGCGATGACGGAACGACTGGAGCTTGCGCTCAAGGAGCGTGCGTAGCTGCTGAATGCCTTGTCCGCCACGACCAATGACCATGCCAGGCTTGGCGGTGTGGAGCATTACCTTAAGCTCTTGCGAGGTCCGCATAATTTCAACCCGCTCAATCGAGGCGTTCTTGCCGTACTGCTTGTCGATGAGCTTGCGGATGACCGCATCCTCATTAATAGCGTAGGCGAGATGGTCAGTGAACCATTTCGAGCGCCATTCCTTCGTGAGCGGCAGCCGGTTGGCAAGCGGAGTAGTCTTGTGTGACATGGCTATGCTTCCTTCTGCGCTGGCGCGGCTTCGGCTGGCTGCTTGGTGGCTGCAGGTTTCTTGGTCGCCCGACGTGCTGTTTTACCGGCATCATGGACAACGAGCGACAGATGGGATCCAGCCTTTGCAATGCGGCTGGCACGACCACGGCCACGAAGGCGGGTGCGTGAGATCCGAGCTGCTTCGTTGCAGAACACGGCCTTGACGGTCAGGTCCTCTGCTCGGGCATCAGCCCGACGGTCACGCACTGCCGAGACTGATGCCAGAAGCAACTTGCGGACCGGCTCACTGGTTGTCCGTGGTGTCACAGCCAACTCAGCAAGCGCATCGACAACGCGCCGTCCTCGAACACGATGCAAGATCGCCCGAATTTTCTGCGGGGCAATCGGCAAGCGGTTGTAGTGAACAGTTACATCCATAGGACTCATTTCTTGTCAGCTGCGGATGCGGCAGGCGCAGCAGCTGCCTTCTGAGCATCGGCAATCTTACCACCATGGCGACGGAACTTGCGCGTCGGCGAAAACTCACCAAGCTTATGGCCGACCATATCCTCGATAATGAGGACGCTAATGAAGTCCTTGCCATTGTGGACCTGGAAGGTGAAGCCGACCATTTCCGGGGCAATCGTTGAAGCCCGCGACCAGGTTTTAATTGGCGTCCGGTTCGAGCCAGCCGCTACCTTCTTGAGGAGCCGTGGATCGACGTATGGGCCCTTTTTGAGTGAGCGGCTCATGCTGCTCTCCTTCCCTTGTGACGTGAACGCAGAATGAACACGTTCGAGCGCTTGTTGCGGCGCGTTTTCTTACCGAGGGCATGCTTGCCCCATGGCGTCTTTGGATACTTCAAACCGATTGAGTTGCTACCCTCACCGCCTCCGTGCGGGTGATCATTGGGGTTCATCGCCTTACCACGCACTTGCGGTCGGCGACCAAGATAGCGGACGCGACCAGCTTTTCCAAAGGAGAATGAGCCGTGTTCTGGATTGCTGACGGTACCAATCGTGGCGTAGGCGGTTGCTAACACGCGGCGAATCTCACCCGATGGCAACTCAACCTGCGAGAAGCGGCCGTCGTCTTCCTGGGCCATGATACGGGCACTCGTGCCGGCTGACTTTACCATGGCACCACCCTTATTGGGATCGAGAGCAATATCAAAGATTGGGTAGCCGCGAGGGATCTTACCGAGGGGCAGGCGGTTACCGGATTCAATCGGCGCGGTCGGTCCGGCAGCAATCACTTGGTCGATGCTCAGTTCATGAGCAGCGAGAATGTAGGCACGAGTACCATCTTCATAGGCAATCAAGGCGATATTGGCGCTGCGGTTGGGATCGTACTCAAGCGCCAACACGGTCGCTGTGGCCGATGGACCCTTTTCGAGCGAGCTGATCAGGCGGTATTTGCGGCGGCTACCACCACCACGATGGCGGATGCTAATCTGGCCAAAGCGGTCACGGCCGGCATGCTTGATGAGCGGCACGGTCAGTGACTTTTCCGGCCGCTTCTTGGAAAGCGATTGCCGGTTGAAGCTCATGCCGCGCTGGCCCGGCGTCAGTGGTCGGCGATGGATAATCGGCATTACTTCTTCTCCTGCTTCTTCGGCGCTGCTGGCGTTTCTGCCGTGGCAGCCGACTCAGCAACCATCTCGAAGCCCGGGATCTTCTCGCCTTGCTTCAGGCGAACAATCGCCTTGGTACGCTCGCTGGTTGCGCCGGTAATTGTACCGCGACGCTTCGTTTTTGAGGCACGGCGGAGGATGTTCACGCTCAATACATGCACCTTGTAGACTGAGCTGATTGCCTGGGCAATAGCCAGTTTATTGATGCCACGCGGTACGAAGAGGGTGAACTGCCCCTCGCTGGCAAGTGCCATCGATTTCTCGGTCACGACAGGCTGGAGGGTAAGAAGTCGGCTCATGCTGTTTCCTTGGTGCGGCTCGTGCGGGCCTTGAGTGCTGCGAGCGAAGCGTCCGTGACAATAATCGCGTCCGCTGCCAACAGTTCCTTTGTGGTCACCTGCGCCGCCTGTCGAACTACCAACCGCTCAATGTTGCGGCCGGCCCGAGTCACCGCGCTTGTCGGCTCGGCAATGACGACGAGCGTCTGCTTTCCGACGAGCGCATCTGGGATCATGGTGACAAGTGACTTGGTTTTGCCATCGACTGGGAAGCTGTCGGCAACCCAAATCGCACCATCGTTCGCTTTACTTGCGAGCGCTATGGAGACAGCCTTTGTTCGGAGCGACTGTGGCAAGTGGAGCTTGAAGTTTCGGTTTTGCTTTGGTCCAAAGATAATGCCGCCGCCGCGCCAGAGTGGCGAACGGATGGAACTTACCCGAGCCCGTCCCGTCCCTTTTTGCTTCCAGGGCTTCTTGCCACCGCCACGGACATTGCCACGCGACAACGTGTGGGCGTGAACCGAGCGAGCATTGGCGTCCGATGTCCGAATAACTTGGACGAGTACGGCCATCTCTTTCGAACCCAGGGTCATACCGAGGGCCTTCGCATCCGTTGAGGAAAGCTGGGTCAAGCTCATGCCGCACTCCGATCACCCGCGTACCGTGCAGACTCGTGAAGCACTACGCGTGAACCTTTAATACCTGGCACCGAACCTTTGAGTACGATCAGGTGCTGGTCGGGCAACACATTCAACACCTTGAGGTGCTGGACCGTTGTCCGCTCATCACCGTAGTGGCCAGCCATCCGGCGACCCTTGATAACGCGCTGTGGGTAGCGTGAACCGATCGAACCCGGCGCCCGGACGTTCATCGAACCGTGACTGCGTGGTCCCATCTTAAAATTGTGCCGTTTGACCGTACCCGTGAAACCGTGACCCTTGCTGGTTGCGACGGCATCCACGATGTCACCGGACTGGAAGAGTGTTGCCGCAACAGCGCTACCGGCAGCTGGCACATCGTCGCCCTCGGCGATGACAACTTCAACCGCCCAGCGACCGACTGACGCACCAGCCTTTTTGGCATGCCCCTGCTGCGGCTTCTTCGCACGCTTCAGGTCGCCAGCACCAAGCTGGATTGCCTGATAGCCGTCCTTCTCGACGGTTTTCACCTGCAGCACGACGTTCGGCTCGGCCAACACAACAGTGGCCGCTACCAAGCGGTCGTCCTCGAGTACTCTCGTCATGCCGACTTTTCGTCCAATGATTGCTTTCACGCAGTCCTCACCAGTACAAAAATTGGCCGGGATCTAGCCGCCGGTGGCGACTGATTTCCCGACACCCCTTGTCATCTTGTAAGTAGCTTTTGTCAGTGTATCGCCTCGCTCGGCGAGTGTCAACTGGTTGGAACCGTCGTCTGCGGACGGTACCGCTCTGGGTCGATGGTCCGCTCGAAACAGGTCCGACCGACGCCGTGTTGCCAACTACCTTCTACGTCCGATACCAGGGGTCGTCCGGCCGCGTCGTAAACCACTGGCTTAGCAGCATACGTCGTTTCACTGAGGGCATCCCGGGGATCGGAAACTGTGGCGAACGTTGCGCAAAGCTCAAAGGTGTGTTCACCAAGTACACGGTAACCGTACTCCACCTTGGTTTCAGGGTCGGTTGGTGCAACAAAGCCGCTGATACTGTCTCGGAGTTCAGTCATCGTCGCCGGCAAGGCAGCCTTACTAGTCCAGTACTGGACTATTTCGGCCTGGATTGCCTGCAGGTCATTGACCCGCTGCGCATCAAACCGGAACCGTCGTTGCTCGGCCGGCGTTCCCGCAATAAAGAGGCCGGCGACTAGGAGTGCAACCACGAAGATACCCGTACCCGCTGCAAGCTGCTTCGGTAGAACGCCTGGTGCACCCACTTGCCGAACATCCCAGAGATAGTACCCGAACACCAAGCCAGTAATCGCAAAGACAGCCACTGTCTTCAGCCCGAATGACAGCGACAGCTCGCCGCCGTACAGGCCGCCGACAAGCGTAATCAGGTACGCAATCATGGTGACCGCGGCGACCAGAAGCGTGAAATAGATGAGCCATTTACGAATGCCTAATTCGCGCTTGGCTGGGTCAGCTACGAGGTCTGTATGGAGTATCGACGAGATCCAGAGAAACAAGGGAAAGCCGACAATCAACGCCGAGCTCGCACCGCGGATCGTTTCGAGCACTCCCTGACGGAAGAAGTTCAGGGGATCAGGATATAGCAGGTTGATGTACTGGAAGATGACCGTCAGCACGCTAATCACGCTGATGAAGAGCGTTAGAGTGCCCAGTAGATGCAGAAAAACGTCACGAGGTGTTGAGTGCAGTGCAGGATGTTTTGTTGGAGTCATGGAAATAGTATACCAACGGCTCTGCCAATCACCGTGTGTATAAGGCTATTTGAGCACTTGGTCGATCTGGGCGCGCAACGATTCCACACTGGGAGACCCAAGCTTCTCCCCATTCAGGTATAGGGTTGGCGTGGCATCAACCCCGAGCGCATCGCCGTCCCCCATATCCTGGGCTATCCGTTCCGCGAGTGCTGGATTGGTGAGATCCTGCTTGAACGCATGCTCATCCAATCCCAACTCCTTCGCGAACTTTACGAACGTACCCTCCGGCTTTAGTTGAAAGGCCCACTCATTCTGACGTTCATAGAGCAGCGCGTTCATTGCCCAAAACTGCTGCTGCTTGTCGGCTGCCTCGGCGGCCCTGGCTGCAAGCTGCGCATTGGCATGCATCGCGAGCGGGTAGTGTCGGAATACGAAGCGGATCTTATCGCCGTAGTCGGCGACCAGCTGCTTCAAACCTGGATTGGCCGATGCACAAGCAGGACACTGGAAGTCACCGAACTCAACGAGGGTGGCTTTCGCATCCGCCGGGCCGATAGACAGACTATCAGAGCGTGCCAGTTCGGGCGATTCCACTGCTTTCGCCTCGATCTTTGGGACATCCGAGCGGCTACCAAACACGACAATGCCCGCAACCACCAGCACCGTCAGCACACCGATGCCGACGATTACCTTTGCATCATTCATGGCGCACTCCTTGTGTTGCCGCCCGTAATGCCACGACCGCGCAGCCCGAGATGACCGTAAATGCCGTCAGTGAGAGGAGCGGGATAGTGATAAAACCGAACCACTCAATAAACTTCGTGGTACACGACACACCCGCGGCACACGGCACGGCAGCCTCGGGTATCACGCCGTAGTACAAGAGTACATGCCCGAACGCTACCACCATACCGGCCAGGCTTAAGGGCAGAATGTAGGCTGGCAGGTTGGCATCCTTCCGAAGCAGCCCAACCCCGATCAGTAGTACAAGGGGATACATGAAAATCCGCTGGTACCAGCATAGGACGCACGGTGGAAAATGCTGGATCTCGCTAAAGAACAGACTGCCGGCCATTGCCACTATAGCCACAAGCCAAGCAAGGTAGAGCGCGAGACGGGCTGATTGATTCATGTTCGTACCATAAGCGCACGCGGCCAGCGACGCAAGTGCACACATACAATCGTCGGCCGAATTAAGAAAAAATGCACCTCCGAAAAGGTGCATTTCACATTTGCCTATCAAAGGCTAGTTCGGCCTTGGCCGCAGAAAGATCGTCTCACGAATGAGTCCCACTTCTCGAATCGTGATCCGAGGAGCCATTGGTTGCCCCATTACAACCGCCGACTGTTGCTGTTCCGCGACTTGCGACCGCACTTCCACCTTTTCAGGCAACTGACTGACCATTTTTTATACCCACCTTCTATATTTGCACGAACCCGTGCGAGTTCGTGCCTGCATAGCATACAGGAGCCCGAAGGAAGAAAAAAGCACCCATACAGGGTGCTATTACTCACTGGCTCGTTGTTATCCGATTCGTTCTAGAACCTCTGCGGGCCTATTCACGAATGGACGACGTTGCGTGGTCGGACAGCGTCTCACGGTAACTTCTATACTGAGTACATTGCCGTCGTACACTGGTGGATGGC
Source organism: uncultured Candidatus Saccharibacteria bacterium (assembly GCA_964480605.1). Lineage (GTDB taxonomy): Bacteria > Patescibacteriota > UBA1384 > JACPKC01 > JACPKC01 > JBBUCD01. The sequence goes on along the minus strand of CAYZPG010000013.1, from coordinate 245 downwards.
TGACCGCTACAATGAGCACGTGAACCGCAGCTACTTGCTGGTCCTGAGCACATTGAGCAATACGTACTACTTCCCCCATCGTCGGCTTCATTGCGTGTGGAATAAATATCCTGACCTGCTCTTCCGCAAGAATTCTCAGATACTCTTCCGTCGGCACTTCAATCCGATTGATGTTGTTATACCTTCTTCCTTAGATATACCCATCACCAGGCTGATAGGCCTGATTATTGTACGCAAACGCACGA
>CAYZPG010000012.1:4410-16629 GCA_964480605.1 uncultured Candidatus Saccharibacteria bacterium | reverse complement strand
GACGGGCAGAACTTTCTGGCCCGGATCCGGAGCATTCTCCGACGCAGCGGCGTACAAGACGCCGACATTACGAAATATGATTTTTGGGGATTGCTGAACCACGTCTTCAAAAGTGAGAAGGTGGATCTGGCCACCATTTATTTTGCCAAGCTCCATGCTGAAGAACGCACGAAGGAAAAGTCTGAGGAGCTGATTGTCCGCGAGGCGGCCTTGAAGGAGCGGTTAGAGCAGCAGGGTATCCGCTACGTGACGGGTGGTGCTGTCCGAACGCGTGTGCGCGGCGAAGAGGTCAGTTTTGAAGAGAAGGGTGTCGATGTGAAAATCGCTGTCGACATGCTGGTTGATGTGATCGACAGCGGCGTCACGACGGTCATCTTGGGCAGCTCTGATTCGGATTTGCAGCCAGCCGTTGCCGCCCTGAAAGCACGTAAGGCCACGGTAGTGTATCTGGGCTTCCACGCCCGTCGCAACCGCGGCTTGGCGGCTACGACCGATCGGACAGTCCTCATCAATAACAAAGACGTACAGCGGTTCTACAAAGGATAGAAAGGAACCTATGGAATCAGATATTCAGGTACGGATGCAGGTTGCCAAGCAAGCAACGCACATTGCGGGTGAGGAGCTTAAGCGCCGGTTTTTGGCTGGGAATCGCGATGCGGCAGCGGCCGAACAGGCAAGTCGCGAGGCGATCGTGGTGTTCCTAAGTCAGATTTACCCCAGCGAGGTTATTTGGGGACGCGGCATGGACGAAACGCCGAAATCATCCTCGTTCTGGGTGTTCGATTCGCTCAATGGCGCCGAGAACTTTTCGATCGGCGATCCGTTCTTCTCGTCAACCGTCGCTTGGGTGCATGACGGCGGACCAATGCTCGGTGTCGTCTCGAACCCAATGCATAGCCAGCAGTTTATGGCTGTGCATAAAGGCGGTGCGATTTTGAACCGTCAGCAGGTCCATGTGCGCCCAACAAGCGCTATTGCCGAGGCCCACGTTCTGGCCAGTTCAGGCCGAAACGAGTTGGTTGCCAAAATCGCCGACAAGGTCAAACAGCTGAAGATCCGGGAATCGGCCACACTTGATATGTGCTCGATCGCCGGCGGCGTCCACGACGCATTCATGTACTTCAATTTGCAGCCGTGGGAGTGGATTGCAGCCAAGGTGATCGTGGAAGAGGCAGGCGGCACGATTACGGATTTGGAAGGTCAGCCGCTCACCATCCGTTCGGAAGCAGCCTTGATTTCGAATGGTGCACTGCACAACGAGCTCCTGCGGTTGGTCGCAGCATGATCAAGATTGGCGGCCACGTCTCGGCAGCGGGCGGCATCGACCTGGCTGTCGAGCGGGCGCTTGCCATTGGCGCGAACTGCCTGCAAATCTTCATTACCTCGCCTCGCCAGTGGCGGAAGACGAACATCACGGACGAGCAGGTCGCCCGCTTCAAGGCCGGCGTTGCCGAGCACGCACTTGATCCCGTCTTCATCCACGGCATGTATCTCGCAAACTTGGCATCCGAGAACAAGGAGCTCTTAGAACAGTCCATCGACGCTGTCGCCCATGCCCTGCAGGTCGCTGATCGCATTGGTGCCCAGGGTGTGATTTACCACACTGGCTCGCGTAAGGACCGTGATCCAGACGAGGCAGTCGAGTTCGTGATCAACTCCATGAAAGAGGTATTGAGGCGGGCTGCGGGTGGCACGAGCCAGTTGATCATCGAGGGTTCGGCTGGTCAGAAGGGGGCGATCGGCTCGTTCGCCGAACTTGGTGCCATGCGCAACGGCGCCGGTTCTGAGCGTGTCAAAGTCTGCTTGGATACCTGCCATATGTTCGCCGCTGGCCACGATATCCGCACGAAGGAGAGTGTCCGTACGACACTCGATGCGTTTGATGCTGCCGTCGGCCTTGAGCACTTGGTCGTGTTGCATGCCAATGATTCGAAGTTCGATCTTGGTTTAGCGAAAGACCGGCACGAGAACATCGGCCAGGGAAAGATCGGCAGCACTGGCTTCAAGGCCATGCTGGCGACGCCGGAGCTGCGCAGACTCCCCTGGTTGCTCGAGGTGCCTGGTGATACGAACGAGGGGCCGGATGCGCCGAACGTGAAGCGCTTGCAAGAACTCGCCTAGGCGAGGAAGATAGGGGATATGAAAAAAACCAAAATTGTTGCCACCATCGGGCCGTCGAGCGGCACTCAAGAACAGCTCACCGAGTTGCTGAAGGCGGGCATGAATGTAATGAGGTTGAACTTCAGTCACGGTACGTTTGAGGACCACGCCCAGTATGTACAGCACTTTCGGGCGGCAGCGGAAGACGTTGGCGTGCGGGCTGCTATCTGCCAGGACCTGTCCGGTCCAAAAATCCGCATCGGCAAGTTTGATACGGAAACCGTGACGCTCGAGGTGGGGGCTGAGTTTGTTCTGACGACGGATGAAGTCGTTGGTACGGTCCACCGTGTCCACGTGAATTATCGGCAGTTGCCGCAAGAAGTTGCTGCCGGCCACACGATCTTTCTTGATGATGGACGGAAGAAGCTTGAGGTGCAAGAAATTCGTGGTAACGATGTGGTCTGCAAGGTGATCGTCGGCGGCACCATCCGGGCGGGCCGCGGCGTGAACTTGCCGGATTCCGACCTGTCGGTCAGCTCTTTGACGGAAAAGGATCGCAACGATGTCCAGTTTGGGATTGAGCATCACGTTGATTTTGTTGCGTTGTCTTTTGTCCGCCGTCCGGAAGACATTGAAGAGCTTCGGGCGATTCTGACCGCTGCCGGATCGAAGGCGAAGATTATTGCCAAGATCGAGACGCCGCAGGCCGTCGAGCGCCTGGATGCGATTATCAAAGTTACCGATGCGGTCATGGTGGCCCGCGGCGACCTGGCAATTGAGATTCCGGCTGCTAAAGTGCCGATCGTTCAAAAGGAAATCATCCGTAAGTGCAACGAAGCTGGGAAGCCGGTGATTACCGCCACGCAGATGCTTGAATCAATGATTAAAAGTCCGGTCCCAACCCGCGCCGAGGTGTCGGACATTGCGAATGCCATCCTCGATGGCACCGATGCCGTCATGTTATCGGAAGAAACGGCACTCGGTGAGTATCCCATTGAGGCGGTGCGCACCATGGCACAGGTTGCGAATGAGGTCGAGACGAGCTACGCCGATCAGCTGCTAGGCGCTATTCCGGAGGACGAACACTCCACGGTGGCCAACTCGATCACCCGTTCAGTCGTAGAGACTGCTCGGGATGTGAACGCCCGGGTGGTCGTTGCCTTGACCGAAACCGGCTTTACCGCCAGAATGCTTGCGCGCCACAAACCACGGCCGCCGATCCTTGCCTTGTCGCACGACGAGGTGGTGTGTCGGCAACTGGCCCTGTCGTTTGGGTGCGTACCAATCCACGTCGGCAACTACGAGACCTTGGAAGATGTTTTTGCCATGGTTAAGGAGTTAAGTGTTGAACGTGAGTTGGCACAAAAGGGCGATCGCGTGGTGATTGCAGCCGGTGCCCCCTTCAGGGTACAAGGCTCAACCAACATGATGATCGTGGAGACGGTATAGTCCTTAATAATACGGAGGGAGAGAAACGGACGTGCTGTGGGAGGGGTTGGAGGCCTATCAAATTGCCTTGGTATTACTACTGACACAGGGTTGTTCAACCTTGGCAGAATTGATGCCAAGATTGGTCAGGATTTCCCGGTTGCCCGAAATAGACTGCTTGGACGTACCTCAGGGTTGGTATGACAAGGGTCTGGTCATTGAGCTTGACAGTCTCTACTTGCTCTCGATGAGAGGGCAGCGAGAGGCGATCCAGCTACTCACCCACGATAGGCTGTGTGCAGCGATCCTCTGCGATGAGGTGTTGCACGCATAGTGCTGCCCGGCTTCGGCCGGGCTTTTACTTTTCTGCTAGCATCGTGGTATGGGCATTCACCGTTTTACGAATCGAGAAATTGCAACGATCCTCTCTGAAATCGGCCAATTGCTGGAGCTGACGGGTGAGAATCGGTTTAAAGTGATTGCGTACGAGAATGCCGCCCGGACAATCGAGAGCTACCCGCACGATCTGGCAACGCTCTATGCGACCTCTGGCACGGCTGGCCTGGATCGCATCCAAGGCGTGGGCGAGAAGATCGCGCAAAAGATCGGCACCCTATTTGACGATGGTAAGCTGCCATTTTACGAAGACCTTAAGAAGGCGGTGCCGCCGCTCCAACTTACCCTGCTTGGCATTACTGGGATCGGTCCGCAGACTGCGAAAAAGCTGACTGAGACACTCCACCCAAAGAATCTGTCTGATTTGCGGCGAAAGCTGGCAACGCAGGCAGCTCGGCATGAGTTTGGCCAGAAGACGGCCGACAACATTCTGGCCGCGCTCAAGGAGCGGCGCCACGAGGAACGGCACCTTGTGACCGAGGTTGAGCCGGTGGCAGCATCGGTGCTCGACTTTCTGCGTCAGTTGCCAGAGGTAACAGCAGCTGATCCGGTTGGCAGCATGCGCCGATTCAAGGAGACGGTTGGCGATATCGATTTGGTGGTGGCTACGAACGACGTCGCTGCTACCGTGGCGGCATTGAAAGCGGCACCGTTCACGCGTCGGACCGTAACCGGCGGCAGCGGTCTGACCACGATTCTCCACGAGAGCGGTTTCCAGGTGGATGTGGAGTTTGTCCGTCCAAGTGAATACGGCTCATTGCTGCAACATTTTACGGGCGGTAAGGAACACAATGTTGCCTTACGGACGTGGGCAGATGACCACGGCCTGTCGTTGTCGGAAAAAGGCATCTTGCATACGAAGACGGGGAAGCGGGCAAGATTCGAGACGGAAGAAGGTTTTTACAAGGCGCTTGGCATGCAATGGATTCCGCCTGAGATCAGGGAGAACCAAGGTGAAATCCAACTCGCAATGGACCACGCCTTGCCGGTGCTGGTTGAGCTTCGGGATATCCGTGGCAATCTTCATATGCATACCAATGCCTCGGATGGCGAATTGGCACTGCCCGATATGGTCAAAGCTGCGCACAAGTACGGATACAAGTACATCGCCATCACTGACCATTCCCGGGGAGCAGGCGGCGGGTTAGCGCCGGCCGAGCTGGCAAGGCACCGGGACAAGATCCGCGCGCTCGATAAGCGCTACGCCCCCAAGGGGATGCGAGTTTTTGCTGGCGTTGAGGTGAATATTCGTCCTGATGGCAGCCTCGACGTGGCAGACGAGCTGCTTGCAACGTTCGACATGGTCATTGCCTCGGTCCACTCGAGTTTTCGCCAGCCGATTGCAATGATGACGGCCCGGGTCTTGGCGGCTATTCATAATCCGAACGTGGATTGTATTGGTCACCCGTCCGGGAGAAAGCTGTTGCATCGGGATGAGATCGAGCTGGATTGGGACCAGATCTACAAGGCTGCAGCCGCAACTAAGACGCTCCTTGAAATTAATGCCACGCCGGACCGGCTTGACCTCTCGTCAACGAACGTCAGGGCAGCCAAGGATGCTGGTGTCTACTTTGCCATCAACACGGACGCGCATCGTCCCGAGCACTTTGCGTTTATGCGCTACGGTGTGTCGATCGCGAGGAAGGGTTGGCTGACGAAGCAGGACGTGCTGAATACAAAGACGCCTGCAGCAGTACTACGCTGGCTGCGCGAACGGAAGTAGCGCCATGACAGCCGGGTGCGGCTGTGATACCATTCGCAGTGCACTTCGACCCTATCTGTTAGGAGGAACTGGTTGATTGAACTCAAGGGTGTGACGAAATCGTACTCGTTGACCTCGAACGCGAGGCAGCGGGTGTTGGCGCTCGACAACGTCAATCTTTCGATTGGCAAAGGCGAGTTCGTGAGCCTTGTCGGGCCATCCGGCGCGGGCAAGAGCACGCTCATCCGCATGCTGATTGCCGAGGAAAAACCCGATGACGGGGCTATTATGATCGCCGACCGTGACATTGCGGTCCTGAAACCTCGGGAACTGCCCTACTACCGGCGAAAAATTGGCGTGGTCTTCCAGGACTTCAAGCTGCTGCCGGCGAAGACCGTGTGGGAAAATATCGCCTTCGCGCTCGAGGTGTCGGATACGGCATCGGCTGACATTAAGGAGCGGGTGCCAAAAATTTTAACGCTGGTTGGTCTGGCTGATAAGGCGGACAACTACCCCAGCGAACTGTCGGGCGGCGAGAAGCAGCGGGTCGCGATCGCTCGGGCGATGATCCACTCCCCGAGGATTCTGATTGCGGACGAGCCGACCGGCAACCTTGATCCTCAGACGACCTGGGAGATTGTCGAGCTCTTGGTGCGGATCCATCGGAGCGGTACGACGATTATTCTGGCAACGCACAACAAGGCAGTCGTCGACAAGTTGCAGAAGCGCGTGATTGTCGTTGAGCATGGTCGGATCGTGTCCGACGAAAAGGTGGGCAAATATGTGGTACCCAGCGAGGTAGCTGCCAAGGAGGCTGCATGAGCCTGCGTAGCATCGGTCGGGTAATCCGGCTTGGCCTCACCAACTTTTGGCGAAACTGGTGGCTCTCGATTGCCTCTGTGCTTGTGATGGCAGTGACACTGTTCATCATTGGCGTGTTCGCTATCCAAACGGTAGTCATTCTAAAAACTACGGAGGGCATTCAGGATAAACTCGACCTCTCCGTCTACTTCAACGACGACGTAGCTGAAGAAACGATCCAAGATGTTCGTCGGGCAGTGGCGAATCGGCCCGATGTGCGCAGCGTGGAGTACATCTCGAAAGAGAAGGCCTACGAGATTTTTCAGCAGCGGCCAACCTCGGAGAAGATTAAGAGCCTGATCACGCCTGAGAACAACCCGCTGCCGCGGAGCCTAGTCGTGAAGGCCGAGGACCCGTCTCAGCTTTCTGTGATTGCCAAGACGTTTGAGAGCGGCCAGTACGAGCAAATGGTGCGCCGCATCAGTTATCAAGACAACCAGAATGTGGTGGATACGCTCATCCAGACCGAGTCGACGGTGCGTCGGAACGGCATTATTCTGACCGGCATCTTCATTCTGTTGTCGTTCCTTCTCATCTACAACACGACACGGATTGTCATCCTGTCGCGGTCGGATGAGATCGAAATCATGCGCCTGGTTGGCGCTACGGAGGCCTTCGTCCGTTGGCCCTTCATTGTTGAGGCCGGCTTATTTGGGATCCTTGGCGGGCTGTTGGCGTACGGTGCTCTGTTCCTCTTCCTCCGGTACGACCTCGCGAGTGCGGTACCCTTGCTCTCAATTGCGAACTTCTTGGCACCGGACATGCAGGCCTTCTTCATTCGGTTCTTTGCACCAATCCTGATCGTGATTACCTTGGCCGGCATGTTGATTGCAGCCACCATGTCCAGCTTCGCCGTCCGCAAGTTCGTGCGGATATAAAACACCGCCTGTGCAGGCGGTGGTATGTCGTTTGTTTGGACTTACGCCGGTTGGAGGCGGGCGGCAGTGATTTCGTCGGTGTAGTGCCGCGCCACTGATCCCACGCACGGCAGACCATTCCGTAGAAGTCCGCTGGATACATTGATGAGGAAGTTTCTTCGCGCCATTGTAACGGCTTGCTTCAGATCGCCACCCTGCGTTCCCACGCCGGGAATGAGTATCGGCACTGTGTGCGTGAGATCGCGTACGGTGCGCAGCTCCTCAGGATAGGTTGCTCCTACAACCAGGCCGCAGTTGCCGAGCGGATTCCACTCTTGTGTCACGCGTTGTGCCACCCTCAGAAAGAGCTGCTCCGTAGAATACGACTGCAGATCTTGAAACTCTCCGGCACCCGGATTCGACGTCCGGCAGAGTACGAAGACTCCCTTGTCTGCCCGCGCTAGGATCGGTTCCAGCGATTCCCTGCCTAGGTAGGGATGGACAGTGATGGCATCAGCGCCCAAGGAATCGAGCATCTGCAGATACCCGGTGTTCGTTTTGCCAATGTCGCCGATTTTGGCATCGAGAATAATCGGAATATGCGGTGCAGTGGTGCGGATGTGGTCGATGGTCAGTTCAAGCGCCTTGAGGCCGAACCGGAGATGTGCAAGGTAGAAGGCGATATTTGGCTTATACGCGCAGGCAAGGTCTACGGTTTGATCGACGATGGTGCGCGTTACGCAGAAGAGTTGTTCCGTAATGGGGTGGTTAGGAAAGCACGATGCCGCCTCTTCCAGTGTTGGGTCGAGGCCGACGCACAGGTAGCACCCCTTGCCCCATCGTCCGCGCAGCAATTTCATGAAGTTTCGTTGTGTTGTACTCAAGTTGTTCATGTCCCTTCGGAAACTTGATCGATTGGATCAGATGGTGGACAAGTGCGCAAGCAGGAGTGTGCTATACTCCGGCTACATGGAAAACCATAGAGGGGTTTGGCGGGTAGTTGTTCGAGTAGCGTTGTCAGCGCTGCTCGTTGCGTTGCTGCCGAATGTCGGGGTGTTGGCCGCAACGACACAGCAGAAAGTGACGGATTTGCAGAAACAGCAAGCGGAGCTGAACAAGCAAATCCAGCAGAACCAAGCGGCGGCGAATCAGAAAAAGCAGGAAGCCAACGGTATCTCATCCCAAATCGAGGATTTGACGGCCAATATCGAATCAACCGAGGCGAAGATTGGCGACCTGAGTGGCAAGATTGCTGCCACGAACACGAAGATCAGCGAGCTGGAAGCACAAATTCTCGAGCAAGAAGAGCAGTTGAAGATCCAACAGCGGAACCAGGATGAAACGCTACGGGTAATGTACGAGACCTCGACTGACAGTTTGCTCTTCATGATCGTTGGCTCGGATTCGATTTCGGACGTGATCGATCACAACCAGTACCTTTCGGCCCTTGAGGACCAGATTGATGCGACGCTGGCCGAGATCACTGCCTTGAAACAGCAGCTCGAAGCCAACCGTCAGGAAGTGGAGGGGCAGAAAGTTGAGCTGACGGGCTTGAAGGCGCAGGAAGAGGCCTACCAGGCCGGTTTGTCGAGTGAGAAGGCGCAGAAGGACGCGCTCTTGACCCAGACGGTGCAGCAGCAGAAGAGCCTTGAGAAGCAAGTGGCTGATGCGAAGAAGCTGAATGCCCAGGTTGAGTCGGAACTGTCGAAAATTCGCGCGCAGCTGAGTCGCGGATCCGGACCAGGCGTTACCCAGGCGCGTGACCGTGGCACCTCGTCCGTTGGTTTTCAGTGGCCGACCGACTACCGCTACATCAGTACCTACTTCGGTGGATCAACGCCATTCCAGCCTGGTGGTGGCCATGGCGGTTTAGATCTTGTGAACGGCTCGGGAACGCCGATCTATGCGGCCGCCGACGGCACGATCACGTCGGTGACGGAGATGCGCCTGAACGGCAATTTCTACGCGTACGGCCGGTACGTTGTGGTCGGCCATAATGCGAAATGGAGCACGCTCTATGCCCACCTCCAAAGTTTCGCGGTCTCTCCTGGGCAGGAGGTGAAACGCGGCCAGGTAATCGGCTACATGGGTTCGACTGGTTGGTCGACTGGCCCCCACCTCCATTTTGAAATTTGGGACTACTCGAGTCGCGTCAACCCGTTGAGCTACCTCCCATAATCGCTTCCGCTTCCAGGAAGGACGCGGTATACTCTCGCTATGAGTGACGCAGTTGTGCCCGGCGGGGAGCCAACGATACTCACCGAGGCAACCGTCCAACCGAACGAGCAGGTCGAAGATGTTGCGCTGCGTCCGCGGGGCTTTGCCGACTTCGTTGGCCAATCGGAGACGAAGCGCAACCTTGACCTGGTCATCCGTGCGGCAAGAGAACGGAACCAGGCACCGGAGCACATGCTGTTCTACGGGCCACCCGGGCTCGGCAAGACGAGTTTGGCGCATGTTGCGGCTAGCGAGCTTGGGGTGCCCATCCGGATTACTTCTGGACCGGCCATGGAGCGGACCGGTGATATTGCCTCTATTTTGAGCTCGCTCCAAGATGGCGAGCTTCTCTTTATCGACGAAATTCACCGCCTCCAGCGCCCGGTTGAGGAGATGCTCTACTCGGCGATGGAGGACTTTGCCCTCGATCTTGTCCTTGGCAAGGGGGTGGCCGCGAAGACGATGCGCCTCCAGCTACCCAGATTTACACTCGTCGGTGCTACCACCCGAATCGGCCAGTTGAGCGCACCACTTCGTGACCGGTTCGGCGCGCACTTCCATTTGGATTTTTACGAGCTCGGTGAGTTGCAGCAGCTCCTGATAGCCAGCGCGGATCGCTTAGGCGTTGCGCTCGATCAGGCTGGGGCGGCGGCGATCGCCTCCCGCTGTCGACGGACGCCCCGCATTGCGAATCGCTTGCTTCGCCGCGTACGCGACTACCTGCAGGTGCACCGTCTCGATCTGATTACTGAGGGCGTGGCCGAGCGTGCGCTCGGCATGCTCAACATCGACCAGCACGGCCTGGACAGGCTCGACCGACGGCTGCTCGCTGCGATGGTCCAGCAGTTCGATGCGGGTCCGGTAGGACTCTCAACGCTCTCAGCCGCTCTTGGTGAAGATGCTGATACGATCGAAGACGTCTACGAGCCGTTCCTGATTCGCGAGGGCTTCTTACTGCGCTCGCCCAGAGGCCGGGTAGCAACCCCGAAAGCGATTGGCCTTATCCAGGCCGGAGCGGTGGCCTAGCATGCTCCCGCTCGCGATTGCGGGGGGCATCTACGGTATCGTTCTCCTCGGCTACGCGCTGTACTCTTTGTACGCGTTCCACCATCTGCAAGAGTATGGATACTCAGTTGACACCACGACGTACATGATTCGTGTCTATCTGGGAGTGACGATCCTTATCATTGCCATCACCATGGCGCTCTTTGTAGTGGGGTTAGCATGACGCCCTCAACCGAAATCAAGAAGGATGCGCCACCACCACTCTTCCCCGGACAGTCGGCGAGCGAGGAGATTATCATCTTCGTCCGGCGTCATTGGGTGCCGTTCACCTCATGGCTTTGTTTTATCGGAATTATGGTTGCGCTACCGGTGTTGACGGGAGCGCTGCTGGTGTTGGCGAACGTTACCTGGCTGTTCGAGGGGCAACGATTCAGCTTTGTCGCCCTGGTCTTTGGCGCGTACCTGCTTATGGTCAACGCGATCTTTTTCACCATCTGGATTGAGCAGTATCTCGATGTCGCCATTATCACGACGGACCGGCTGGTGAACATCCGCCAGATCGGCTTGTTTAACCGGCGGGTGGCCGAACTTGGCATGGAACGGGTCCAAGACGTCTCCGCACATATGAGTGGCTACCTGCAGAGCATCTTCCAATTTGGCACGGTCGTCGTTGAGACCGCGGGCGGTGCGCCAGACTTTGTGATCCGAAACGTAGCGAAGCCGCACCTGGTGGCGAACACGATTCTCATGATCCACGATCGTGCCCGGCGGCAGCAGCAGCCTGACAAGGCTGGTGAACAGGCGGATTCGGTCGCCGTGATCGAACAGGCGTCGCTCCAGCAGGTGCTGGCCGAGCATACCCCCAACGTTGCTCCCCCTGCCGACTATAAGCCAGAGCAACTGCAGGAGGACTTGATTACGCAGGCGATGGAGGCGCGTGATATAGTGGAGCAAGTAGATGAGGCCGAGCCAGCGCCAGCGGCGCCAGTAGCGGCGACGCCGCCAAATCGGCTTCCGCCGGTGCGCAAAGGCGGATCTGCCGGGCGAGTGGCTGGCGAGTTGATTGAGGGGGAGGTAATCTCGCTTGATCAAGAGTAAGGGGTGGTTTCTTGGGTTGGTACTGTGGGCGTTGCCACTGGTCGCCAGTGCGGCTGGTGGGATTGTCGTGCAGGAGGTCAACTGGGCAGGTTCGGTAAGCTCCGCGGTTGATGAGTGGCTTGAGCTTGCAAATACCGGCAGTACGGATGTTGATCTGGCTGGCTGGACGCTCTGGAATACCGTCGGCGAGCCGAAGGAACAGATTCGGATTGAACGCGGGATTGTGCCGGCGGGCGGTACGTATCTGATCGCGAACAATGGGCCGGATGCGACATTCTCAGGTGGTCCATCGAGCTTGGCGGTTGTGCCGGATGTTGTGGCAAGCGGGTTGAGCTTGAGCAACAGCACGCTCCGCCTCGAGTTGCGGAATGCGGCCGGCGAGGTTGTGGAGGTTGTGGGGAATGGGAGCAAGCCGTTTGCCGGGAGTAGCAGTGCTCCATTCGCCAGCATGGAGCGAATCATGAGCCAGCCGGGCGACGGCAGCGACCCAGGACGCTGGCAGGCTGCAACCGCAACCCAGGGCTTCGATGCCGGCATCGTCCAGTTCGGAACGCC
>CAYZPG010000012.1:2739-4310 GCA_964480605.1 uncultured Candidatus Saccharibacteria bacterium | reverse complement strand
CGAGGCGATCGCATTGAGGTAGTCGGTAAGGTATCAACAGGCAGTATGCCGAAGTTACTCGTACAGACAGATCAAGCGGTCGTGGTGATTGCGGCGCGGGATTCGTGGTCACCACTTGAGCTCAGTGGTCTCCCAGCGCCTCGACTGCTGCAGTTTGTGCGGCTACGCGGAGCGGCAACACCAGTGCGTGGTTCGGTTGAGGTTCGAGTAGGAAATCGGACTGCGAAGGTGACTCGACGACAGGGCGTCTCGTTCCCGCCCATTGCGGCCAACGACACGGTGACAGTGACCGGCTTGGTTGTTGCGGAGGAACCGCTGACGGTGCGCGTGCTGGAGGAGGAAATGGTCGAGGTAGTCCCCGTCGAGGAGCCAGAGTCATCGTCGGAAACACAGATAGCGGTAGAGGAGGCTCATGAGGTGGACGGTACGACCGCGCAGTCAGCTGCGCCGTTGGACGAAAGCGCGGTGGCGCTCGAGGAAATAACTGAGATTGATCCGCCCAGTGAGGGTGCAGCTGCTGTCTTGCCGGTCGAGGATACGGCCTCGCTGCCAGTGAGTGCCGTCCTTGGTGTGAGCGACCGTCGGAGATTCGACCCCATGAGTGTGGCAAGCCTGACAGTGGCAGTCGGCTCGCTGTGTGTTATCCTGATGCTTCTGGGTGACTGGGTATGGCTCTATCTCAAAACAAAGCAAGGACGGTAGCGGAGTTGGCGGCAATTGCTGGCTCGTTTGCTGCGTCGTTACGTCCTGGTATGCGGGTTGGACTCCGAGGCCCCTTGGGCGCTGGAAAAACCACGTTCGTGAAGGCACTAGCGGCAGCACTCAGTTGCACCGATGAGGTACTCTCGCCGACATACCTCTACCATCAGGCGTATCCCGCAGTGCTCTCTACGGGAGAGGCGACGACGCTCCACCATCTCGATTTTTATCGACTGCAGGATGATCGCGATGTGCTCGCGCTCGACCTGCCCATCGAGGATCCACACGGAGTGGTGTTGATCGAGTGGAGTGATCGGACGCCAGCGCTTGAGCGGGAGTTGGATTACCTTGTGACGATTACGGTAGAGCATGATGACCGCTTGGTTGCCATCGAGCAGGTGCAGCGATGACCACCTTGCTGATGGGTGCCGACCGAGCCGGCGTGCGACTCGCGCTGTTTCGTACCGGACAGCCACCGATTGACCAGTACGTACCGGGGCCGGCCAAGGAACGTCATGAACGTGCGCTCCTAGGACAATTCATGGCAGATCATGGTAGTGCATGGGCAGCCATTGATCAGTTTGTGTCGCTGGCCGTGCCCCACAGCCATACCTCGGTACGAGTGGTGGCGACAATCTTGAAAACGAGTGCGTGGTACTACGGCAAGCCGTACGCCGCCATTGCCACCGACGAGCTCATGGCGCTCGATACGGCTGCCGTGGCGACAGCTATGAAGACGGTAGCAGCTGATCAGTCGTACGCCTGAACACGCGTACGGAGTGTGGTATACTACCTATCCACATGACAGACACACCTACCCCCTCCCCGTCTCCTGTAGGCGGATCGGGTCGAGCCCACGGCAAGCAGCTCGA
>CAYZPG010000012.1:0-2639 GCA_964480605.1 uncultured Candidatus Saccharibacteria bacterium | reverse complement strand
GGTGCGAACCACAAGGGAGGAACGCTCGCTGATACGATCATGGTTGCCAGTATTGATCCAGTGAATAAGAAGTTGGCCCTCCTGTCGATTCCGCGTGATTTACGGGTACCGTTGCCTGGTGGCGGGAGCGGCAAGATCAATAGCGCCCATGCCCTGGCCGAAAAGGCCGAGTCAGGCACCGGACCCCAAGCGCTCAAGGATACGGTCAGCGAGGTGCTCGACTTGCCGTTGCACTACTACATCCGGGTTGATTTTGCCGGGTTCGAGCAGGCAATCGATGCCTTGGGCGGCGTGACAATTGACGTGCCGAAAGCGCTCAACGACCCACTCTTCCCCGATGAACAGCTTGAGGGCTACGATCCGTTCTCGGTGAAAGCGGGCGTTCAAACCATGGACGGAGAGACGGCCTTGAAGTATGCACGGTCGCGCGAGACGACATCGGACTTCGATCGAGCGGCACGTCAGCAGCTGATTTTGCTTGCCACTCGTGACAAACTGATGAGTGCGAATACGCTTACCAACCCTCAACGGATCGGTGAGTTGATCGGCATCGTCGGTGACCATGTCCGCATGGACCTGTCGCTTACCGATTTGCAACACTTGGCCGAGCTCGTGCAGGCGATCGACGGCTCGCAGGTGGTAACCAAGGTCCTCGATAACGGACCGACCGGCCCCTTGAAGAGCATTAGCGATGGTGGCTACTACCTTGTGCCGAAAACTGGGAATTTTTCGGAAATCCAGCGGATCGCGCATGAGCTCTTCACGGATCCGAACCTCGCCAAGGAACAGGCAAAGATCGAGATTCTGAATGGTACGGGCAGTGCTGGCGCCGCCCGTGAGCTTGAGCTCGATCTTGAAGCGCTCGGCTACACGATTGCCAAGATCGACACGACGGAAACCACTACCACCTCAACCCTGACCGATTATTCTGGTGGCAAGGTGCCATTTACGGCTCGCTTCCTGTCTGATCGCCTTGGTATTTCCGCAACGGCTGCAGCCAGGCCGGCTGGCAGCACGATTGATCTTCGGCTTGTTCTTGGTCAGGATTACACGCCGGTCAACCTTACGCCATGAGCGCCGACCAGTTGGTGCAGCACCCGCTGGCGGGCCGGGTACTGGTGCTCGCGGCAGCCATGTCGTTAGTCGCCCTTGCGCAGTACTCCGAGCTGCTCTGGCTTCTCATGGGCATTGCGGTTTTGCTGGTGCTCCTGCCTGACGCCGTTACGTCACGGTCGGTGTTCGGTTTATTCGGTATTTTTTTATGGGCACTGTTTGCACTGGAGCTCCATCAGCGCTTCGGTTCCCCTGGCCAGCTCGGAGGCGTCTTCTTGCTCTACGCCATGACTACGGCTATTGTGCGCTGGATGACCTCGGCCGATCCCTTGCGTTCATGGGTACTGGCGCAGGCGGTGGGTATTTCGGTCGCTGAAACCTACCTCATCTTGCTCTTCTGGCCGGTCAACTTTCCATCGCAAGCACTCATGAGCACAGCCGTTGGTTTTCTGGGACTCGAAATCATACGGCTGGCCCACAGTCGAACCTTGACCATGAAAACGTTGGCGCTGCCGGTGGGCGCCGTTGCTCTTGCAACTACTGGGACGGTGCTCACAGCAAGTTGGAGTGGATACTAAGCTATGACAACAGATACTGCCTCGCACAAACAGCACACGACAGCAGCCCCGGTGGCGGTGCCAAAGGCGCTGCCCTGGGTGATCGTGCTTCTGATCGCAATCTACCTTGGCATTACGGTTGGCGTCGGACGGGCGTTCCTAGCAGGTTCTGAGTCGCCAAAGATTCTGGCCGCGGCCAGCTGGCTACCTATTCCTGTAGCACGGGTTGACGGTCAGCTGGTGTGGGCGCGACAGTATTTGCAGTACCGCACGTTCATCCAAACGTTCATTGAGCGGGCGCAGCAGAATGGCCAGCCAATTGACACCGCAACGCCGCTCAACGACCAAGTGATTCAGCTCTTAGTGTCGAACCGTACAGTGGAGCGGGCCGCAAAAACGGCGGGCATCCGGGTGTCGAACGAGGAGATTGATGCCGCCTATAGCGAAATTTTGGTTGCTCAGGGCGGAGGCGGTGAGGCGCGCGAGGTAAGCGAGGAAGAATTGAACACCATTCTGCACGAGCTCTATGGTTCGACCCAGGGGCAGCTGCGCGAGCTTATTCGGGTACGGTTACTTGAGAACAAGGTCAGGCAAGAGGTGCTCGAGCAGGTAAATTTCCGACAGATTCTTGTCACCGACGAGGCGAAAGCGAACGAGCTCTTAGGCAAGATCCAGGGCGGCGAGGCCTTCGACGGTTTGGCCAAGGAGTTTTCTCAGCATAGTGAGAGCCGGGAAAATGGCGGCAATATTGGGTTCGTGGCCCGCGGTGATCAGCCGTCGGCCGAGATCGAGGCGGCGATTTTTGCCTCGCCCATCGGACTCATTCCGCAGCCGGTGAAGAGCGATTTTGGGTATCACATCATCGAGGTGCTCGAGAAGAAGGGTGCTGTCCAGCAGTCGTTCGAGGACTGGTTGGCCACCGCCCGTAACGACTACCGCATCCGCGTCTACTACCACCCAGTGAGTTAGCGGCCTTGTCCCGCATCTAAACCTGTTGTATAGTGAGCCAGTTCAAAAATTCTGGGTCCG